>DASXUH010000041.1:0-2106 GCA_036504935.1 Geothrix sp. | reverse complement strand
AAAGGTTGGTTCCATGGAAGTCCGCAAGTCCCTGGTGGTCAATTCGACCCCCCTGGAGACGCGCATCGCCCTGCTTGAGAACGGCCAGCTCTGCGAGCTGTTCCTCGAGCGGACGATGAACAAGAGCCAGGTGGGGGATGTGTACAAGGGCCGGGTGGCCAAGCTGCTCCCCGGCATGCAGAGCGCCTTCGTGGGCATCGGAGGGGCCAAGGACGGCTTCCTCTACCTGGACGATCCCGTGGCCCAGCGCCTGGGGGCCGACCTGTCCGCCGAGGAAGAAGGGGAGGAGGTCGTCGAGGATCTTCCGCCCCCGCCGCCGCCCCTGCCCCCCCTCAAGGAGGGCGAGGAGACGCTGGTCCAGGTGGTGAAGGATCCCATCGGCTCCAAGGGGCCGCGGCTCTCCCGCCACCTGAGCTTCCCCGGCCGCTTCCTGGTCTTCATGCCGGGCATCGACCACATCGGCATCTCCCGCAAGATCACGGAGCCCGAGGAGCGGGAGCGCCTGCGCGAGCTGATCCGCAGCCACGCCCAGCCCGGCGAGGGCTTCATCGTCCGCACCGCCGCCATCGGCGAGAAGGACGAGGATCTGGTGGGCGACGTGGCCTTCCTCCGCCAGGCGTGGCACGAGATCCAGGCCAAGGCCGAGACCGTGCCCGCGCCGGGCCTGGTCTGGCACGACCTGCGCCTGCTCCAGAAGGTGCTACGCGACATCTTCCGCGAGGAAGTCTCCAGCTTCTGGGTGGACGATCCCGACGCCCATCGCGAGGTGCTGGCCTTCGTGGAGAAGCTGCACCCCGAGTGGGCCAACCGGGTGAAGCACTTCACCTCGGACCTGCCCATCTTCGAGGCCTTCGGCATCGAGGGTGAGATCGAATCCGCCCGCCAGCCCAAGGTCTTCCTCAAGCACGGTGGCTCCATCGTGCTGAACCAGACCGAAGCCCTCGTCAGCGTCGACGTGAACACGGGCAAGTTCGTGGGCAAGAAGGATCTGGAGGAAACGGTCTACCTCACCAACCTGGAGGCCATCCCCGAGATCGTGCGCCAGCTGCGCTTGCGCAACCTGGGCGGCATCGTGGTCATCGACTTCATCGACATGGTGGATTCGGCCCACCGCGACGAGGTGCTGGCCCGCCTCCAGGAGGAGCTCAAGCGCGATCGCAACCACGCCCGGGCCGGCGGCATCTCCGAGTTCGGTCTGGTGGAGCTCACGCGCAAGCGCACCGGCCCTTCCCTCGAGCGGCTGCTCACCCAGCCCTGCCCCACCTGCAATGGTGCCGGGCGCACGCAGAGCCCCGAGACCTCCCTGCTCAAGGCCTACCGGGAACTGGTGCGCCAGGGCGAGCGCCTGCGCGGCGCCGACGTGCGCCTGACCCTGCATCCCGAGCTGTCGGGCGCGCTGCATCAGGAGGCCCGGGAAGGCCTCATGCAGCTGGCCCGCCTCCTCGGCGCCCGCGTCCAGTGGATCGAGCGGCAGGATACGCCAAGGAATGCTGTGGTGATGGACGTGCAGCTCTCCGGCCAGAACAGCGCCACCGCCTGACCCACCGCCCCACGGACGGTCCGGCGAACCGAAACGAAAGGCCTTTTCGCCACCGATTTCGCTGATGACGGTGATTGGGCCTCGGAGGTTTCCCGCATGGGCCCGCCAGAGGCGGCGTCCGGCTTTGCCGGAAGTCATGGGGGGTGGTAGGGCCGCGCACCCCCAAAAGGGCGCGGCCCTGCCACCCCCCATGAGCCCAAGCTGCGCTGGGGCAGGAATCACTAAAATCACTGCAATCGGTGGCTGAAAAGCTTTTGGCTTTGGCCCAACGGACCTTCGCCCGGTCCGGGATTCACCCTAAACAGGTCGGACAGCGCATGCCCAGCTGGAGGTTCTCGATGAGTTCGGGAACCCGGGCCAGGCTGCGCACTTCGTAGAGGGGGGCGTCGGGGTCGTGGTCGGGCCTGGGCTTGGCGCCGCGGTTCACCCAGATGGCGGTCCAGCCGGCGGCGAGGGCCCCTTCTACATCGTCGGTCCAGCTGTCGCCCACCATGGCGAGGTTGCCGGGAAAGAGGCCCAGCCGCCGCTGCACGGCCTCATAGGCCGCGGCCTCGGGCTTGAGGGCG
>DASXUH010000040.1:0-7531 GCA_036504935.1 Geothrix sp. | reverse complement strand
GCGGTCCTTGCCGCGTTTGCCGCGATCGCGGCCTTGAAGGCCGGGGCTACCGTGAACGAGGCGCTCATCCTCAAAACCGAGTCCACACGCCTCCAGGCCCAGGCTTCGGATCAGTGGAGCTACTACCAGGCCAAGGGTGTGAAGGCCGCCATCCAGGAGGCGACGCAAGCTTCTTGGGAAGCGGCAGGGAAAGCGGCTCCAAAAGGTCTTGCAGCACAGATCGAGCGCTACACCGAGGAACAAGCTGAGATCAAGAAAGCCGCAGAGGAGAAAGAGAAGGAGCGGGACCGGAAGTCGGCCGAAGCGGACGTCCTCCTGCACCAGCATCACCACTTCGCCAACACAGTGGCGCTGTTCCAGGTTTCCATCGCGCTGGGGGCCCTTGCCGCCCTGACCCGGAACCGTTCTCTATGGTGGGGTTCGATGGTTGTGGGTCTGTCGGGGATCTCGCTTTGTGTGTACGCCTTCCTTGGTTGAGTCTTCCGGACAGGCGCTTCGCCGGTGCCTGGCCTGAGGGTTCGGGCTGGTTGCACACCGGTTTCAGCGGAAATTCAGTCGAGTGAGTTCGAGCTCGGGCCCTACTCCGCGCCCGCCGGCCTGTAGTCGTCAGCCAGAGTCACGGGGACCTTCTGCTTGACCTCGTTCTGGATCTGGTCGCTGAGGGCCTGCATGTGCTGCTGCTTCCACAGTTCCGGCAGCTGGGCCTTGACGGTCTCGAAGGGGGGCACGCCCTGCGCGCGGCCCTGGGCCTGGAGGGCGGCCACCCGCTCCTTGTAGAAGGCCTGGAGCTGTTCGTCGGTGGGGTTGATGCCCGCCATGTGCTTCTTCATAAGGGCCTGGAAGTAGATGTTGGCCTGCTGCTGCTCCAGCTGGCGCTTCACGGACGGATCCTTGTCGAGGCCGGTCTGGGCAGCGTAGACGGTGATAGCCCTGGACATGGCGATGCGCTGGGCGAGCTGGGCGCGCTCATTGCGCGCGGAGGCGTCCGTGAGGAAGGCTTGGGCCTCTTTGGGATCCGGCGAGAGGTTCTTCACGATGTCCTGGAATTCGGCCTCGGTGAGCTTGCCACCGCCGATGTTGGCGATGACGCGGCTGGCATCCGGCGTGCTCTTGCCACAGCCCAGGGCAACCGCCAGGAGGAGGGCCGACCCGGCGATGAGGGCGGCATGATGGATCAGCTTGGACATGGAATCTCCCCGAAGAGCATCAAAGGATCCAGAATGACAGGTCCGGGAGGTTCTCATGAGCCGAATTGATGAACTGAAAGCCCTGGATCTGGCGGTGTACAGCGCCACCTGGTGCCCAGATTGCCGCCGCCTGGAAGCCTGGCTGGCCGAGCATGGCGTGGCCCATCGGAAGGTGGATATCGAGGCCGTCCCCGGGGCTGCGGAAAAGCTGGAGGCCGAGACCGGCAAGCGGGCCATTCCGTTCGTGCTGGTGGATGGGGGGCGCTGGGTCCGGGGCTACCACAAGGAATTGCCCCAGCGACTGGACGGGGCCCTGCTGGTGGAGGAGCTGCTTGGGGCGGGGAAGTAGCGCCGCCCTGGGGTATTTGCCGGCCGGGGCCCCCGCGGCTGGCCCGGGGGGCCGGTTCGTGGCACCCTAAGAGGTTCTAGGGAGCCGCCAGTGGCCAGCATTTTCTCCAGCCAGTTCTGGTCCAATATCTTCAATTCGGACCTCGCCATCGATCTTGGCACGGCCTCGACCCTGATCCATACCAAGCAGGCCGGCCGCATCGTCATCTATGAGCCCTCCATCGTGGCCGTGAACACCCTCACCCATGAGGTGGAGGCCGTGGGCGACGAGGCCAAGCAATTGCTGGGCCGGGCCCCCCAGGGCGTCCGGACCATCCGGCCCATGAAGGACGGCATGATCTTCGAGGTGGATGCCGCCGAGAAGATGCTGGCCCAGTTCATCTCCAAGGCCCGCCCGAACCGCGGCATCGCCCGCACCCGCATCGTGGTGAGCGTCCCGCCCCGGGCCCACCAGGTGGCCCGCCGCGCCGTGAAGCAGGTCTGCTACGACGCCAAGGCCGGCGAGGTCTTCATCGTGGACCAGACCATGGTGGCGGCCATCGGCGCCGGGCTGGCCATCAACGAGAAGCGCGGCTGCATGATCGTGGACATCGGCGGCGGCACCACGGACGTGGCCGTCATCAGCTACAACGGCAAGGTGTTCTCGGACTCCATCCTCATCGCCGGTGACGAGATGGACGAGGCGGTCGTCAAGTACATTCGCGAGAAATACAACGTGCTGATCTCCGAGTCCTCCGCCGAGGAGGTGAAGTGGACGCTGGGTTCGGCTTTCCCCTCGGAGCTGACGCGCACCATGGAGGTGAGCGGCCGGGACCAGTTCGAGGGCCTGCCCAAGACGCTCACCCTCAACGATGCTGAGATCCGGGAAGCGCTCGCCGAGCCCATCAACGCCATCATCGACCTGGTCCGCAAGGCCCTGAACGAGACGCCGCCCCAGCTGGCGGCGGACCTCATCGACCGGGGCATCTGCCTCACGGGCGGGGGCTCGCTGATCCAGGGCCTGGACGAGCGGCTGCGCAAGGAGACCCACCTGCCGGTCTTCCGCGCGGAGGACCCCCAGACCGCCGTGGTGCGGGGCACCGCGCTGCTGCTGGAGAACATCCCGCTCCTGCGCCGCATCCAGATCCTCGATTAGGGCCTGATTTCAAAGTGGGGTGCGGCCGCGCAAGGGGCGCCGCCCAAGCGAGACAAGGAGAACGACGATGACAATAGCGGCACTATTGGCGAGGCGTTCGACGCAGTATCGCGCCGGGCGCCGCCCCTTGCCCTCCGGGACGTGGCCAGCCGCACCCCTGGCGGCGTTGCCGGCCTTGAACGATGTCCCGCATCGCCCCGCGGCCGGCGCCTTGCCAGAGGCGCGGCTGGCCAGCGTCGCGGCTCACATCCACTTTGAAATCAGGCCCTAACTCCGCCCGGAGGGGGCATGGTCGTCCACAGGTCCAAATGGGGATGGAGCCGCGCGGGGTGGCAACGCCTCGCCCTGATCCTCCTTTGGCTGGGCCACGGAGCCTGGGCGCTGCTCGGCCCGGCTCCCGGCCGGCACTGGACGAGCGTGGCCGACACCCTCTCGCGGCCTTCCCAGGGCCTGGCCTCCCGCTGGGTGCAATGGCGGGCCACCCGCCGGGAAGCCGCCCGCGGCTTCGTGGAGACCCGCGCCGAGAACGCGCGGCTGGCATCCGAGCTGGCGCAGCTGAAGGCCCAGGCCGCCCAGGAGGCGCCCCGGCTGGCGGAAGCGGATGAGGCCGTGCGGCTCCTCGGGCTGAAGCGGCAGATCCCCCTGGAGCTCCAGGCCGCCCGGGTGATCTTCAGCACCCGGCCCGCCGCGTTCGGGGGCCTCCTTCTCGACCGGGGCCGCGACCTGGGCTTGGTGCCTGACCAGGGCGTGCTGGTGCCCGAGGGCATCGTGGGCCGGCTCTGGTCTGTGGGGCCCACCCAGGCCAAGGTGCTGCCCGCGGATGCGCCCAACGCCTCCGTGGGCGTGATGCTCATCCGGAGCCGCGCGACGGGGGTGCTGCAGGGGATGGGCTCCGGGCGCGCCCTGATCCGCTACATCAGCAACCAGGAAGTGGTGCAGGTGGGCGAGGCCGTGCTGACCTCCGGGCTGGACCGCGTGTTTCCCCGGGGCCTCCTGGTGGGTTATGTGGGCGAGGTGGCCCCCGGCGACCTGGAACTGAAGGTGCAGGTGAACCTCTCGGCGCCCCTGGACCGAATCTCCACGGTGCTCCTGCTGCCTTCCCAGCCGCCGCTGGAGGTGCAGCCGCCCTTTGTGGCGCCCGAGCAGAAACCGCAGCGCAAGCGGGGAACGCCATGAGGATTCCGGCCCCTTCCGCCATCCGGCAGAACCTCCTGTGCGCCATCGCCCTGGGCCTGGTGTTCCTCTGCGCCCCCTTCCCCTGGCTCCAGTCCGTGGTCCACGTCCTGCTGGTGCTGGCCCTGGCGCCCCGGGCCGGTTCCCCGCTCTCCGGCGCCCTCTGGGCCGGGGCGGCGGGCTGGGCCCTGGAGGGCTCCCTGCGGCTCTATCCCCACATGGGGGGCACGGCCTGGGCGGACATGACCCTGGCCCTGGTCGCGGGCGGGCTGGCCGGCCGGTGGCCCCTGGAGGGCGTGAAGGGCTGGCTCGCGCGGCTGGCGGGGCTGCTCGTGGCCCACGCCCTGCTGGTCCACCTGGCGGTGCGTCTGGCCTCGGGGCCCCATCCCTGGGGCTTTGGATGGCTCTGGGCCCTGCTCAGCCTGCCCCTGTGGGGCTGGGCAGTCTGGCGTCTGATGTATTCAGGGCCGTCCCCTCGGCTGGGCTGATGGACCCCCGGCAGCGCCCTCTCCTCCACCGCCGCCTTGGGGCGTTCAAGGCCCTGGCCTGGAGCCTGGTGGCCATGCTGATCCTGATCTACGCCTGGCTCCAGCTGGTGCGGCACGGCGAGTTCAAACAGCTGGCCATGCAGCAGGCGGTGAAGGTGCGCCCCATCGCCGCGCCCCGCGGGCTGGTGCTGGATCGCAACGGCTACCGCCTGGTGGACAACCGCCGGGCCCTGCACCTCGTCATCCAGCGGGAGGATCTGCCCACCCGGCCCGAGGTGATCGAATCCCTGGCCCTGGCCCTGGAATTGGACCCCGCCGCCCTGGCGCGGAAGATCCAGAGCTACCGCCTCGCGGGCAAGGGCCGGCCCCTGGTGCTGAAAGAGAACCTGGACGACGCGGGCATCGCCCTGGCGGAGCGGGTCCGGGCCCGCTTCCCCTTCCTCAGCGTGGATGTGGCGCCCCGGCGGGTCTACCTCGGCGACGAGCTGGCGGGCCACGTGCTGGGGTACGTGGGGGAGGTGGATGAGGAGCTGATGAAGGCCAAGCCCGGGGTCTTCCACCTGGGCGAGACCATCGGCAAAGAGGGCTTCGAGGCCAGCGGCAACGACAAGCTCAAGGGCGTGGATGGCCAGCGGCGCATCCTGGTGGACCAGCTGGGCACCGAGGTCGCCCATTTCGGCCAGTCCGATGCCACCTCGGGCCGCAGCCTCTATCTCACCCTGGATGCGGGCCTTCAGAAGGTGCTGCAGGACGCCTATGGCGAGGAGGCCGGAGCGGCCGTGGTGCTGGACCTGCGTGACGGCGGCATCCTGGCCATGTATTCCAGCCCCTCGTACGACCCGAACCTGTTCCTCAACCGTCTCAGCCAGGAGATGGTGGACCGCTACCTGAACAACCCGGCGCGGCCCATGCTGAACCGGGCCATCCAGGGGGTCTATGCCCCGGGCTCCACCTTCAAGCTGCTGGTGGCCCTGGCGGGCCTGGAGAAGGGCGTCATCACGCCCCAGACCGTCATCTACTGCGCGGGCAGGAAGAACTTCTACGGCCGCGATTTCCGCTGCGACAAACCCACGGGCCACGGCGGCCTGAACCTGGTGCAGGCCATCGCCCAGAGCTGCGACGTCTACTTCTATGACGTGGCTTCGCGACTGGATATCGACGACCTCTACGCCACGGCGGAGAAGTACGGCTTCACGGATCGCACGGGCGTGGACCTGCCGCAGGAGAAGCGCACGCGCATTCCCAGCCGCGCCTGGAAGCGCAAGGCCTCCCCCCGGGACCCCAAGTGGTACGCGGGCGAGACCATCAGCGTGGGCATCGGCCAGGGGGCCGTGGGCGTCACGCCCATCGGCCTGGCGCGCTTCTACGCCCTGCTGGCCACCAAGGGCAAGGTGCTCACGCCCCACCTCTTCTACGGCTTCCGCAGCGACCAGACCAACGAGCTGGAACCGGCGGCACCGCCGCCCGCCCGGGACACACCCCTGGATCCCCGGATCTGGTCGGTGCTGGACGAGGGGCTCTTCGAGGTGGTGCGCAGCGGTACCGCTGCGGCCTCGGCGCTGACGGAGGTGACGATGGTCGGCAAGACGGGCACGGCCCAGGTGGCCACCTTCGTGGACAAGAGCCACTACGCCCGCCAGGCCAAGCACCTGAAGGACCACGCGCTCTTCGCGGGCTACGCGCCCCGGGAGAAACCCCAGATCGCCTTTGCCGTGGTGGTGGAGAACGCCGGTTTCGGCGCCAGCAGCGCGGCGCCCATCGCGAAGAAGCTGGTCCAGTACTGGTTCGTGGACCGCATGAGGAATCCCATGCCGCCGCCCCGCGGCCGCATGGTCGATCCCTTCGCCCCGCCCATGGAGGCGGCGCCATGAAGGATCGCGTCCGCGCCCTGGATACCCGGCTGCTGTGGATCATCCTGGCCCTGATGGTCCTGGGCACGCTGACCCTCTATTCCGCGGGACGGAACACGCCCCAGGCCACCATCTGGCTCAAGCAGACCGTCTGGAACCTCATGGGCCTGGCGCTGATGCTCCTACTGGCGGCCACGGACCCGCGCCGCATCCTCCGCTACAGCTTCCCCGCCTACCTGCTGGGCCTCGTGGCCCTGGCCGCCGTGCTGGTGGTGGGCAAGAAGATCGGCGGCGCCACGCGGTGGTTCGTCGTGGCCGGACAGACCTTCCAGCCTTCGGAGCTCATGAAGTGGGTGACGCTGCTGTACGTGTCCCATCGCTTGGGCTCGCGCCCCGCGGACACCATCGGCCGCCTCGAACTCCTCGGCGCCGTGGGCCTGGTGGCCTTCCCCATGCTGCTCATCCAGCGCCAGCCCGACCTCGGCATGGCCCTGAGCTTCCTGCCCATCCTGCTGATCATCCCCCTGATGAAGGGGCTGCGGATGCGCTGGGTGGTCGCCCTGCTCCTGCTGATCACCGTCGGGGGCTTCGGAGCCTGGAAGTTCGCCCTCAAGCCCTACCAGAAGCAGCGGGTGATGATCTTCCTGGATCCCTCCAGCGACCTCCAGGGCAAGGGCTACCAGGTGAACCAGAGCCGCATCGCCATCGGGGCGGGCGGTCTCATCGGCAAGGGCTTCACCAGCGGCTCTCAGACCCAGCTGAACTTCCTCCCCGTGAAGACCACGGACTTCGCCTTCAGCGTGTGGGCGGAGGAGCGGGGCTTCCTCGGCGTGCTCCTGGCCCTGGGGCTCTTCGGCCTCCTGCTCAGCCGGATCCTCGACGCCGCCAAGGCCGCCCATACAAACGCCGAGGCGTACTTCTGCGCCGGCGCCGCGGGCATCTTCGCCCTGCATCTGATGGTGAACGTGGGCATGGTGGCCGGCGCCCTGCCCAACAAGGGCATGGTGCTGCCCTTCTTCAGCGCCGGGGGGAGCAGCACGCTGAGCTTCTTCCTCGCGCTGGGCCTCATCATGGGCATCCTGTACCGGTCGAGGGTGAAGTGATGGAACTCCGGGCGCGCATGAAGCAGCTGGCCGACCAGGTACGGCTGCACCGGCACCGCTACTACGTGCTGGACCAGCCCGTGGTTTCCGACGCCGAGTACGACGCCCTGGAGCGGGAGCTGCGCGCCCTGGAGGCCGCCCACCCCGGCCTTGCCGATCCCAACAGCCCCACCCTGCGCGTGGGGGCGCCGCCCATCGACGCCTTCGAAAAGCGCCGCCACGCCGTGCCCATGCTGAGCCTGGACAA
>DASXUH010000039.1:0-7475 GCA_036504935.1 Geothrix sp. | reverse complement strand
CTGCCGCACCGTGGGCATCGACATCCCGCACTACTGCTACCACCCGGCACTGACGCCCGTGGCCACCTGCCGCATGTGCCTCGTGGAGATCAAGGGCCAGCCCAAGCTCGCCACCAGCTGCACCACCACGGTGCCGCCCGCCCCCAAGGACAACCCGGACGCGGTGGTGATGGAGGTCTTCACCAACACGCCCGCCGTGGCCGACGCCCGGGCCGGCGTGATGGAATTCCTGCTCATCAACCACCCGCTGGACTGCCCCATCTGCGACCAGGCCGGCGAGTGCAAGCTCCAGGACTACTCGTACCACTACGGCAGCGGCGATTCCCGCATGGCCGAGGTGAAGCGGCGTTATCGCTACGAGGATCTGGGCGCCAAGATCGTCATCGACAAGAACCGCTGCATCCACTGCACCCGCTGCGTCCGGTTCACCCGCGAGATCAGCGGCGGCGGGGAGCTCATCGTGGCCAACCGCGGCGCGCACCTGGAAGTCACCACCTACGAAGGCAAGTCCCTGGACCAGAACCCCTACGCGGGCAACGTGGTGGATCTCTGCCCCGTAGGCGCCCTCACGAGCCGGGACTTCCGCTTCCGCAAGCGCGTCTGGTACCTCAAGAACACGCCGTCCATCAGCCGGCACTCGGCCCTGGGCAACCCCATCTGGATCGACCACGAAGGCAACCAGATCCACCGCTTCCGGCCCCGTCCCCTGGAAGGCAAGGAGACGACGCACTTCATCAGCGATGCGGAGCGCTACGCCTACACGCACTACAACCGCTCGGGCCAGGTCCCTGCGCCCACGCTCAAGGGCGCACCGGCGTCCGTCGACGCCATCCGGGAAGCCCTGCAGGCCGCCGGGCCCGTGGCCGTCATCGGCCAGGGCACCTTCGGCTGCGACACGGCCCAGCGTCTGGGCGAGCTGGCCGCCTCGCCGGACCTGCGCTATGGCAGCGGCGACAAAACCATTCCCGTGGTGCTGCCCAAGTACCAGACCAGCGAGGATGGCATCCTGAACCGCCGGGGCTTCACCGAGCGGGGCTTCCGCTTCGGCGCCCTGGAGGAACTGCTGGCGAAGGCGCAGAAGGGCGAGGTCAAGGCCGTGGTGCTGCTGCACGACGCCGCCTTCACCAGCGTGAAAGAGACCGAGCTGCTGGGCCAGATCCTCAAGACCGTGGCCTTCAGCCTGGCCTTCGAAGCGGAAGCCTCGGACCTGGGCCGCGCCGCCACCGCCTGGCTGCCCATCACCAACTACGCCGAGGAAAGCGATTTCATCGTCAACCACGAGGGCGAGCTCCGCCGCTACCAGAAGGCCCTGCAGGCGCCCAAGGGCGTCCGCACCGTCTCTGCCTGGGCGAAGGAACTGGCCGCCGTCCCCGCCGCCGTCTAGCGGAGAACGGGAGGGACCCATGTTCCTCCATGACGCACTGACCCGCGGGCTGGTGCGCTACCTCACGGCCGAGCTGCCCAGCTACCAGCGGCGCGTACCCAACGATGTGGACCGGCTCCGGGCCGGGCTCCGCCCCGGGGATGTGGTGCTGGTGGAAGGCAAGTCGCGCATCAGCCGCATGATCATGACGCTCAGCCAGAGCTCCTGGAGCCACGCGGCGATGTACATCGGCGACGCCCTGCTCCGCTGGGGCGGCCCCCATGCCGAGGAGGCCCTGCAGGCGTTCGGCGCCGAGGCGCCCCACCTGGTTCTGGAGAGCGACATGGCCGACGGCGTGCGGGTGAAACCCGTGGCTTGGTACGCCGACCACAACCTGCGGGTCTGCCGTCCCCTGGGCATCTCCCCCGGGGATCTGGAGCAGGTGGTGGCGGAGATGCTCCGGCACCTGGGGCTCCGGTACGACCAGCGGAACTTCTTCGACCTGGGGCGCTACCTCACCCCCGTCCACCTGCTGCCGGCCCGCTGGCGCCGGCGGCCCCTGTACCTGGGCAGTTCCAGCAGCCGCGAGATCATCTGCTCAGCTCTCATCGCCAAGGCCTTCTACCGGGTGGGCTTCCCCGTGCAGCCCCTCGTCAACGATGCTTCCGATCCGGGCCCGCACCCCGTGATCGCCCGGCACCCGAGCTACATCATGCCGCGGGACTTCGACCTCAGTGCCAACTTCGAGGTGCTGAAGGTCAACTTGGCCCCGCCCAAGCAAACGGGCGCCTGGGGGCGCCCGCTTCCCGAAAGCTGAAGACTGAGGACTGCCTGCCCTACTTCTTCACCACCTTGGCATCCTCGACGAGGACCGCGTAGGAGTAGCCGGAGCCGAAGTCCTTGTCGGTGCGCACCACGCCCGTGACGGTGACGGTGTCGCCCTTGGCGGCCGCGTCGTTGCTGGTGACGGTGATGTCGTTGGTGCCTGCCTTCGCGTCGCCGCTGCCGTCCTGCAGGTGCAGCCAGTTCTTGCCCATGATGCCGGCGTTGTATTTCACCACCTTGCCACGCACGCTGACGGTCTTCCCCTTGAGGCCGCCCTTCTGGGCCCAGACTTCAGCCACCGTGCGGGCATCCGCTCCCAACGCCTTCTCCACCTTGCCCACTTCCACGGCCGCCGCCGGCTGGCCGGCAGAGGCGTGGGGATCCGCGGCCGGGGCGGCGGCGGGGCCGCTGCCAGCCAGGCTGCCGAAGTAGATCTCGGGGAAGGTCCGCTTCAGGGTCTTGGACTCGAAGTCCCGCATGATCATGGCGCCGGTCACCGTGACCTCAGCGCCCTTCTCGAGCTTCGTCTCGGGGACGGCCGCCCAGACTTCGCCCTGGGCGGTCTGGATCCGCAGGTAGGAGTAGGGCGAGGCGGCGATCCGCTCCAGGAGCTTCCCGGTGACGGAGAGGCCCGCGGCAGCGGGGGGGGCGGCCGGAGCGGGGGCCTGGCCCTGGATGGGGGCGGCGACCACGGGGGCCTGGGACTTGTTGGAATTGCAGCCGATGATGGCCGAGGCGATGAGCAGAACGGGAAGGGCGCCGCGCATGGATGAGACTCCTTGTAGGGACTGGGAACAGGCCACGGGACCCTGAAGCTTAAGGCCAAAGGCCTATGACCGTCGACAAAGGCTCCGCAGGGGTCGTTTTTCTCTAGCTTCGGGAAGCGGGCTCCCGCGCCGGGTCCTCCCAGAAGGGGTAGAAGCAGTACCACTGGCTGGGGTGGTGGCGGATCAGGGACTCGAGATCGGCCACGTAGGACCGCATTCCGGCCTCGATGGCCGCCATCCGTTCGCCGCGCCCACCCAGAATATGGAGCGGTACGCCGAAGCGGGCGTGGAAGCGCCGGTCTCCATCCGTATAGAAGAAGCTGGTGACGATGGGAGCGCCGGTCATGGCCGCCAGTTCCCACGGCCCCCGCGGGAAGGGAACCTCCCGGCCGAAGAAGGGCATGGGTACACCGTTCAGGCTGAAGTCCCGGTCCCCCTGCATGCCCACCAGCCGCCCCTCGCGCAGGAGCTTCACCAGAGGCAGGGTGGAGAAACCCACGCCGTCCACGGGCAGGCCCACCACGCCACCCTGGGCGCGCAGGCGTTCCCGCAGGCGCTCCACCGCCTCGAAACGGTCGGGCTTGTAGACCGCGTGGACCTTCAGGTTCCGGGCCTTCAGCAGCAGCCCGCCCAATTCGTAGTTGCCGGCATGGGCGGTGAGGAGGATGACCCCCCGGTCCTCGGCCATGGCCGCATCCATGTGCTCCAGCCCCTCGATGCTCGCGAACTGGGCCAGGGCTTCTTCGGCGGGCCGCTGGCCGTAGAAGAAGAAATCCACCCAGGCCCGGGCATGCTGGCGAACCATCTCCCGGGCGGTGCGCTCCACGTCGGGATGGGTCGGCCGCAGGCCGAGCACCTGCGAGGTGTTGCCGAGGATCGCCTCAAGGTATTTGGGCCGGAGTTCCATGAAGGCGTTGGCGATCTGGTCCGCGGTCTCATGGGCCCGTTCCCGCCGGGCGAAAGATCGCGCCGCGAAGAAGAAGAGCGGAAACAGCGATCCGAAGACGGCCCCGTAGACGAGGCCAAGGAGCCTGGAATCGGACTGCATGCGATCCTGCATCCCGGGCTCCTAGCGCCACACGTTCTGGTTCGGGTTGCGGTCGTCCATCTCCAGCCACAGGCGCTGGAGGCTCTGCAGACGCTCGGGATAGTCGAGGTTGAGGCGGTTCAGGGTCTCCTCGTCATCGGCGTCCAAAGCGCAGGGATCCTCCAGGACATCGGCGGGGAACTCCGGGAAGACGCTGCCCAGCAGGGCGCGGTCGAAACCACGGACGCTGAGGGTGCGGATGCCCGGCGTGTCCACCAGGGTGCCGCCGGAGGCGAGGGCCAGCCAGCGGGCCGCGGTGGTGGTCTGCTTGCCCGTGCCGAATTTGGTGAGGCCGCCGGTCTTCAAGGCCATCTCGGGCTGGAGGGCGTTCAGCAGGGTGCTCTTGCCCACCCCGCTGTGGCCGAGCAGCACCACCACCTTCCCCTGGACCAGGCCGCGCAGGGGCTCCAGGCCCTCGCCCTTCAGGGCCGAGGTCTCGTGGATGGGAACGCCCTGTTCGCGGAGGGGGTCCAGCTCCGGCAGGGTGTCCTTCTTCGAGGCCCGATCGCGCTTGGTGATGAGCACGCGGAAGGTAAGCCCTGCATCGAGGGCGAGCACCTGGGCCCGCTCCAGCAGGCCCGGGCGCAGGGGGGGGTCCACCACCGCGGCGCAGATCCAGAGCTCGTCGGCGTTGGCGCAGATGAGCTGCCAGGGCTCGCGATCATCGATGCCGCCCCGCTTGAGCAGGCTCTTCCGCGGCATCACGGCCACCACCTGGGCCTCGGGGGAGCCCCCGTCGCCCCGGACAGGCGGGGGGGTGGGAAGCCCGGGGTCATCGGGTTCGACGGGAACAGCCGAATAGCGCACCCGGTCGCCGCACACGAGGCGCACGCCCTTGAGCTTACCGCCCAGGGTGGCCCGCATCACGGTGCGGTCCGCCAGCTCCAGATCCACCCACTGGCTATGCCGCTGGATGAGGGTGGCCTCGGGCAGGTGCATCCACGGACCGGCGTCCGGCAGGCGCAGAAGGGTATTGGCGTCATGGGATTCGATGCCCGTCTCCAGCCGCTCGGCATGGCGCTGGCGCCGCTTGCTGTCCGCCGCCCGCTCCCGGGAATAGGCTTCCCGGTGGTCCAGGTCCTGGGCCTCCCGGCTCTGGCCGAGGCGGTATTTACGCGTCATGCGGCGGCTCTCGGCATCAGGCCCGTCCAGCGAACTCGCCGGTCTCGGTGCTCACCTTCACCTTCTCGCCCTCCTTGATGAAGAGGGGCACCTTGATCTCGATGCCGGTCTCCAGCTTGGCGGGCTTGGTGACATTGCCGCTGGCCGTGTCGCCCCGGGCGCCGGGTTCCGTGTAGGTGACGGCCAGCTCCACCTGGCTGGGCATCTGCAGGCCGATGGGATTGCCGTTGAACTTCTGGATCTGCACGATGAGGCCCTCGGTCAGGTAGTCGAGGGCATCGCCCATGAGGCTGGCGCCCAGCGTGTGGGTCTCGTAGGTCTCCTGGTCCATGAAGTGGGAGCCGTCGCCATCGCTGTAGAGGTAGCTGGCGGGGGCGAGGGCGAGGTCGGGTTCCTTGAACTTGTCGCCGGCCTTGAAGGTCTTGTCGAAGACGGCGCGGGTGAGGAGGTTCCGCATTTTGATCCGGACCAGAGTCTGGCCGCCACGCGCCGTGGGCGTGGAAATCTCCACATCCAGGCAGTGAAAAGGCGTCTCTTCGAGTTCGAAGAACATCTTGCGCTTGATTTCGATGGCTTCGAGAAGGGCGGCCATGGCAACTCCAGAATGTCGAATCCTCCATTCTAGCCCGGCTTGGGATGGGGATCTCGTGGTTAGAATTTCAGTTCCATGGCGGATCCCAAAACCATCGGCAGGTACCAGGTCGTGCGGCCCATCGGACAGGGCGGCATGGGCACCGTCTATCTGGCCGAGGACCCGCTGCTCAAGCGTCGAGTGGCCATCAAGGTGGTGCGAGTCACCGGGGCCGCGCGGCACCAGGCCACGCTGCGCTTCCGGCGCGAGGCCGAGATCAGCGCCCAGCTCAACCACCCGAACCTGGTGACGGTCTTCGACGTGGGTGTGGAAGAGGACCTGGGCCCCTTTCTGGCCATGGAGTACGTGGAAGGCAGGGGCCTCGGCCGGCACATCAAGGACCGGGACCTGGACACGGAAACCAGCGCCCGCGTGTTGATCCAGGCCATGCGCGCCTTGCGCGCCGCCCACCGCCGCGCCATCGTGCACCGGGACGTGAAACCGGACAACATCCTGCTCAGCGAAGAGGGCCGGGCCAAGCTCATGGACTTCGGCATCGCCCGCACCCTGGGCCACATGAGCCTCAGCCCCGAGCAGGCCCTGGACCTGGCTCCCATGGAGGAGGAGGGGGCGGCTCTGGCCCAGACGCTGGCCCTCCGCCTGACGTCTTCTGGCGACTTCCTGGGATCCCCGGCTTACGCGCCACCGGAAGTGCTCCGGGGCAGCGAGGGGACACCGGCCTCGGACCGCTACAGCTTCGCGGCCACGGCCTTCGAGCTGCTCACGGGGAAGCTGCCCCATCCAGGAGGCGGCCTCACGGAGATCATCCTCCACATCCTCCAGGAACCCGTGACCCTCCCGGCGGATTTGCCCCCCCGCATGGGCACCGTCTTCAACCGGGCCCTGGCCGCAGATCCGGATGACCGCTACACCACCCTGCCGGAGTTCATGGAGGAGCTGATCGACGCGCTGCCTGGCCCCGTCAGCATGCGCGCCCGGCTCTTCACCTTCCTGGGCCAGGATGAGAACGGCACCGGCAGTGTATCGACGGCGCGGTTCCGACTGCCCGAACCGGCGCCAGAGGAAGCCTCTGGCGCCCATGATGCCCACATCCGGAAGACAGGTCCTGGGAAGATCACCTTGGCGGAAGATCCCGTGGAAACCTACCTCTCCGCCCGTCGGCCATCGCTCCAT
The DNA here is from genome assembly GCA_036504935.1 of Geothrix sp. GTDB lineage: Bacteria > Acidobacteriota > Holophagae > Holophagales > Holophagaceae > Geothrix. The sequence goes on along the minus strand of DASXUH010000039.1, from coordinate 546 downwards.
CAGCCTCGATCTGAAACGACGGACTGGGGCCGGATCATGAAGTGGGTCGTCCTGGTTTTCCTGGTGCTCCAGCTGTTCTGGTGGCTGGCGCCTGCCCTATCGCGGTTCCAGTTCTAGGCCGGCCCGGTCCGGTGATGATCAGGCGAAGGCCCGCATCAGCAGGAAGAGCGACCCGTTCCAGCAGGCATGGACCAGGATGGCGGGCCATAGGCTCCCGGTCTGCCGCACCGCAAGGGCGAGCACCAGGCCCAGAGTGCCGAGGATGGGCAGGCCGGCGGGCTGCAGGTGGATGGCCCCGAAGAGCAGGGCGGAGGCGAACAAGGCAAGCGTGATCCGGCCCTGCCGGGCCAGCACGGGAAACAGGAAGCCCCGGAACAGCAGCTCCTCGAAGAAGGGGGCCACACCGGCCACCACGGCGAACATGGCCAGGGAGGGGCCCCAGCCGGCCAGTCCCCGCAGCAGTTCCTGCAGGTCCCGCTGGGGACTCTGGTCGGGCTTCAGCACCAGGCTCGTGGCCATGGCCACAGTCAGCACCAGGAACACCGC
>DASXUH010000038.1:0-50391 GCA_036504935.1 Geothrix sp. | reverse complement strand
AGGGGATCTTGAACTGCTGGCCCACGAAGGTCTTGAAGAACAGGATCAGGATCATCGCGAAGCAGATCACTTCCAGGTTGTCTCGCACGGCCCCTTTGGCGGCGCCGGGCGGCAGCTCGATCTCGTTTTCGGGCGTCTTGTCGGAAGTGGTGTCAGCGGCCATGTCGGCTCCGGGAATGGTCGATCAGGGACGTCGATCAGGAAGGGGGGCGGAAGGCAAGTCCACGAAGCCGCGGGCCACCAGCCGGTTCACGGTGATCCAGGTGTCGCCGTGCTCCTCCTGGGCTTCCACCTCGCCCAGGTTGGGCAGGTAGAGCGTCCGGCGGCGGGGGCCGTGCGGGGGCCGCGCCTCCACCCACACACCGACGGGATCCGAGGTGGCCGGCAGGAGCGCAGCGCCCTCCCATTTGGCGCGGCCCACCATGCGGAACTGGACGCCGCGGTCCTCCCAGGCCGCGGTGGCGGGGAAGCCCAGCGGCAAGGTCTGGGCCACCACCTGGCCACCGTCGCCGAGGAGGGCGATGCCGCCATCCTGGTGCCGGACCAGCAGGCTCATCTGGCCCCGGAGGCTGGTAACGTCCAGTTGCACGATCCGCGGTGCGCCCGGCGCCATGGACGACCGGGCGACACGCACCTGCAGCCGGTCCACAGAGCGCTGGGGCTGAGGCTGGGAGGGATCCTCGAATGCCAGGGTGAGGCCCTCTTCCCAGGGACCGTAGACGGGCGAGGTCGGGTGCGGCTGGCAGGCGAGCGAGAGCAGCAGGGCCGCCGGCGCCACCAGAGGCAGGGCTCTGCGCATCAGCGGTGCCCCTTGTTGAACTTGGCCATCAGCTCGGACAGCGAGGTCCCCGTGGCCGGAACGTCAGGTTCGCGTTTTGGCTGGGGCGGACGGTTCTCGCGCTCGGGCCGGGTCGGACGGGCCTCCTGGGGGCGCGGGGGACGCGCGCCTTCGGACCTGGGCGGCCGTGGTCCTTCCGGGCGGGGAGGACGTGGGCCTTCGGGCCGGGGCGGACGCGGGCCCTGGGGACGGGCACTTGTCAGGGGGCCCGCCTGAGGTCCGGATTGGGGGCGAGGCGGGCGGGGGCCCTGCGGCCGCGGCCGGTTCCCCTCCGGCCGGCCCTGGGGGCGGCGGTGGTGGGGCTGGGGCCGGTCGGCCCCCTCGGGGGCGGCCAGCATGGCCTTGATGGACAGGGCGATGCGCTTGGCCTCCAGGTCCACGGCCAGCACCTTCACCTTCACGGCCTGGCCCACGCTGAGGGCGTCCGCGGGGTTCTTCACATAGCGGTGGGCGATCTCGGAGAGGTGCACCAGGCCGTCCTGATGGACGCCCACATCCACGAAGGCGCCGAAGTCGGTCACGTTCGTGACGATGCCCTGGAGCTCCATGCCCACCTCCAGGTCGCTGGGCTTGTTGACGCCTTCGCGGAACTGCACCGCCTCGAACTGGTGGCGGGGGTCGCGGCCGGGCTTCTTCAGCTCGGCCAGGATGTCCTTCACGGTCTCCACGCCGAAGCGCTCGTCCACGAAGAGCTTGGGATCCAGGCCGTCCAGCACGGCGTCATTGCCGATGAGCTCCGACACGGTCTTGCCCGTGAGCTGGCAGATGCGCTGCACCACGGGGTAGCTCTCGGGGTGCACGGCGGAGGCATCCAGCGGATCCTCGCCATCACGGATGCGGAGGAAGCCCGCGGCCTGCTGGAAGGCCTTGGCGCCGAAGCGGCCGACCTCCATGAGCTGCTCCCGGCGCCTGAAGGCGCCGTGCTCGAAGCGGTGGGCCACGATGCTCTTGGCCAGCCCCTCGCCGATGCCCGCCACGTAGGCCAGCAGCTTGTAGGAGGCGCTGTTGAGATCCACGCCCACGCGGTTCACGCAGCTCTCGACCACGTCATCCAGGCCCTTCTTGAGGGCGGTCTGGTTCACGTCGTGCTGGTACTGGCCCACGCCGATGCTCTTGGGATCCACCTTCACCAGCTCGGCCAGGGGGTCCTGGAAGCGGCGGGCGATGCTCACGGCACCGCGCACGGTGACGTCATGCTCGGGGAACTCCTCGCGGGCGATGTCGCTGGCGGAGTAGACCGAGGCGCCGGCTTCGCTCACGCTCACGCAGATGAGGTTCGTGCGATTCGTCTCGCGCAGCCACTCGCGGATGAAGGCCTCCACCTCACGGCCTCCCGTGCCATTGCCGATGGCGATGGCCTCGATGGGGTTCCCGGCGCAGAGCTTCTCGAGGATGGCGCGGCTGCCGTCCAGGTCGCGCTTGGGCTCCAGGGGGTAGATCACCTCGTTCTGCACCAGCTGGCCCAGGCGGTTGATGACCACGAGCTTGCAGCCCGTGCGGATGCCGGGGTCGACGCCCAGGGTGCAGCACTGACCGGCGGGCGGCGCCAGCAGCAGGTGGTCCAGGTTGGTCTGGAAGACCTTGATGGCCTCACCATCGGCCTTCTTCTTGGCCTCGTAGCGCACCTCGGATTCGATGGTGGGGGACAGCAGCCGGTCGAAGGCGTCGCCCGCGACTTCGTTCAGGAAGCGCCGATAGCCGCTGCCCGGGCTCACCGGCACCTTGGAGACGAGCTGGCTGACCAGGTTCTCGCGCTCCACGAGGAGCTTCACGTTGAGGATTTCCTCCTTCTCGCCCCGGCGGAGGGCCAGCAGGCGGTGGCTGGGGATCTTGCGGATGGGTTCGGAGAAGTCGAAGTAGGGCTTGAACCGCAGCGCGGCCTGGTCGGTCTTGCGCTCCTCGCGGATCTCGGACTTCAGCACGCCCTGCTCATGGAACTCCAGGCGCAGCCAGGCGCGGATGCCCGCATCCTCCGTCAGGCGCTCGGCCAGGATGTGCCCCGCGCCCTCCATGCACTCGGAGGGGGAACGGAGGCCGTCCTCGTCCTTGATGAAGGGCTCGGCGATGAGGAAGGGATCAGCGCCGCTCTCGTCCGCCAGCAGGGAGTCCAGCAGGGGCTCCAGGCCGCGCTCCCGGGCCACCGTGGCCTTGGTGCGCTTCTTGGGCTTGTAGGGCAGGTAGAGGTCTTCCAGCTCGGCCTTCACCCAGGTGGCCTCGATCTTGGATTTCAGCTCCGGGGTCAGCTTGCCCTGCTCGTCGATGGACTTGAGCACGGTCTTCCGGCGGTCCAGCAGGTCCTTGTAGTAGGCGTGGCGGTCTTCGACGGCGCGGATGGCCACTTCGTCGAGGGAGCCGGTCGCCTCCTTGCGGTACCGGGCGATGAAGGGCACGGTGTTGCCCTCCTCCAGCAGCGCCACGATGGCGGCCACGCCAGCGCGGGGGAGCTTGAGCTCCTTGGCCATGAGGTCGAGCACTTGATCCACACCTGCTCCTTGCATCCCGGGGTCGGGCAAACTGCGATGATACCAAGCCGGGCGCGGATCCGGCGCGCTGCGCCGGATCCGCGCTAGAGAAAGGCTTTGCGGCGCTGGCCCGCAGGGGGGCATTCCAGGCCGCGCAAGGCCTTCTTCCAATGGAGGGCGTCGAGGCCCGTGCCGATGACCACTGCCGCACAGGCCGGAGCGGTGCCATCGGCGGACAGGGGCAGCGGCGAGATCTCCAGCCGCCCGTCCGCCAGCTGGAAGGCCCAGCGGTCGCTGCCATCGTTGCGTGCCGCCCAGCCCGCGAAGGCGCAGACGCCTTTGGCCCGGAGCAGTTCGCCCGCTTCCGGCGGCGCCAGGAGCAGGGCTTCCAGGGCGGCGGGGTCGACCGGGTGGTCCCAGCCAAGGCTGAGGGACCTGGCCGCGGCGAAGCTGGTGCCGTCAGTGGCTTCCCATCCTTCGGGCAGGGGGCGCATATCGCCGCGCCAGGGGTCGGGGCTGCCAGCAGGGGCAGCGCCGTGGCGCGTGGGCACCAGCGGGATCTGCCGGAAGGCCGCGCGCAGTTCGCTCTCCCAGGCCATCGCCGCGGAAGGATCGAGATCGGCCTTGCTCACATGGATGAGGCTGGCCAGGGCCGCCTGGCGGTGGAGCAAGGGCTTTGTCTTTAGATGATCCACGGGGCCCAGGCAGGAAATCACCGTGAGCAGGCCCGCCAGTCGCAGGCGCCCCGCCAGTGCCGGCTCCTGCTCCAGGTCGAGGAGGTCGGTCGGGTCCGCGAGGCCCGTGGTCTCCAGCACCACGCGCTCGGGCCGCAGGCCTTCCGGTTGATCGCACCAGGCCTTCAGCGTGTCCACCACGTCATTGCGCAGGCTGCAGCAGACACAGCCGTTGACGAGGTTCTCCACTCCCGCCAACTCGGGCCGCTCGGCATCCACCAGGGTGCCGTCCACGCTGATGGCGCCGAATTCGTTGATGAGCACGGCCACCCGGCGCCCTGCCGCCACCTCGGCCTTCAGCAGGCGGTTCACCACGGTCGTCTTCCCGGCGCCCAGGGGGCCGGTGACGATGAGGACTTCGAGAGGAGCGCGCTCGGTCATCCCTCCATGATGCCGTTCCATTCCGAAATGTGAGAGCGTGGATGCGTGGATTTCCTCGACTTCAGCTACCTGGCGACCGTCTCCCTGGTGGGAGCGGCGGCACGGGCCTGCGCCCGGGGCCTGCCTGAGGCCTGGCGGCTCCGGCTGGAGGCGGAGGCGCCGGACCTGCCCGAGGGCCGATGGATCTGGCTGCACGCCGTGAGTGTGGGCGAACTGCTGCTGGCGGACGGCCTGTTGGCGTGCCTGCGCGACGGGGGCCACCGCGTCCACGTGAGTACGGGCACGCCCGCGGGGCTGGACCTGCTGGCCCGGCGGCTGCCGGGCTGGGACGGCGGCACGGGTCTGGTCAGCGGCGGAGCTTTCCCCCTGGATGACCCCGCGGGCCTGGAACCCTTTCTCCGCCGCGCGCCCGGGGCCTTCATCGCCCTGGAGACGGAACTCTGGCCCGGTCTCTTCCGGGCCCTCGAAGCGCATGGCATCCCCCGCATCGTGGTGAACGGCCGGCTCACGGGGAAATCCCTCCAGCGGGGTGGCCCCTGGCTCCGCCGGGCGGCTTCGCGGCTCAGCCTCGTGGCAGCCCGGGACGAGGCCAGCGCCGAGGCCTTCCGGCGCCTGGGGGCTCCGGAGGTGCACCTCGGCGGCAACCTCAAGGCCGATCTCCCCGCCCCGCGGCCCTTGCATGAGGGTTGGGCGGCTCTCCGGGAGGCCTGGGCGGGGCAACCGGTGGTGGTGGCCGGGAACACGGTGGAGGGCGAGGAAGATCTGGTGATCGCGGCCTGGCAGAGGGTGCGGGAGCAGGTTCCTGGCCTGCGCCTCGTTCTCGCCCCCCGTCAGCCCCGCCGCTTCGATGGGGTGGCGGGCCTATTGATGGACCGGGGTCTCGTCTTCCGCCGCGCCTCCTCGGTCTGGCCGGAGCGTTCGGCCTGGTCGACGGTGGAGGTGCTGCTCCTGGATACCCTGGGCGAGCTCTCCGCCGCCTACGCCGAAGGCACTGTGGCCCTGGTGGCGGGAGGCTGGACCGCGGCGGGCGGGCACAACCCGCTGGAACCCGTCCGCCTGGGGGTTCCGGCCCTCGTGGGGCCCGGCTTCGCCAACTTCGAGGACCTGGTGCCGCCCCTCCGTGACGCCGGGCTGATCCAGGTGGCCGCCTCGCAGGAGCTTGCCCAGGCCCTGGCGGAGGCCCTGGCCTCTGCACCCCTGCGTTCCAGAGGCCCGGTCCCGCTGCCCGAGGCCCTGAGTGGCACACTCAAGCGCACCTTGGACCTGCTGGCGCCGCACCTCGCTCCGCTCACGGTCGTTCCCGTGGACCGAGTGGGCTTCTAGTATCCTGGGAACACGGAGCCGCCATGATCCGCCGCGGGACGCACATCCTACTGATCGATGACGACCCCGCGGTGCTGGAGATGGTCCAGTCGGCCCTGGCCCACTACGGCATGGAAGTCCATGCCTACCCCGACGCGGCCCAGGCCGTGGAACTTCTGCAGAATCCCAACGCCCCCGCCTTCGACCTGGTCCTCAGCGACATCAACATGGAGGGGATGGACGGGTTCGATGTGATCCACAAGGTGAAGGCGTCCCATCCCCACCTGCCGGTGGTGCTCATGACAGGCCAGGCCTCCGTGGACTACGCCATCCAGGCCATGCGCCTCGGCGCCTCCAACCTGTTCATGAAGCCCATCGCCCTCCGGGATCTGGTGCAGAGTGTGTTCCGCCTGGTGGACCTGCACCGGGATCTCCGCAAGGCCGACGACGGCCTGCGCGGCCTGGTGAACGAGCGGCGGCACTTCCTGTTCCGGTCCGACGAGCTGGAGGTCCCGAGCCTCATGCACCATCTGACCGACCGGCTGGTGCCCATGGGGTTCGCCTCGACCAGCAACATCGATGTCATCGCCATGGCCATCCACGAGGCCCTGGTGAATGCCCTGGAACACGGCAACCTCGACCTGGACTCGCGCCTCAAAGTGGACCTGTTCGCAGAGGAAGATCCCTATGCCGCCCTCCGCGCGAAGCGCATGGCGGATCCCGAGTACGCGGGGCGGCTGGTCGAAGTGCGCCTGGCCATGGACACGGAGCGCTTCGAAGTGGAGATCAGTGACGAGGGCCGGGGGTTCGATGCCGGCCGGCTCGCCCCCCCACAACCCGATTCGGAAATGGCTCCCCACTGCGGGCGGGGCCTGCCCCTCATCCTGCTCGTGATGGACGAAGTCCACTTCAATGAGAAGGGGAACCAGGTGCGGCTGGTGCTGAGAAGGAAGTAGGGGCAGTCCTCAGTCCTCAGGGATCAGTCTTCAGTAAAAACAGGAACGGCGCCCTGCGGGGCGCCGTTCCACTGAGGACTGAAGACCGAGGACTGAAGACTGCCCTCAGAACGCGCTCTCCACGAACGCCTTGAGCTGGGGCTTTGGCTGGCCGCCGATGAGCTTGTTCACGGGCTTGCCGTCCTTGAAGACGATGAGGGTGGGGATGCTCATGATGCCGAACTGGCCAGCCACCTGCGGGTTCTCGTCCACGTTCATCTTCACGAACTTGGCCTTGCCGCTCATTTCAGCGGCCAGCTCGTCCAGGACGGGGGCGATCATCTTGCAGGGGCCGCACCAGGGGGCCCAGAAATCCACGAGGGTGACGCCCTGGGCTACGGCCTGGGGGAACTCGGCGTCGGTGATGTGGGCAACAAGGTCGGACATGGGAACTCCTTTCAAGTTCGGGGTGTTCAAGGTAGAGGGTTGGGGCCGCCGGAACTGGCACCGCCCCACTGGGCGATGGTGAAGATGTTCATGTAGCGGTCATTGGTCTCCCGCAGGCGCTGGGCCAGCACTTCACAGAGGGCGTAGAGGATCTTGAGGGCGATCTTGTGCTGCACTTCGATCAGGGCGCGGAGGTCCTGGAGGGGGATGAAAAACAATTCGGAGGTCTCGTTGGCGATGGCGTCCGCCGCCCGGGCGGCAAGGTCGATGAGGGCCATCTCCCCGAAGAAGGCGGGGGGCTCCAGCACGGCCAGGGCCTCCTCTCCAGTGGCGCTCCGCTTGGAGATGCGCACCGAGCCCTTGAGCACGATGAACAGGCCGTCTCCGGCATCGCCCTCCCGGAAGATCACCTCGCCCGCCCGGACCTGGCGGACCTGGCCGATCATCAGGATCTGGGCGCGCTCCCCCTCGTCCAGGTTCCTGAACAGGGGCGAGCGGGTCAGGAAGAGGGTGTCGATCACGGTTGATCCGTGTGAGGCCGGTCCGTATGGGGCTGGTCCAGGGACGGTTCCAGTGGCACGTGCGCACAGAGGTCTAGGCCGAAGCCCCGGAGGCCAATGTACTTGGTTTCGTGCCTGCTGAGGAGGCGCATTTTTCCAACGCCGAGTTGCCGCAGGATCTGGGCGCCCACGCCGAAGTCGCGATCATTCATGACCTGGGGCTGGGTGTGGCCCTCTTCGGCCACCCCGGGCGTGTGGGCGTGGCGGCGCAGATAGACCAGCACACCCCGGCCCTCCTTCGAGATGGCCGCCATGGCCTTCTGGAAGAGGCCAGTCTCGAAGCCGTGCAGGTCGTCCGGCAGGGTCTCGACGTGGACCCGCACCAGGGGCGGGTCGCCAGCCAGGTCGCCCAATACGAAGGCCAGGTGGCTGCCGCCGTCCAGCAGGCTCTGGAAACGGTGCACCTTCAGGGCCCCCCACTGGCTGGCCATGGTGCGGACTTCGAGAGGGGCCACCAGAGGTTCCTGCCTGAGCCGGTAGGCCACGAGGTCCGCCACGGTCACGAGCGGGAGATCGTGCTGGCGGCAGAAGGGGACCAGGTCCGGCACCCGCGCCATGGTGCCGTCGTCCTTCATGATTTCGCAGATCACGCCGCTGGGGTGGAGGCCTGCCAGCCGCGCCAGATCCACACTGGCCTCGGTCTGGCCCGTGCGGGTGAGCACCCCGCCGGGGCGGGCCCGCAGGGGGAAGACGTGGCCCGGCTTCACGAAGTGCTGGGGCTTGGCGTCCGGGGCGATGAGGGCCTGGATGGTGCGGGCGCGGTCCTGGGCGCTGATGCCCGTGGTGGTGCCCTCCCGGGCCTCCACGGAGATGCAGAAGGCCGTCTCGAAGGGGCTGGTGTTGTCCCGGACCATGAGGGGGATCTGGAGCCGGTCGAGCAAGGGCCCCTCAAGGGCAGCGCAGATGAGCCCCCGGCCATGAGTGGCCATGAAGGCGATGGTTTCCGGGGTCACGTGCTCGGCGGCCAGGGTGAGGTCGCCTTCGTTCTCACGGTCCTCGTCATCCACCACCACGACCATGCGGCCCTGCCGGATGGTGTCGATGGCCTTCTCGATGGAGGCGAAGGGGGAGTCGGGGCGCGTGCTCATAGACCCCCCCAGCATCGCTCAGGAGGACCCGGGGGGGAAGGGCGCACTCCGTGGTAAGGTTGAACATCTCTTATAGGCCTTTATTTTCCCGAGAGGAACGACCCATGTCCCAGGGTGTGATCCAAGGCTCCATGCGTGAGGCGCCGCTGCCCGACATCATCCAGCTCGTGAGCCAGGGTGGGAAATCGGGATGCTTCCATGTGCAGCAGGAAGCCTCCCGCGCCCGGATCTACCTCAAGGATGGCCGGATCATCCATGCCGTCACGCCCACGGGTGAGGGCTTCGAGGCCCTCATGGAGGTGGCCCTGTGGCTCGACGGCAGCTACCGGTTCGAGGAACTGGTGCCCGATGTGCCTGCCACCATCACCAAACCCAATGCCTCCATCCTCATGGAGCTGGGGCGCCGCATGGACGAGTGGCGCGTCATCAGTCAGAAGATCCCCTCCGTGGACCTCTATCCTGCCTCCACCCTGCTGCCCGGCGAGACACCCCATGATGTGAACGCCCGGGAGGCCCGGGTGCTGGCCCTGTCCACGGGGTACTACAGCGTCGCCGAAGTGGCCGAGGCGATGCAGAAACCCGTGCTCACCACAGCCAAGGATCTCTACGGCCTGGTGATGGCCGGCCATGTGGTGCTGAAGGGCATCCGTTCCGGCAAACCCCCGAAAGTCGAAGCACTGGCCGCGTCTGAATCCACTCCGGCGCCAGCGATTCAGGCCGTCCAGGAGGAGACTCCGGCCCTGGCACCCCCCTCGCCGAGCCCCGCGGGATTCCCCGATGGCCACGAACCCCTGCCTGAGACGATCGGTGGCGGCACCGCCGGGACCGTGTCCCCCGTGGCGGCCAAGGCTGCGCCGATGGATGATCCCCAGCGCATGGTCAAGCTCATGAACTTCACCCAGCGCATCGCCCAGGCCGCCAAGATGGTGCTGCCCGAGGCCCAGCACGAGATGGTGAACCGGCTCCAGGCCAAGGCCACCCAGCAGATCATTTCCGGCGACGGTCCCGAGGCGGTGAAGAACCTCGCCCTGGCCATCAGCCGGGGTGCGGTGGATGCGGGTTGCGACGCCGACATGGTGCGCACCCTGAACACGCACCTCAAGGCGCTTTTCGCCACCAAGTAGGCGGTTTCCCATGATCCGACGTCTCTTCACGGGCCTGCTGGCCTCCGTTCTGCTGCTGGTCCTGGGGTGCAAGGAACCCGGCGGCGGGTCCTCCGGCGGGACGACGGGCGTGGCGCTTTACGCCTTCGATTCGACCAGCAACCAGGTGCTGGTCTGGAAGGATCTGAACGCGTTGTACGACAGCGCCACCGCGGTCGCCCCCACCTACCAGATCACGTCCTCCCTCTTCAGCAAGGCCACCAGCCTGGCTTGGGGGGGGCTCTGCTTCGACAGCCAGCGGGGAAACCTCTACCTGGTGTCCGACACGGGCACCATCGTCCGAGTGAGCACCATCCGCACCCAGACGGGATCTGTCCCCAATGCGGAGGTGGTCTCCTTCGCCCTGTCGAGCACCGGCCGCCTCACCAACGGGAAGTTCGGACAGGCCAGCCTGGATGCCCAGAACGACACCCTCTACATCACCGAGAACGGGGACAACAGCACCCAGATCTGGATCGTGGCCAATGCCAGCAGCCAAAGCCAGGATGCCTCCATCGCCCTCCAGTCGCTCCAGATGAGCAGCGATACCGGCGGAACCGGCGTGGCCGCAGCCTCAGGCGCGGTCTACGCCTTCATGCTGGATGGCGGCACGGTGGGGATCGACGCCCTGACCGGCCCGCGGCTCCGCAAGGGGACTGCCTCCGGGTTCGTCACCACCAACGTCATCCTGGGCAGCCTGACCACCCTCGGCAAATACGGTTCCCTCGCCCTGGATACGGGCAACGGCTACTTGTTCGTGGCCCGGCACAACACTGACACCGCCAGCACCGCCGCGCCGATCCAGGTCTTCCGCACGGGCCAGTTCGGTCTGTCCTACAACCAGGCCCCCTTCTCCACCCTCGGGAGTGCCGCGGACCAGGCGGATCTCCGGGTGCTCTCCCATCCCGGTACCAAGGACTGGCTGGTGGGCCTGCGCGGGAACGGCACCACTGGGTACAACACGATCTACATCTGGAAGGCGCCTCTGAGTGGCACGGCCGCCAAGGCCATCACCGTAACTCCGGCTGGGGCGGTGGTGAAGGGCGTGGCGGTGGACGGGAACGCTTCATGACCGCGTTCCGCTTGCTGGGGCTGTTGTTCCAGGACGTGCTGCGGGACCTCTTCCGGCACCGGGGCCAGTACCTGCTGGCGGTGCTCACCCTGGCCTCGGGCCTCCTCCTGGCGGGCGGAGGCCTGTTGCTGGTGGAGAGCCTCGACCGTTTCGTGGGACGTCTCGAGGACATGGCCAAGGTCGTGGTCTACGCAGCCGACGGGAAGACGCTCGATGAGGCGGAGGCCCGTCTCCGGCGCGATCCGCGCTTCCGCGAGGTGCGCCGCGTGCCGGCCGCGGAAAACCGCCAGCGGTTCCTGTCCGCCACCCGGGAGGCCGGCCTGCTCCTGGAAAGCGCCGGGCAGGACGCTCTGCCCGAAAGCCTGGAGTTGAGTCTCCGCCAGGATCTGGCCGAGGGCTCCAGGGCCGTGGAAGTGGGCGCGAGCCTGCGGGGCATTCCGGGTGTCGGCGATGTGGTGGCAGATCAGGAGCGGCTGGAACAGATCCAGCACACGGCCCGCCTGCTGCGTTCGGCCCTGGCCAGCCTCGGCATCGTACTCCTGGTGGCGGCGGGTTTCGCCACGGGGAACGTGATCCGCATGAGCCTCCTGGCGCGCGAGGAGGAAATCGCCATCATGCGTCTGGTGGGGGCCTCCGAAAGCTTCATCCGCACCCCCCTGGTGCTGGAAGGCGCCGCCCTGGGCCTGGGCGGCAGCCTGCTGGCCCTGCTGGGCCTCTTCGGCCTGTGGCTGCCCGTCTCCCAGGGCGTGGGTGGCTTGTCGCCCCTGCTGGTGGACCTCGCGCGGCTGGGTTTCTTCTCCGCGGGAAGCATGGCCCTGCTGGCCTTCGTCGGGGCTGCCACCGGCGCCCTGGGGGCCCTCTGGGCCTTCTGGTCCACCCGCCGCGCCCAGCGCGCCGAGGCTGCGCTGATGGAGAGCGCGGGCTAGCTCTTCCACCGCCGCGGATCATCCTCCCGCAGCCCCAGCTGATCCAGCACGCGGGTGGCGAAGGTGTCGTAGAGGTCTTCGAGGCTTTTCGGGCTGCTGTAGAAGCCTGGCATGATCGGCATGACCACGGCGCCGGCGTCGTGGACGCGCAGCATGTTCTCCAGGTGGACGCGGTTCAGGGGCGTCTCACGCAGGCAGAGCACGAGGGGACGGCGCTCCTTGAGGCATACGTCGGCGGCGCGGCTCACCAGGGACTCGCTCACGCCAGAGGCGATGCGGCCCAGGGCGCCTGCGCTGCAGGGCACGATGGCCATGCCGTCGTGGCGGAACGAACCTGAGGAGATGTCGGCGCCCAGGTCGCGCTCGTCCCGCAGGCCCACCTTGGGCAGGGCAGCCAGGTCCTTCGGCGTGAGGCCGGTCTCGTCCAGCAGGCAGCGCTTCCCCGTGGGCGACAGCAGCAGGGCGATCTGTTCCACGGCGGGGCTGGCAGACAGGCGACGCAGCGCCGCCACACCGAAGGCGGAGCCGGAGGCGCCGGTGATGGCGAGCGTGAAGCGGAGGCCGCTTGAAGTCGTCATGGGGCGTCCCTCATTCCGGTGCGGGACGGTAGGCCCCGAAGAAGATGGCGTTGAACAGCAGGCGCCGCGTGAAGGGCGTCTGCCCGCGGAAGACCGGATCGCCCGCCACCAGGATCACCGCGCCCAGGCCCTGCTTCTCACGCAGGGCGTAGGCGGTCTGCTGGAGCTTGGCCTCCATGGCCTTGGGCACCAAGCCCGAGACCTTCAGGTCTTCCTTGCCGTAGTGGAGGGGGTTCTCGCCACCGGCGCTCAGTTCCAGGATGGGGTCGCTGGTATCCAGCACCGCGCCGCCGCTTTCGGCGTGGAGACCCCAGGCCAGGGGATGGCTGCCGTCCACTTGCACCTTCAGGAACGCCCCGGGGATGCTTTCCTCCAGGGTCCGCTCCTCGCGTTTGTCCCAGGGGCGCACCAGTTCGGCGGGATCGGCTTTGGGCGCTTCGCGCTTGGGATCCTTCTCCTTGAGCCGGGCTTCTTCGGCGGCCTTGGCCAGCAGGTGGTAGCCGGTGGGCGTCAGGCCAGCCCGGCAGGCATAGGCCGCGCCGCCCTGGAAGGCGAGGAGGCTGCCGCCCTCGGTGATCCAGGCCTTCAGTTTCGCCGCGCCGCCCTCGCCCAGGGCCTGCTGCCAGGCCTTGCCCTGGGCCCCGTCATCCACCACGATGACATGGGTGAAGCGCGCCAAGGGCGTGGCGCCGAACCGGTCGGCCCGCAGCTGCACGAAGGGCAGGCCCGCCTCGGTCAGGGTGTGGGCCAGGGCGCCGAAGGCCATGGGGTTGGCGGGGCGGTCCATGAGCAAGGCGATGCGGGGCGTGCGGAGGATCAGGGCGCGGTTGGAGCCCAGGTCAGGCCCGGCCTCCATCTGGGCGGTGTCCATGGCCACCACGGGGTGATGGTTCTCCCGGGCAAGAGCCTGGAGGCGCCCCAGAAGGGCTTCCGGGTTCGTGCGCCGGGACAGGACCAGGGTGCCAGGCCCGAACCGTAGGCCCTTGAACGTAGCGGGTTCCGCCAGGGCCGTGGCCTTGAAGCCCTCCTGGAGCAGAACCGCCAGCGTGCGTTCGGTTCCCTCGTGCCCGCCCGGGATGAGATAACCCCAGGCTGCAGCGGGGAGCGTGTCACCGCCTGCAGCAGCCAGGGGGGCGGTGGCGACCTTGGGGCGCACCTTCGTCCGCCAGGCAGGTACGTGGAAGGCCAGGGGGAGACTCCAGGCCGTGATGTCGTAGGTCGGCTTGGGCCCCATGTGGGCCTCGCCTTCGAGCAGGGCTTGGGCCAGGGCGCCCCGGGGCTGGTCCAAGGGGACCAGATAGCTGCCGACGGGCAGGCCCGGAGCCTTGGCAAGGCCGATGGGTTCGAGCCCGCTTGCACCAGCATTGGTGCTGAGGCTGGCGGTGGTGCGCAGCACCTCGATGCCATTGCGCTCCAACAACGCCACCAGGGCCCGGGTGCGGCCGGGATCATCCCCCTCCGCCAGGAGGAAGGCCCCGGCGCGGTCGCCCTGGGCCACGCGCTCACGGCGGGCCCGCTGGAAGTCCCAGAGCAGGGCCCGGTGCTCCGCCGCGGCGGTGGCCACAGTGGCGAGGCTGGCGGCCACGTGGCGCTGGATGCGGCCTTCGAGGGTGAGGATCTCGCCGTCCTGGCGCTTGTAGGCGGGGCCGCCTTGGCCGGCCACCTCGAAGGTCATGCCCACGGCGCCCTGGAAGGTGGGCCAGGAATCCCCATAGCCGGGGTAGAAGAGGTCGAATACGTCGCGGCTGAAATAGGCCCAGCCGCGGGCATCGAAAGACCGGGCCACGCTCTTCCCGAAGGCCGCCTGCCAGCGGCCGGAAAAGGCCTCCGGCAGCGCCTCGTGGATGGGCTGCATGGTGGGCGGGAAGTAGTAGGTGGCCTCGGGCCACATCTCGTGGTGGTCCGCCATCACCTGCGGATTCCAACGCAGGAAGGCCGCGGCCTTGGCCCGGGACTCGCCCTGGGTCTGCCAGGCCCAGTCGCGGTTCAGGTCGAAGAGCCGGTGGTTGAAACGGCCGCCAGGCCAGCGGCTGGTGTTCTGCGCGTCCATGGGATCGCTGGTGTTGAAGGGCGTGGCGGCCTCCGCCACCGCCTGGAGGTGCCGGGCCTGGCCGTCAGGGTTCTGCGTGAGGTCCATGAGGAGCACCACGCGTTCGAGCTGTTTCAGCACCTCGGGAGACCGGCCCGCGGCGAAGTGGTAGGCCACGGCCAGGGCCGCTTCGGTACCCGACGCCTCGGACCCGTGGACCGAATAGCCCAGCCAGACGAAGGCGGGATTGGTCTCCGCGATGCGGCGGGCTTCGCCCTCACCGCGGGTCCGGGGATCGGCAAGCTTCGCGTTGAGGGCCTGCAACTCGTCCAGGTGCTTCAGATTTTCCGGCGAGCTGATGATGAGGAAAGGCTGCTCGCGACCTTCCTCGGTGACGTTCAAAGTGAGAAGCTTCACGCGCTCCGGCGCGGCGGTGGCCAGGGCGCGGACATAGGCCATCAGGGCTGAGTGGGGGGTGTAGTGGGCCCCAAGATCCGGCTGGGGCACCTCCGGGCGATGGTCTCCGGCGGGCAGCAGTCCGGGCGGCAGGCCCGCCAGCGCACAAGCTGGGGCGAGGATGGCAGGGAGGCTCAACCGGAGGGGGCGCCTCATGACGGCCTCAGGTCAGGGCCAGGAAGGCGGGCCCGGCCTGGGTGATGGAGCCCGCTCCGAAGGTGATGAGGAGATCCCCGCTGTGGGTGAGGCGCTTGAGGACCTCCGGCAGGTCTTCCACGCGCCCGGCGAGGTGGACCTCCTTCTGGCCATGGGAGCGCAGGGCCTCCGCCACGGCGGCGCTGTCCACCCCCTGGATGGGCGGTTCGCCGGCGGGGTAGATGTCCGTGACCACCACGGAATCCGCTTCGAAGAACGCCGTGCCGAACTCGTCGAGCAGGGCCTTGGTGCGGCTGTAGCGATGGGGCTGGAAGGCCGCCACGATGCGGCGGTCCGGGAAGCCGGCCCGGGCCGCGGCCAGGGTGGCCGCGATCTCCGTGGGATGGTGCCCGTAGTCGTCCACCACCAGCACGCCGTCCTTCTCACCCTTGAGCTGGAAGCGCCGGTCCGCGCCCGTAAAGCCGGCCAGGCTGGTGCGGATGACCTCGCGCTCCATGTCGAGCTCGAGCGCGATGCCGATGGCGGCCAGGGCGTTCAGCACCATGTGGTGGCCGGGCACGCCCAGGCTGAAGGCGCCCAGATCCTCGCCGTAGGCACGGACCTTGAAGTGGGTGTGGAAGCCCTCCTGGCGGATCTCCTGGGCCCGGATGTCCACCTGGGGATGGGTGCCGTAGGTGCGCACCTGGCGCTTCAGGCGGGGGCGCACGGAGGCGGCGTTCGCATCGTCCATGCAGAGGAAGACGGAGCCGTAGAAGGGCACCTTGTTGGCGAAAGCCACGAAGGCGTCCTGGATCTCCTCCAGATCCTTGTAGTGATCCAAGTGCTCCCGGTCGATGTTGGTGATGGTGGCCAGGGTGGGGTTCAGCATGAGGAAGCTGCCGTCGCTCTCGTCAGCCTCGGCCACCAGGACGGGGCCCTTGCCCAGCTTGGCGTTGCTGCCGATGGTGCCCAGCTTGCCGCCGATGACGATGGTGGGGTCGAGGCCGCCGTGGCTGAGCACCTGGGCCACCATGCTGGTGGTGGTGGTCTTCCCGTGGGAGCCCGCCACGGCCACGCCGTACTTCATGCGCATCAGCTCCGCCAGCATCTCGCCCCGGGGGATCACGGGCACCTTGCGGGCGTGGGCGGCCACCACTTCGGGGTTGTCGCCTTTCACGGCCGAGGAGATCACCACCACCTGGGCGCCCTCGATGGCCTCGGCCCGATGGCCAATGTGCACCTCGATGCCCAGGCCGCGGAGGCGCTGGGTCACGGCGCTCTCTTTCAGATCCGAGCCCGACACCCGGTGGCCCAGGTTGACGAGCACCTCCGCGATGCCGGACATCCCGATGCCGCCGATGCCCACGAAATGGATGTGCTGGATCTTGCCGAACACCTTGAGGCCCCCATCTTTAGTCGCCGCCAGAATAACCCAGGCACTGGCATGGCTCTGGCTTGATAATGGGGTTCCACCGGAACCAAGGGGGTGTGCGATGAGGTTCCAGAGTCCGCAATTCCGCGCCACAACTGTCTTTTCTGGCCTGCTCCTGGCCTCAGCCCTATGTAGCGCTTCACCACAGCAGGAGCGGGGTCGTCGCGATTCGCCACAGCCGATGCGCCCCATGGGCGACCGGCCGGCTCCCGAGGTTGCCCGGCCGGACAGTTCCAGGCCCATGGCCGGACCGATGGCGGACCGGACGGGTCGGCTGGACCGTCACCCGGGTCCCCGCACAAGCGAAGTGGACCCACGTCCTCGGGCCCTCGCTCCCCGGGTATCCAGCGTGAGCCTCTATCCCGGCACCCAGGTGGTGGTGCCGCCAGCCTGGAACCGGTGCACGACCTTCCCCACAGGCCTCTACTGGCGCCAGCGGGACATCATGGCTGAGATCCAGTGGCTCTCCCGCCGGGGCTTCATCCCAGTGACGGCCCTTGGTGACACGGTGCAGGCCCTCACGGACTATGTCCAGGTGCCGTCCGGCTGGCGGGCCTACGGCGTTTCCGTGCCTGCGGGAGGCACCGTCCAGATCGAGGTCCAGCACAGCAACCTGGGCTGGTTCCGGCTCATGCTCGTGGACAAATGGGGCCGGCCCGGAGCGGGCATGCTGCAGGCCGCCATCGCGCCCCAGCCGATCCTGGTGACCTACAGGAACCCCGGTAAGGAGGCCACGGCGGTCTACATCATCGTGGACGATCCCGCCTGGTGGTCTGACGCCAAGAATCCCTACACCCTGGCCATCCGCCGGGACTGGGATCCCGCCGCGGTGGACCTCAGCCAGGTGAAGATGGTGGCCGGCCTCTGGGGCGCCAGCCCCAGCGTCAGCGCCGAGTTCCGGGGGCCCAGCCTGACCGGACCGGCGGTGTTTCCGCACTAGATAGGCAGTTCTCCAGCGCAGAAACGGCCCCGTCCGGGGCCGTTTCTGCGCGTGGCTGCGCCTACTGCCAGGGGCACGCCCCGGTGACCTGCATCCGGAAGGCACGAGGTTCCACGGAGAGTTCGGCGCGGTCGCGCGGAGCGGCGGGCTCGCCGTCCAGGTGCCAGGGCAGGGAGCGCTCCAGGCGCAGGGTAGCGCGGCGGAGGCGGCCCTCGTTGCGGAGGGCGGTGTGCCCGCCCTCCTGGAAGAGCCGGGGCGCCTCGGTGAACAGGGTCAGCCAGGTGGGCCGGGTCAGGGTGGCCCACTGGAGACAGCCGTCCGTGGGATCGGCGAAGGGGGCGATCCACAGCCCGCTGCCGTAGGTGGGGAGGTTGGCGAAGCAGAGGCTCCAGGCGGATTCGGGCAGCCTCGGCGCGCCCGGGTGGAAGGCGGCGCGGATGCGCTCGATGCGACCGTCGGAGGAGGGCATGGGCTCCTCCTCGGCCTCCCAGGCCAGGGCCGCGGGCCGCCAGGTGCGCCAGAGGTCCAGGCTGGCCCGGGCATAGGCGGCGAAGCCACGGCCGGGCAGGGCGGCGAAGCGGTGGGCCACGGCGGCCTCGAAGCCCGTGCCGCAGACGTTCAGGAAGGGCTCGCCGTCGAGGCGGGGCAGGTCCATGCGCAGCTCGCGTCCCTCCAGCAGGCGCTGTACCGCGCCCGCCGGCTCGAGCGGAGTGCGGAGTCCCCGCGCCAGCCCGTTCCCGCTGCCGCCAGGGATGGCGCCGAGGGGGACGGGACAGCCACGGTCGATCAGCGCCTTGGCCGCGTGGTGGATCGTGCCGTCCCCGCCCCAGACCAGCAGGGGACCCTCCGCGCGCTGGGCTCTCGCGATATGGGGTTCAAAATCCCAGGGAGGGCCGAAAGGGGTGGGGTCCACCCGATCCTGGAGCTCCTTCGGGAGAGGACGGAGCAGGGCCTCCGGATCCTTCGGCGCCGTGCCCGAAGCGGGGTTGAAGAGGATGGGGAGCTTCATATGAATGAAAATTGGATTTTCGAAAAAAATGCACGAATGGTCGGTGGAACTGGGCAAAAAGGTCTGCTTAAGAATGCTCGAAAGGTCGGCACTCATGGTAAGCGTAAAAAAAATGCATCCCTTCAAAATTATTTAAAAATACCTCTAGGTTGGTAGGAAAAACCGCCTGTAGAGTAACGCATCCAGTCACCGCCCAAGAACCATACCCGAGTCAAATTCGAAGTACCGCGTTCGTCGACAATTTCTCACAAGCTTCTAGAGGAGGCACTTTATGAGGTTTCCCAAACAGGCGCTGAAGGCATTGTTCGCACTGTCTTCGGCAGTGGCGCTCTATCTCGGATGTGGTGGTGGAGGAAGCGCGCCGCCGCCCTTCATGGCCCCAGCCATCAGCGTCCAGCCGGCCAATCAGACGGTGCTGGAGGGCGCCACGGCCTCCTTCACTGTCACCGCCGCTGGCACGGCGCCCCTCACCTATCAATGGAAGAAGGGCGGGACAGCCATCACCGGGGCGACCTCTGCAAGCTACACCACGCCTGCGACCGTCCTGGCCGACACGGGCTCCAGCTTCACGGTGACCGTGAGCAACGCGGCCGGATCCGTCACCAGCAACGCCGCGACGCTGACCGTGAACCCCGCGCCGCCGACCATCACCACCCAGCCCGCCAATGTCACGGTCACGGCCGGAGCCACGGCGACCTTCACCGTGGCGGCCACGGGAAGCGGGACCCTCAGCTATCAGTGGAAGAAGGGGGGCACCGCCATCACCGGCGCCACCTCCGCCAGCTACACCACCCCCGCCACGGTCCTGGCCGATAATGGGGCCAGCTTCACCGTGACGGTGACCAATGCCCAGGGCACGGCTACCAGCAATGCGGCCGTCCTGACGGTCCAGGCTGCGCCGGTGTTCACCACCCAGCCGGTCGGTGCGACCGTGACAGCGGGGGCCGCCGTGACCTTCACGGCCGCCGCCTCGGGCAACCCCGCGCCCACATTCCAGTGGTTCAAGGGCACGACCCTCCTGACGGGCCAGACCGCCGCCACGCTCACCATCCCCAGCGCCACGCTGGCGGATGCGGGAAGCTACACGGTGGTCGCCACCAACACGCTGGGCACGGCCACCAGCACCGCCGCCGTCCTGATCGTGAACCAGGCGCCCGTCTTCACGACCCAGCCTCTCAGTCAGACCGTGATCGCCCCGGCCTCCGTCACATTCACCGCAGCGGCCAGCGGGTTCCCGGCTCCCACCTACCAGTGGCAGAAGGGCGGCGTGGCCATCGCCGGCGCCACCAGCGCGACCTTCACCATCACCACCACCTCCCTCGCGGATGCGGCGACCTACACCTGTGTCGCCACGAACAGCATTGGCACCACTACCAGCAACGGAGCCGTCCTCACCATCCAGGTGCCCCCGGCCATCACCACGCAGCCCGTGGGCACCACGGTGACCGCGCCCGCCTCGGCCAGTTTCACCGTGGTGGCCACGGGGACACCCGCTCCCACCTACCAGTGGCAGAAGAGCGGCGTGAACATCGCCGGCGCCACCAGCGCCACCTACACCATCGCCAGCACGACCCTGGCGGACGCGGGCGCCTACACCGTGGTGGTCACCAACGCCGCGGGAAGCGTCACGTCCACCGCCGCCGCCCTCACCGTCAACGCCGCGCCGGTCATCACCACCCAGCCCGCGAACCAGAGCGTGGTGGTGGGCCAGACGGCCACCTTCTCCGTCACCGCGACGGGCAACCCCACCCCCACCTACCAGTGGCGCAAGGGCGGCGTCGCCCTTGCTGGCGCCACAGGATCGAGCTACACCACCCCCATCACCGTGATCGGGGACAGCGGCAGCACCTTCGACGTGGTGGTGACCAACGCCATCGGCACCGCGACCAGTGCCATCGCGACCTTGACGGTCAATCCCGCGCCCGTCGCGCCGGGCATCACCACCCAGCCCGCGAGCCTGACCGTGGCTGCTGGGGCTTCCGCGACCTTCAGCGTGGTGGCCACCGGGACGCCGACTCCCACCTACCAGTGGCAGAAGGGTGGCGTGGCCATCGCCGGCGCCACCGGTTCCAGCTACACGATCCCCGCCGTGGTTTCCACGGACGCCGGGGTATATACCGTCGTGGCGACGAACACCGCAGGAACCATCACGAGTTCCGGCGCCACTCTCGACGTCCTGTACAAACCGGTGATCACTGTCCAGCCCATCAGCCAGACCGTGGGCCAGGGCACGACTGTCACCTTCTCGGTGGCCGCCAACGGCAACCCCGCCCCCACCTATCAGTGGCAGAAGGGCGGCGTGAACATCGCCAGCGCTACCAGTTCTAGCTACACGATCCCTGCGGTGGCCTCCACGGATGCCGGGACCTACACCGTGGTGGTGACCAATTCCCAGGGCAGCGTGACCAGCACCGCGGCCACCCTGACCGTCACCCTCAACTACTCCGTGTCCGGTCGGGTGACCCTGACCAACGGCGGCGCCGGGGTATCCGGTGTCACCCTGAGCATCAACACCACCCCTGCCACGACCGCGGTCACGGATGGCACGGGCAACTTTACCCTGGGGAACATCCCCAACGGGGCCTACACGGTGACGCCCAGCATCACCGGGCCCAGCGCCCTGTTCTTCCCGGCCACCCAGCCGGTGACGGTCGCCAGCGCCAACGTGACCAACGTCCAGTTCCAGGCGGCCCTCGGCTATACCGTGTCCGGCACCGTCAGCTATGCCGGGATCAAGACCGGCCGCGTCTTCCTGCGGCTGGACGGTGGCAATGGCG
Organism: Geothrix sp.; assembly: GCA_036504935.1. Lineage (GTDB taxonomy): Bacteria > Acidobacteriota > Holophagae > Holophagales > Holophagaceae > Geothrix. Next base: position 29,148 of record DASXUH010000038.1, on the reverse strand, counting down.
GCGGAGCCCCCGGTGTCAGCGTCTCTCCGGCCGGCACGTTCACCATTCGGGGGGTCGCATCCGGCACCTACACCTTGAAGGCCTGGATGGATACCGTCGGACAGGGCGTTCCCAATGCCTCCAACCCGACGGGAAGTGTCTCTGTCGTCGTCGGCAACAGCAATTATGCGGGCGCCAACGTGACCTTGGCTGATCCCGCCGCCGTCAGCCTGACGGGGGTCGCGGGGCCGCTCATCAATGGGGTCGTGCCCATGGACGGTGGGGCCTTCACCAGTTGGGACCCCATGCAGAATGCGCAGTTCGTGGAAACACCCGATTCCTACCTGCTCCAGTGGAGCACCTCCAGCACCTTCGCCACCCTCGCCGGAAGCGCCACCATTCCCGCTGCCGGGAAGAACAACCCGATGTATCTCCATTCAGGCCTGACGAACGGGACGGCCTATTACTTCCGCATGTATGGGAAGGCGGGGGCCACCACCAGCAATCCTTCCGCCACGGCTGGCCCCATCACCCCCGGACCGGCCACGGGCGGGTTCACCGTCTCCGGCACCGTCACCTTCACCGGGACGGCCACGGGTCCGTTGTACGTCGGCCTTTATGACCAGGCCGCGGGACGCCCCTATGCGGTGCGGATCGCCAATCCCGTCAGTCCGCAGGCGTTCAGCGTGCCAGGCGTTCCAGCAGGCACGTTCTTCTTCTTCGGCATCCTCGACCAGAACAACAACGGTCTGGTTGATCTAGGGGATATGAGCAATATCAACGGCAAGGATTCGTCGCTGATCACCGTCAGCGGGAGCATGACGGGGCAGAGCCTCACGATCCCCAGCACCAACGTGACCGCTTCCGTGGCCACCTCCCACCAGAAATACACCAGCGGAGCGATAACGAACGAAAGCTACAGCCTGAATTTCAACGTGGACCAGAACATCAAGCGGCCCGTGAACGTGACCATCCAGATGGGATCGGCCCTGCTTGATGTCGGGAAGCCCGATGGCACCGGCTACTACTACTGGGTGAACACTGCAACCCTCCGTCCCACGGTGGGAGACGCCTACACGCTCCAGTTGGGCTACAGCGATGGCACTTCGGAAACGCGCACTGTCACCGTTTCCGCCATCCTGGATACCTTCCCCTTGAATCTGGCCCCGGTCACGGGTGCAGCTGCGGGAACCACGCCCACGTTCACTTGGGCGGCACCTTCACCTGCGCCCTCCTTCCCCTACACCTACAGCCTTTGGATCCAACAGTTAGGAGGCGGCCAGATCTGGCAGTACCCGTCCAACGGGGACATGCCCAGCACCCAGCTTTCCGTGCTCTACAATGTGGATGGCAAGGCTTCTCAGCCCGCGCTGACCACGGGGATCACCTACGGCTGGTCGATCTCCCTCATGGATGTCAAGGGCAACTCCGCCCAGCAGATGGTCGAATACAAGCCCTGAAGCGGAACCGCTTCACATCGGAACGGCGGGGGGCAACCTCCGCCGTTCTTCTTCATGCCTGGAACCTCGCCGGGGGGGCCTCCAGCCTCAGATCCTCGCCCGTGACAGGATGCTTCAGACCCAGCTGCCAGGCATGGAGCCAGAGGCGGCCCGAGGGCGCGCCGCCGTAGAGGGCGTCGCCCAGGATGGGCCGGCCCAGGTGGGCGAGGTGGACGCGGATCTGGTGAGTGCGGCCCGTGTGGATGCGGGCCACGATGTAGTGGCCGGGCGCGAGGCCCGCAGTCTCTTCGGCGGTGGCGGGGCGGAGGTCCGTGCGCTTGGAAAGCCTTCCGGAGGCGATCAAGGCGCCCCGTGGGATTGGGCATGGGCGCGGGGTCCGCATCCCAGGCCAGGGCGGTGTCCGGCCAGGTGCGCCAGAGCCGCCAGCAGGCGCGGGCGTCCCGAAGCCCCGGCCGGGCAGGGCGGCGAAGCGGTGGGCCACGGCGGCCTCGAAGCCCGTGCCGCAGACGTTCAGGAAGGGCTCGCCGTCGAGGCGGGGCAGGTCCATGCGCAACTCACGTCCCTCCAGCAGGCAATGCAACGCGCCTGCTGGTTCCAGGGGCGTGCGGAGTCCCCGCACCAGCCCGTTCCCGCTGCCGCCAGGGATGGCACCGAGGGGGACGGGACAGCCACGGTCGATCAGCGCCTTGGCTGCGTGATGGATCGTCCCGTCCCCGCCCCACACCAGCAGTGGGCCCTCCGCGCGCTGGGCTCTCGCGATATGGGGTTCAAAATCCCAGGGAGGGCCGAAAGGGGTGGGATCCACCCGATCCTGGAGCTCCTTCGGGAGAGGACGGAGCAGGGCCTCCGGATCCTTCGGCGCCGTGCCCGAAGCGGGGTTGTAGAGGATGGGGAGCTTAGGCACTTGCGGCATGAGTTGAGTCGCTCCCTTGGCGTGAGGTGTTCTCATGGTGGCATCAAGTCAAAATGAATACTCACCAAATCAAAATGATTACTCATAGAATGTAAATCATTGTTTATATTATAGTTATAAATAATAATTAGACGATGTCGCAATTGATGAATCTTAAAATAAAGATATAATGTGGCATTGAAATAGTTAAAAGACAACCAATAATGATTCTCAGATAGTCTTTGAGATATCCGTAGTGACCTTCATCGGGTTTGTTTTCCCCGTTGCCTAGGAGGCACCATGAGGTTCTTGAACCGTGCAAAAAGCGCGGCTGCTGTGCTGGCTGCGCTGGCTTCTTTATCCATCTCTCTCACCTGTGGCGGAGGCGGGGGCGGAGGAGGCGGAAGCACGCAGCCGCCACCTGTCGCTCCGGCCATCAGCCTGCAGCCTGCAAATCAGGCCGTGCAGGAAGGCGCCACAGCCGCCTTCTCGGTGGTGGCTTCAGGCACCGCTCCCCTCACCTATCAGTGGAAGAAGGGCGGGGTAGTGATCAGCGGTGCCGGTGCCGCCAGCTACACGACTCCTTCAACAGTGCTGGCCGACACCGGCTCGAGCTTCACGGTGACCGTGAGCAATGTGGGCGGTTCGGTGACGAGCAGTGCCGCGACTCTGACCGTGAATCCGACGCCGCCGACCATCATCACCCAGCCAGCCAGCGTCACAGTCACAGCGGGAGCCACGGCAACCTTCACAGTGGTGGCTGGGGGCAACCCGCCCTTCACCTACCAGTGGAAGAAGGGTGGGGTCGATATCGGCGGTGCCACCTCCGCCAGCTACACCACGCCCGCCACCGTTCCTGCCGACAGCGGGGGGAGCTTCACCGTGACGGTCACCCATGGCGGGGTTTCCATCACCAGCTCTGCCGCCATCCTCACGGTCCAGTCGGTTCCCCCGGCCATCAGCCTGCAGCCTGCAAATCAGACCGTGCAAGAGGGCGCCGCAGCCACCTTCTCGGTGGTGGCTTCAGGCACCGGTCCCCTCACCTATCAGTGGAAGAAGGGCGGCGTAGTGATCAGCGGTGCCGGTGCCGCCAGCTACACGACTCCTTCAACAGTGCTGGCCGACACCGGCTCGAGCTTCACGGTGACCGTGAGCAATGCGGGCGGTTCGGTGACGAGCAGTGCCGCGACCCTGACCGTGAATCCGACGCCGCCGACCATCACCACCCAGCCAGCCAGCGTCACAGTCACAGCGGGAGCCACGGCAACCTTCACAGTGGTGGCCGGGGGCAACCCGCCCTTCACCTACCAGTGGAAGAAGGGTGGGATTAATATCGGCGGTGCCACCTCCGCCAGCTACACCACGCCCGCCACCGTCCCTGCCGACAGCGGGGGGAGCTTCACCGTGACGGTCACCCATGGTGGGATTGCCGTCACGAGTTCTGCCGCCATTCTCACGGTCCAGTCCACCCCGGCATTCACTCTCCAGCCGGCGGGGACCACCGTCACAGCTGGCGCGACGGCCACCTTCACCGCCGCGGCCACGGGCAATCCGGCTCCGTCCTACCAGTGGTACCGGGGTTCGACCCTGCTGCCGGGCCAGACATCGGCAGCGCTCACCCTTGCCGCAACCACCCTGGCCGATGCGGGAAGCTACACCGTGACTGCCACCAACTCGCTGGGTACCGCCACCAGCAATGCTGCGGTTCTGGTCGTGAACCAGGCTCCCGTGTTCACCGTCCAGCCGGCGGGGACCACCGTCACAGCTGGCGCGACGGCCACCTTCACCGCCGCGGCCACGGGCAATCCGGCTCCGTCCTACCAGTGGTACCGGGGTTCGACCCTACTGCTGGGCCAGACATCGGCAACGCTCACCCTTGCCGCAACCACCCTGGCCGATGCGGGAAGCTACACCGTGACTGCCACCAACTCGCTGGGTACCGCCACCAGCGCGGCGGCGATCCTGACGGTGCGGCCCACCTTCCGGGTCAGCGGACGGGTGACCCTGGTCGATCAATTCCAGCCCTCCATCAGCGGCGTCGGCATTCCCGGTGTCACCGTGAGTCTCGACACCGCACCGAATGCCACCACCACCGTCACGGACGGGACCGGCAATTTCAGCATTCCGGGCATCCCCGACGGCACCTATACCCTGACGCCCAGCATGCCGGCCGGGACCAAGGTCATGTTCCTGCCTCCCACCAAGACTGTGGCCGTGTCGGGTTCGGACCTTGCTAACCTGCAGCTCCAGGCGGCCCTGGGATACACCGTCTCAGGGACGGTCAGCTATTCCGGCGCCAAGACAGGCCGCATCTACCTCCGGCTCGATGGCGGCAGAGGCGGCGCTCCTGGTGTCAGCATTCCGGGTCCGGGCACTTTTGCCATCCGCGGTGTGGTGCCGGGCACCTACACCCTGACGAGCTGGATGGACGGCATGGGCAAGGGGAATCCCAACGCCGCCAACCCGACCGGCTCCAGAGCCGGCGTGGTGGTGGGATTCGGTGATGCCTTCGGCGCGGATGTATCCCTGGTGGATCCTGCCGCCATCGACCTGTCGAGCCTTACCCCTGTCCTGAACAGCGTCGCGCCCATGGATGGCGGGGTCCTCCTAAACTGGAAGCCTCTGTGGAATGCGCAAGGGGTGGAACTGGCGGATTCCTACCTGATCCAATGGAGCACGAACGGATTCTCCACGATCTCGGGCAGCGCCACCGTCGCTGCCAGGGGGAAGCTGGACACGGAGTACTTCGGGTCCACCCTCTTCGTATCTGGCCTCGCCAATGGCACGCCTGCCGCCTTCCGCGTCTACGCCAAGGCGGGGGCGACCACGAGCGCCTCCTCCAACCAGGTCACCGCCACGCCTGCGGCGGCAGCTGGGGGGAATGCCATCTCTGGCACCATCAACTTCACCGGGCCGGCCACCGGACCGATGTATGTGGTGCTGTTCGACACCACGACCGGCCAGCCCTTCGCCATGAAAGTTGCCAGCCCCGTAAGCCCGCAGGCCTACACGGTCGCGGGCGTGCCCAACGGCACCTACGCATTTCTGGTGATGGTCGACCAGAACGGCAATGGCCTCCTCGACATCGGCGAGGGCTCGAACACCGGCGGCTACGGCACCATCGTGGTCACCGCCAACATAACGAACCACGACCTGACGCTGCCCCCCAACAATGCCGTGGTCAACGCGGCCACCCAGCACCAAATCTATACGGTTGCCGGGGCCACCTACGAAATCTATGGCGTATGGTTCGACGCGCTTCCCGGCATGAAGCTTCCTGTCAACGTGGCGCTGCAGATGGGGAGCCTGTTTTTCGATGTCGGCCTGCCCGACAGGGGGGGCTTCAACTACTGGGCGAACTTGGGGGCCTTCCGGCCCGGGCCCGGCACAGCTTCCGTCCAGGTGGGCTATCCAGCGCCTAGTGCCACGGCGGACACCTTCCCACTGGACACCTCGAAGATGCTGGATACCTTCGCAACCAACCTGGCTCCGGTCACCCCAACGGCCGCGGGAACCATGCCCACCTTCAGCTGGGGCCCGCCCACCCCGGCGCCTACCTTCTCCTACACCTATCGGTTGTGGGTCCGGCAGAAGGACACGGGAGCCAGCATCTGGAGCGTCGCCATGCCCAGCGCGCAGCTGTCCGTGGCCTACGGTGCGGCAGGGGGCACCCCCGCCATCCCGCCGGCCTTGACGACCGGGGTCACCTACCTCTGGGCCGTCGAGGTGATCGACTTGGGCGGGAATTCCACGGTAAGGATGGTCGAATACACCCCCTGAAACAGGCCGTGCCACCCGGAAACGGCGGAGGGAAACCTCCGCCGTCCTTTGTCAGGGCCGGAAGCGTGCCGGTGGCGCCTCCAGGCGGAGGGCCGCGCCCGTGACGGGGTGCTTCATACCCAGCTGCCAGGCATGGAGCCAGAGGCGGTCCGAGGGCTCGCCGCCGTAGAGGGTGTCCCCGAGGACGGGCCGGCCCAGGTGGGCCAGGTGCACACGGATCTGGTGGGTGCGGCCCGTGTGGATGCGGGCGACGAAGTAGTGCCCGGGCACGAGGCCCTCGGTCTCATCCGGAGTGGCCGGGCGGAAGTCCGTGCGGGCGGATTTGGGGTCCATGAGGTCGCCCTCGCAGTCGAAGCGGCCGGGATCCGCGCCCCGCAGGCGGCCGATGGGGGCCTCCACGGTGCAGGCCTCCAGGGGCGCGGAGACCCGCACGAGGTAGAGCTTCTCCAGATCGCGGCCCGCGAAGGCGGCGGCGAGGCCAGCGTTGGCCTGCGCATGCTTGGCCAGCACCAGGAGACCCGATGTGCCCTGGTCCAGGCGGTGATGGAGGAACAGCTTCAGATCCGGCCGCTGGGTCTTCAGCAGGGCGAGCAGGTCGTGGCGGTCCGTGGCCCAGGTGCCCTGGGTGGCGAGCCCCGCGGGCTTGTCCACGGCGAGGATCCATTCATCCTCGAAGACGATGGGAATGGCCGTGGTCGGCACCGGCGGCAGGTCGGGGTCGAAGGCCACGCGAACCTCTGTGCCCGGCTTCACGAGTTTTCCCGCCACCTTCACGCGCTTGCGGTCCACCTGGACGCCGCCCAGCTTCAGGGCCTCCCGGGCCGCCCGCCTGGAGAGTTCCGTGCGCTTGGCGATGAGCTGGTCCAGACGCAGTTCCGCGTCTTCGGGGTCCACGGTGAAGGTCCATTTTTTCAGCGCCATGATCCCAGGGTAGCCGCTGCGCGGAGCTGCCTCAAAAAGCGAGGCAACTCCGCGATGGGTTTGGCATGCTGGTGGGTGGAGGCTCCCATGATCCGAATGCTGCGTGCTGGGCTGTTGATGGCTGTGGCGGTGTTGGCCGCCGCGTCGGATATCCCGGTATCGGGATGGGCACTGAAGCAGGGCTCCACGGCGAAAGCCGTGGCTCTGCGCCTGGAAGCCTCGGTTGAGGGCTCGGAGGCCACGCTGGCCTCGGCGCCCGTGACCCTGAAAGTCGGCGAACTGTACCGTTTGAGCGCCACCATCCATACCGAAGGCGTCAAAGCCGACGCCCTGGCCCGCTACCCCACGGCCATGGGCGCCTGCCTGTCCATGGAGAGCTTCCCCTTCACCAACGCGTCGCAAAGCGCGGCTGGGACTTCAACGCGCCAGGTCTCCGTGCTGTTCCTCGCCACGGCCCCCACGGACCGCGTGCAGCTGCACCTGGGCCGCAACGGCAAGGCCATGGGCGCGGCCTCCTTCAGCGGCGTGAAGCTGGAGAAGGTGGAGGACATCACGGCCTTCATCCCCCTGCAGACCGTGCGCTGGGCGGGGAAGGGCTTCCGCTACGAGATGGGCGGCTGGACCTTCCTGCACATCGAAGGCGCCCCTTACGCGAGGGGCCGCCAGCATGGCGAGCTCATGGCCGACGAGATCGTGCGCTACATGACCAAGCTAGGCGTACTGAAGAATGCCGCCGATCCTGGCCAGGGCTGGGCCGACCAGCGGCAGATGGCCGACGCCCTCTTCTTCCGCAAATACGACGTGGAGTTTCTGGAGGAGATGAAGGGGATCGCGGACGGCGCGGCGAAGGCGGGCGCGGCGTTCAAGGGCCGGGCCATCGATCTTCTCGACATCGTGACGCTGAACAGCGCCGTGGACATGAGCCAGCTGCGAGAGGGGCTCGCCCACGCGGCCCATCCCCTCAGCGGGCGCACGTTCATGACCGGTGATGATGAGGCGGAGAAGGGCGGGAGGGGGGACCACTGCTCTTCCTTCGTGGCCACCAAGGAGGCGACGAAAAGTGGCCGGTTCATCTTCAGCCAGATCTTCATGTGGAACGGTTACACGGGCACCGAATGGAACGTGATGCTGGACGTGGCGCCCGAAAAGGGCCACCGCATCGTGATGCAGACCTTCGCGGGCGGCATCCATAGCGGCACGGACTGGTACCTGAACGCCTCGGGCCTGGTGATGGGCGAGACCACCGTGGGCCAGACGCCCTTCAATGCGGACGGCACGCCCCAGAGCAACCGCGTCCGCAAGGCCGCCCAGTATGCCTCCGGCATCGACGAGGCCGCCGCCATCCTCTTCAAGCAGAACAACGGCCTCTACACCAACGACTGGACCATGGCCGACACCAAGAGTGACGAGGGCGCCTGCTTCCTGCTGGGCACCGAGAAGGCCCGCATGTGGCGCACCGGGACGAAGGGAAAGCCCGCCGATACGCCAGGCAACCACAAGGACTTCATCTGGGCCAACAACAACAACCGCGATCTGGACGTACGCGGCGAGTACGGTCCCAACCCCGACAATGCCCCGGCAGACCTGGCCTTCAACACCTGGAACCGCGATATCGCCTTCCAGGAAGCCTTCAAGGCCTTCGGGAAGACCGGCTTCGACATCGACATCGCCACCCGCCTCATGGCCACCAGCCCCATCAACCGGCCCCATGCCTGCGATGGCAAGCTCACCACCGCCGAGATGGCGGAAAAGCTGGTCTTCATCGCCCACCAGGGCAAGACCACCCAGCGGGAAAAGATGGTGGGTGGGCGCTGGATCGCGGATCTGCCGGGCGCGACCCCACACCTGACCCATGGGTACACGGCGTTCAGCCCGATCTGGGTGTCCGCCAAGCTACAGGCCGCGAAAGCGGCCTGGAGGGAGGAAAAGCCTTTGAAAGCGGCGCCCTTGCCGGATGTGGCTGGCGTGAAGGAGGCGTTCAGCTACGAAGCGAAGGGACTTTGGACAGGGACTGTCAAGCCGGCTTCGGACGCGGAGAACTGGTTCGTCAGCGCCTCGGCCGCCTACTGGCAACAGCTGAAGCACCTGCCCGCGGCTCCGGCCAAGGCCTTCGAAGCCCAGAGCGCGGCCCTGGCGGATCTCGCCACCCGCCACCTCTGGCTGGAGGCCAAGGAGGACGTGAAGGCGCCCCTGGCCACCACGACGGCCTACGACCGCTACGGCGCCTACCAGATCCCCCGCATCCGGGGCGTCTTCGCTCTGCACCAGCTGCGCCTGCACTTGGGGAACGCCGCCTTTGCCAAGGCCATGCGGGCGGTCCATGGGCACTTCGGCCGCAAGGCCGCGTCCACGGCCGAGATCCTGAAGGTCCTGTCTGACAGCGCCGGGCAGGAGGTGGCGCCGCTCCTGAGGCCCTGGCTCGAGCGCGCCGATCTTCCGGCGCCCAAAGTCCAGGCCCGCGTCGAGAAGGCCGGCGAGGCCTACGAGGTGAAGCTCGACGTGGAGCAGGCGGGCTTCGCCTATCCTTTCGTGGCGTTCGCGAGCGTGGAAACGGAGCAGGGCGCGAAGCTGGAGCGCATCGAAGTGAAGGGCGCCAAAGCCGCCTTCACCTTCCGAAGCGAGGTTCAACCCACGCGATTGACCTTCAATGCGGGGAACGATATCCCCATGGCCCGTTCCAACTTCTGGGTGCCGGGCAACGTGCTGGATGACTGGAGCGCCACGCAGCTGGTCTTCGGGACCGCCCGCGAAGTGGAAGCCCAGCGCACCCTCGCGCTGAACTACCGCGACGCCCTGGCGGACAACATGACCGAGGTGCTGCTGCCCGTGACGCCCGATGCGGAAGTGGGCGATGCCGACCTGGCCGCCCATGATCTGCTGATCTTCGGCGGCCCTGCCGACAACGGGATCGCCACGCGGCTTCAGGCGGAAGGGAAGCTGCCCTTCGAAGCCGGGCCAGGCTGGTTCAAGTGGCAGAGCCGGACCTACAGCCGCCCTGATGATGGCCTTCTGGCAGCCTTCCCCAATCCCTGGAATCCCAAGCGCATGCTGGTGTTCGTCCTCGCCAACAGCCGCGTCCAGCAGTGGGCCATGACGAAGACCGTGCCCCGCGGCTTGCCGGGTTGGACGCTCTATCGAGGCAGCGATGTGAAGGAGAAGGGACAGGCCGCGGCCGAGGGGATGGTGGTGGACCTCAAGCCCTGAGGCCGGTCTCCCCGTTGCTGGAGGCTGTCCGGCGGGTGGCCCCGCGGTGGTTGAAAGAGAATGCGCCCGGCTGATTTGTCATCAGGCGGGCGCATTTCATTGGACCCGCTGTTCAGGTATGTCCTCCGCAGGCCCCTGGTTTGTCGACCTTCCGGGGGCAGTCCCGGCGGTACGGCGCGCTAGGTCTGTTTGCAGCAGGAATCAGATTGAGTACCCCTGGCTGTCCACCTCCAGCGCCTGATGCCGGTCGGCGAGGTCGGCGAGGGTGGTGCCGCGGAGAACGGCTCGGGTGGCTTCGGTGCTGCGGGACCAGAGCTCGCGGATGGCGCGGGCCCCATGGGTCGCATCGGTGGGCAGGCTGCCGGCGGAAAAGCGCCCTTCAAGGGCCTCCAGCACGTCCAGGGCCGTGATGTGGCTGGGATGCCGCGTCAGTTCGCAGCCGCCGCTGGGGCCACGCTGCACCTTGACCAGGCCGGCGGCCTTGAGGTTGCCCAGCAGTACGCGGAGGAACTTGATGGGAAGGGCCTGCCGTTCGGCGATGTCCGCCACCAACACGGGGCCACGCCCCGCCTGAAGGGCCAGCTCCACCATGAGCAGCAACCCGTAACGCCCCTTGGCTGACCCCTTCAACATGAAACCTCCCCGGCCAGTTTAATCGAATATATAACCAAATCAATTGACAAACTTGACAATAGAATTTTCCTTTCCATACTTCAAGTTCCGGGCCGCGCCCGAAGCCTAAGGAGCCCCTGCCATGAGCCAGCCGACCCGCCCCACCGAGCGTCCCAACCGCGTCGAGCACGCCTACGACCTGGTGGGGTACACCCCCGTCGTCCGCCTGAATCGCCTGGTGCCCAAGGGTTCGGCGAAGGTCTACGTGAAGCTGGAAAGCGCCAACCCCGGCGGCAGCGTGAAGGACCGCATCGCCCTGAGCATGATCCAGGACGCCGAGGCCCGCGGGGTGCTGAAGTCCGGCATGACGCTGCTGGAAGCCACCAGCGGCAACACGGGCATCGGCCTCGCGTTCGTGGCGGCCGCCAAGGGCTACAAGATCACGCTCGTGATGCCCGACACCATGACGCAGGAGCGCCGCGCCCTGCTGAAGGCCTATGGCGCGGAGCTGGTGCTGACGCCGGGTTCCGGCGGCATGAAGGCCGCGGTGGACAAGGCCCAGGAACTGGCGGACGCGGATCCCTCCTACTTCCTCGTGCGCCAGTTCGACAACCCCGCCAATCCCGAGGTCCACCGCCGCACCACGGCCCTGGAGCTGCTGGAGCAGGTGCCCGAACTGGATGCCTTCATCTCTGGCGTGGGCACCGGTGGCACCGTGACCGGCGTGGGCGAGGTGCTAGCCGAGAAGAAGCCCGGCACCCTCGTGGTGGCCGTGGAACCAGAGACCTCGCCCCTTCTGAGCACCGGCAAGGCCGGGCCGCACAAGCTCCAGGGGCTGGGGCCGAACTTCGTGCCGGGAATCCTGAACCGCCAAGCCTTCCAGCGGATCCGCACCGTGGGTTATGACGACGCCATCGCCATCGCCCGCCGCCTGGCCCGCGAGGAGGGCCTGCTCACGGGCATCAGCACCGGTGCCATCGTCTTCGCAGCCCTGGAAGTGGCCAAGGAACTGGGCGAGGGCAAGACCGTGGTGGCCGTGCTCTGCGACACCGGCGAGCGCTACCTCACGCACCCGCTCTTCGCCGAGATCGATGGCCCGGCGATCTAGGTGTCGTTGCCAACGAGGTTGTTCAGCCTTGTGACCGGTGGCCCGCATGGCCGGGTTCCTTCGCCCTCTGACGGGTCTTCCTGTGCGAACGATCAATGCCGGCCCCAAGCGTTTCGCGGCGTCGGTGGGCTTCCTGTTCTCCCTGGGGATCTGGCTGGCCCTGGTGGCCGGGATGCGGTCCCTGGGGCTCGGACTGGCCCTCGTCCTGGGCGCCTGCGCGGGGCTCGAAGCCTTCTTCGGGTTCTGCCTGGCCTGCCAGATCCATCCATGGCTGCCTTGGGTCCGGACCGGCGCTGCCCGACTGGTTCCCACCCAGAGCGACGAACCGGCCATCTGAAGCGCAGACGGTAAACCTCACCTATCCTTGAGGCTCTGCCCGAGGTGTCCATGAGGCTTGCTGTGTTCCCGCTCGCCATGCTGCTGTTTCCGGCTCAGGCGGTTCCAGCGGAGCCAGGGAGAGCCACTGCCTTCGAGCGGGCCGTGATCCAGGAGATGAGCGACGCGCGGGTGCAGCCCAAGGCCTATGCGAAGCACCTGCGGGAGCTGCGGCCGTGCTTCGAGGGCACGCTCTGGAGCCGGCCCGGCCGTGTGCCGCTGCGCACGGACGAAGGCGTGGCGGCGCTGGACGAAGCCATCGCCTTCCTGGAGTCCACCCAGCCGGTGGGTCCGCTGCGCTTCCATGAAGGGCTGGCCCGGGCGGCCCGCCTGCACGCCCAGGACCTGGGGCCTCGCGGTTCGCTGGAACACGTCGGCTCGGACGGCAGCCACCTTTCGGGCCGCCTCAACCGGCTGGGCCGGTGGCAGGGGCTCATCGCGGAGAACATCAGCACCGGCGAGGAGGAGGCCCGGCAGGTGGTGATCCAGCTGCTGATCGACGATGGCGTGGCCGGCCGCGGGCATCGGAGGAACCTCTTCAACCCAGGGCTGCACCAGGCCGGGGCCGGCTCCGCGCCGCACCGGGACTACCGCATGGTGACGGTGATCGACTACGCGGATGGTTTCGTAGCGGCACAATGACCGCCCCGGTTTCCTGCTCGTCCTGGCCATCCCTGGACGCCACGGGGGCCGCATCAAACCCGAAGTAGCTGGACCAGCCAAGGGGCCCATCAGAACTGGCTGGTTCGATTTTTGCGACCTTGTTTCAAACTCAGCCCGGCCCATGCTGGGGGTCTATTTCCAGAGGGCCCCGTGGCACGCGGGACTCTTGTGGGTGTTCTACATGCGCTTCCCGAAGGAGGCTGGGCCTTCGTCTGGGACCGCGCCCAATCCACGAGGAGGATCCATGGGCAGCATCGCAACCATCCGCAACGGCGTGAATGTGGATGCCCTCAACACCACCATCTCGGCGGTGAAGGCCACCCCGGCCCTCGCCAAGTTCACCTTCCGGTCCAAGGCCAAGTGGATCAACGGGGCCCATTCCCAGAGCACCTTCGATTCGCTGTACGGGGCGGGGATGGAACACAAGCGGAGCACCCCAATGTTCCTCGAGGCCGACGAGCCCGAGGCTCTGCTGGGCACCGACCTGGCCCCCAATGCGGGAGAGGCGGCGCTGCACGCCCTCAGCGCCTGCCTGAGCGTGACCTATGCCTACAACGCCACAGCCATGGGCTTGGACATCAGCAGCCTGAGCTTCGACATGGAGACGGATTCCGATCTCCAGGGCTTCCTGGAATTGGACAAGAAGATCCGGCCCGGACTCTCCCAGATCCGCGTGAAGGTGAACCTCGCCTGCAGCGGCACCCCGGCGCAGATCCAGGAACTCCACGAGAAGGTGATCCGCACCTCGCCCCTCTACGACACCTTCAAGAACCCCGTGGACATCAAGATGAGCCACTGAGGCCGGTCGGCGGCCGTTCCTGCGGTGTCTGGTCCCCGCCCCTGGTCATTGGCCGGAGGCGGGGATCACATCTGGTCGAACCCATCCTTCCCCGCCATCACGTTCCAGGGCAGGAGTTCATAGTTGGCGAGGCCCGCCTTGTAGAAGGGGTCGCCATCGCGGAGGGTGTCCAGATCCGCCAGGGGGTTTTCGTCCTGCACCCGCACCAGCCAGGCGCCTCCGAAACGGGGATCCAGGGGGCCCGAGGCCAGGAGGACGCCCTGCGCCTTCAGCGTGCCGAGGTAGGCCCGGTGGGCTTCAGTGACCGTCTCGACTTCGGACAGGGGGCGGCGGTAGCGGACGAGGATGAGGGCGTACATCGGGAGCTTCCTCCGGAGAATCCTCAGTCTCGCACGATGCGGGTGCCCACGGTGGCAGGGTCCTCCGTGGCCAGGGCCTCGGCGGTGGTGATGAGCACTTCGTGGCCGCCCCCCTCCAGATAGGCCAGGGCGCTCTCGATCTTAGGACCCATGCTGCCCGGCGGGAATTGGCCGTCGGCCAGGTGCTTCCGGGCTTCACTCGCCGTGATCCGGTCCATCCAGCGCTGAGTGGGCTTGCCGAAGTCCAGCGCCACCTTGGCCACGCCCGTGAGGATGATGAAGAGGTCCGCGTCAAGCTGGGCCGCCAGCAGGGCGCTGAGGCGATCCTTGTCGATGACGGCCTCCACGCCCACCAGGAATCCGCTGGCATCGCGGATCACGGGAATGCCGCCGCCACCGCCGGCGATGACGGAGCTGCCGGACTGGAGCAGGATCTTGATGGCGTCCAGCTGGACGATCTCGATGGGTCGGGGCGAGGGCACCACCTTGCGCCAGCCGCGGCCAGAATCCTCCTTCATCTTCCAGCGCTTGGACCGCATCAGCTCCAGGGCGCGGAACTCGGGGTAGAAGGGGCCCACGGGTTTCGTCGGATCCTGGAAACCTTTGTCCTCCTTGTCCACCACCACTTCGGTGAGCACGGAAGTCACGGGCGCGTCGAGCTTCATGAAGCGCAGCCGGTTGATGAGCATGCGCTCCAGCATGTAGCCCATGGAGCCCTGGGTCATGGCGCCGCAGATGTCCAGACTGTAGGGCGGAATCTGGCCCGACCCGGCCTCCTGCTGGATGAGCAGGTTACCCACCTGGGGGCCGTTGCCATGCACCACGCAGAGCGCGTAGCCCTCGGCCACCACCCGCGCCAGCATCTCCGCCGTCTCCCGGGCGTTCTCCAGCTGCTCCTCCTGGAGCCCGCGCTCCTTCTCTTTCAGAAGGGCATTCCCCCCGATGGCCAATAGCGCGATCCGCCGCTGGTTCATCGCGGGCTCCGAGCGTGATTGGGCGTCTCGCGTATCCGCTCAGCGGATACCGAGAGAAGCGCGTTTCCACCAATGGCCAGGAGTGCGATCTTTCGGGTCATGCAGTGCCCCGGGAAACGGGGATTCTAGCAAGGTGTTGAGCCGACGGCCATCACAGTGGACGAACCATCAAGCCGTGCACGAGCAGCCGGTCCCGATCCACCTGTTCGCCCACGCGGAAGGTGGCCTCCCCGGCATCGGCGAAACCGGCCTTGGCGTAGAACCGGATGGCGCGGGGGTTCTGCTCCCAGACTTGGAGCCAGACGCCGTCGTGGCCTGCTGTGGCGGCATGCTCCAGGACGGCTGCCATCAACTTCTGGGCGGCACCTTGTCCGTGCAGCGAGGCATCCACATAGAACCGGGCCACTTCAAGCGGTTTGACGAAGTGGAAAGCCGGGTTTTCATGCTCGGGATAACCGGCCCGGAGCAGGGCATAGCCCAGAAGGGCGCCGTCGTGTTCGAGCACCAGGGTGCAGCAGGCCGGATCGGCCAACTCCGCGGCCTGCTGGCTCAAGCCGAAGGTCTCCGCCAAATGCAGCTCCAAATTCGAAGCGGGGATGAGCCCCGTGTAGGTCTCGCGCCAGAGGCGCTCGCCCAGGATCGCCAGATCCTGGGCATCGGCGGGAAGGGCAGCGCGGATGGGCATCCTCCGAGCTTACCGGAAGGGCGAAAACCCGCTACAATGCTCGTTTTGGCGAGCCTCCATGCATATCCAGGAACTGATCCTCCGCCTGCAGCGGTTCTGGGCCGACCGGGGCTGCCTCATCGGCCAGCCCTACGATCTGGAAAAGGGCGCGGGCACCATGAACCCGCTGACCTTCTTCGGCGCCCTGGGGAGCAAGCCCTGGAACGTGGCCTACGTGGAACCCTCGCGGCGCCCAGCGGACGGCCGCTACGGCGAGAATCCCTTCCGCGTCTACAAGCACCTCCAGTTCCAGGTGATCCTCAAGCCCAGCCCCGCCAAGGTGCAGGACCTCTACATCGAAAGCCTGGAGGCCCTGGGCATCGACCTCTCCAAGCACGACCTGCGCTTCGAGGAGGACAACTGGGAATCCCCGTCCCTGGGCGCCTGGGGCGTGGGCTGGCAGGTGGTGCTGGACGGTATGGAGATCAGCCAGTTCACCTACTTCCAGCAGGTGGGCGGCCTGGACTGCCGGCCCGTGAGCGCCGAGCTGACCTACGGCATCGAGCGCATCTGCATGTTCCTGGGCGGTTACGACAACATCTTCGACCTGGTGCACGGCGAGGTGAAGACGGACGATGGCGTCTTCCCGGTCACCTACGGCCAGATGCGCCAGCGCGAGGAGTTCGAGCTCTCCGCCTACAGCTTCGAGCACGCGGACATCGACCTCCACCGCACCCTCTTCGATGCCTTCGAGAAGGAGGGCTGGCGCCTGCTGAAAGACCACGGCCACTTCCTCAGCGCCTACGAGCAGGCCCTCAAGATGAGCCACACCTTCAACGTGCTGGACGCCCGCGGCGCCGTGAGCACCACCGAGCGCCCCGGGATCATCAAGCGCGTGCGTGACCTGGCCTGCGCCTGCGCCCGGGCCTACCTGGAGCATCAGGAGGGCACGGCCGTGCCTGCCGAGGGCAACGGGAAGGTGGGTGCGAAGTGAGCGCGACTAGGACCTTCCTGCTGGAACTGCACTGCGAGGAGATCCCGGCGCGGTTTCTTAAACCGTTGGCTGAAGACTTTCATCGCCAATTTGAAGCTTTTGTTATTCAACAAAATTTAGGTTGGACCTGCTCATTGATCGGTTTGGAGACGGTTGCTGATCTGGAATCGCATTACTCTTCGTACCGCGACAACCAAGGGAATGCTGTATCTGGTTTGGCTCATTACTCGCCAAGGAAGCTCATGTGGGCTTATTCAAAGTTGCCCGCCTCGCAACCGGACCAGACCGAAACCCAGGTCGGCCCGCCCCAGCGCATGTGCGTAGGCGAGGACGGCAAGCCCACCATCCAAGGGCTGAAGTTCGCGGAGAAGTGGGGCGTGGAGTTCAGCGCCGTGCGCTTCGAACAACCCGCCGGGAAGAAAGAACCTTGCGCGGTGGTGACGATCACGAAGCAGGGCCGCCCCACGGTGGACCTCCTGGCCGAGGCGCTGCCGGGGCTCATCGCAGGGCTGCACGTGCCCAAGGCCATGCGCTGGGGGAACTCGGAGTTCGAGTTCGTGCGTCCCATCCGCAACATCCTGTGCCTCTTCGGCGAGCAGGTCGTGCCCATCGCCGTGGACGGCGTGACGGCCACGAACACCACCTGGGGCCACCGGCTCTACCACCGCGAACATCCCGCTCCGGTGGTGATCGCCACGCCCGAAGCCTATGAGTCAGCGCTGGAGACCGCCGGTGTCGTGGTCAGCGTGGAGGCCCGCCGGACGCGCATCGCCCAGCAGTTGGAGGCGCTCGCCGCCGAGGTGAAGGGCCGCGTGGTGGCTGACGCGGAGCTCCTGGACACCCTCGCTGAAATCGTGGAATTCCCCAAGATCGTGCGCGGCGAGTTCCCGGCGGATTTCCTGGAGCTGCCCAAGGAGGTGCTGGTCACCTCCCTGCGTGAGCACCAGAAGAGCTTCTGCATCGAGGGCCCGGACGGCGCGCTGCTGCCCTGTTTCCTCACCGCCGCCAACCGCACGGATGACCCCGCCGGCTTCGTGAAGGCCGGCAACGAGTGGGTGCTGAAGGCGCGGCTCTACGATGCCCGGTTCTTCTTCGCGGAGGACCGAAAGCTGCCGCTTTCGGCCCGGTTGGAAAAGCTGAAAGCGCTCACATTTCAGAGAGAGCTGGGGAGCTACTACGACAAGACGGGGCGGGTGGTGGCTCTTACCAAGGCCCTGGCCTCGAAGCTCTCCACGGATGACGAGCACATCGACCGGGCCCTGGAAGCGGCCCGCATGGCCAAGTGCGACCTGCGCACGCTGATGGTGGGTGAGTTCCCCGAGCTGCAGGGGGTCATGGGCGGCGAATACCTCAAGCACGAGGGCGCGCATGAGGAAGTCTGGAAAGCCGTCAAGGAGCACTACCGGCCCGTCGGCGCCGACGATGCCATCCCCTCTACGCCCATGGGCTGCCTGCTGTCCCTCTGCGACAAGCTGGACACCGTGGCGGGCTGCTTCGCCGTGGGGCTCATCCCCAGCGGCTCTAAGGACCCCCTGGCCCTGCGCCGGGCCGGCCAGGGCATCGTCCGCATCCTGTGGGAGCGTGGCTGGGCCTTCACGCCCGCCGACCTCATCGCCGCCGCCCTCCGTGCTGTGGGGACGAAGGCCACCAAACCTGGGGCCGAAACCGCCGAGGCCCTCCTGGCCTTCTTCAAGGACCGCGTGGCCTACCAGTTGGAACAGGCCGGCTACGCCGGTTCCGTGCGGCGAAGTACGATGGCGGCTGGATGGATCGACCTCGTTGATCTACGCGGGCGATGTGAGGCTCTTCAAGAGCTCTTGAATCAGAATGATCCGCGACTGGAATTGCTGGCAGCCAATGCAAAACGGATTGGAAATATCCTAAAGGATGAGAACCCTTCTGAAGATTTTGAGCGAAATGTGTTGGTCGACCAGTCCGAAATTGCCCTTGCTGGTCTGCTTCAAGCGGCAGAAGAGACCTTTGCAGGTCAGAAAAATTTCGAGCACCTTCAAAAGACCGGAGAGGTTAGGTCTCCGCTCTCTCTGACTCTGGCGGTTGTTCCTGGCTCGGCCTGGGAGAACCCCTATTTTTCAGGTGCAGTGCACCTTGCAATGCTCGCTGAACCGCTCGAATCCTTCTTTAATTCAGTCATGGTGAAGTGCGAGGACCCGGCCCTCCGCGCCGCCCGCCTCAGCCTGCTCCACCGCCTCCGTCTGGCCTTCCTGCGCGTGGCGGACTTCAGTCTCTGGCAGTAGGAGCACCCATGCACCACGAACGCATCGCGATCATCGACTACGGCAGCCAGTACACGCGGCTCATCACGCGGCGGCTGCGGGAGCTGGGGGCCTTCGGCCTGGTGTACAACTCCAGCGCCACGGCGCAGGAGATCGCTGGGGCGGATCTCAAGGGCGTAATTCTGTCGGGTGGTCCCAATTCGGTGCTGGAGCCCGGCGCGCCGGACCTGGATCCGGCCATTCTCGGCCTCGGCGTCCCCATCCTCGGCATCTGCTACGGGCAGCAGCTTCTGGCCAGGAACCTCGGAGGGCAGCTGCATCGCTCCGCGAGCCGGGAGTACGGCAAGGCGGAGATCCAGGCCATGCCCGAGGCGTCCATGCTCTTCGAGGGGCTGCCCCACGTCCAGCAGGTGTGGATGAGCCACGGCGACCATGTGGAGGTGGCGCCAGCGGGCTTCACGGTCACGGCCAAGACACCCAGCGTGCCCGTGGCGGCCATGGAGGATCCCGCTCGCGGGATCTACTGCCTCCAGTTCCACCCGGAAGTCACCCACAGCACCCAGGGCACACCCCTGCTGCTGAATTTCCTCAAGCACTGCGGCATGGCCCTCGACTGGAACGCCGGCAACTTCATCGATGAGAAGGTGAAGGTCATCCGGGAGCAGGTGGGGAGGGGCACCGTGGTGCTGGGCCTCAGCGGTGGCGTGGATTCCAGCGTGGCGGCCCTCCTGCTGCACAAGGCCATCGGCAAGCAGCTCACCTGCGTGTTCGTCGACCACGGCCTCATGCGCAAGGACGAGATGAAGCAGGTGCAGGCCTACTTCGCGCCCTTCGAGCTCAACGTGATCTGGGTGGATGCCTCCGACGAGTTCCTGGGTTCCCTGGCGGGCGTCACCGATCCCGAGCAGAAGCGGAAGATCATCGGCGGCAAGTTCATCGAGGTCTTCGAGCGCGAGGCCGGCAAGGTGAAGGCCGATTTCCTGGGCCAGGGCACCACCTACCCCGACGTGATCGAAAGCAGCGGCATCGGCGGCGCCATCCTGGTGAAGTCCCACCACAACGTGGGCGGCCTGCCCGAGCGCATGAAGCTGAAGCTGGTGGAACCCCTCCGCGAGCTATTCAAGGACGAGGTGCGGGCCACGGGACTGGCGCTGGGCCTGCCCGAGGAGATGAACCAGCGGCATCCGTTCCCGGGGCCAGGCCTCGCCGTGCGCCTGCCGGGCGCCATCACTCGCGAACGCGCCACCATCCTGCAGAACGCCGACGCCATCTTCATGCAGGAGCTGAAGGACAGCGGCTGGTACCGCAAGACCAGCCAGGCCTTTGCCGTGCTCTTGCCCGTGCAGACCGTGGGCATCATGGGCGACGAGCGCACCTTCGAGTGGATGTGCGCCCTCCGGGCCGTCACCAGCGAGGACTTCATGACCGCCGACTGGGCGCGGCTCCCCCACGAGCTGCTGGAGAAGATCGCCCAGCGCATCGTCCGTGAGGTCAAGGGCATCAACCGCGTGGTCTACGACATCACCTCCAAGCCGCCCGCCACGATCGAGTACGAGTAGTGGCGAAGCGCGCGGAACCTGTCCGCAAATCGGTGAAGGATGTCCTGGAGGACCTGCGGGCGGGGCACCGCGAGGCGGCTTTCAGCGGTCCGGAATCCGCACTCAAATACCTGCGCCGCACCTTCGAGGGGCAGGCCAGCCTGCCGAATGCCGTGAAGGCCATCGCCTATGATCTGACGGCGGAAGCCCAGGCCCAGTGCGGGTTGTGGGAGGATTGCGCGGCTTCAGTAGCCTCGGCCCTGGGCTACCTGCCTGATCTGGAGGCGGCCTTTCCGCATGAGTACCGCCGGTTGCTGGAGGAGCTGACCTGCTTCGAGCGGGGCATCCAGGCCCACAGTGAGCTGGGGGATTTCCGCACGGCCCTGGAGCTCTGCGAGCAGGCCAGTGCCCTGGGCCTGGGCGCCCACTATGCGGCAAAGCGCGATTCCCTGGCGTGGGCCCGATAGATGTTGCCATCGGCAACCTAACCTGGAACTCCAGTAAGGAGGCTTCAAGGTTTTTTCTGCCCATGCGATGATCGACTGCGACGATCATCAAACATGCGTGCAGTTGAAGTTCAACCCAGGGAAGGTCCATGGGCGACGAAATCCAGGTGGTACCCCAGCAGGTCAGCATCCTGATCGTGGATGACCTGCCCATCATTCGCCTTTCGCTCGAGCGGATCCTCACGAAGGCTGGCTACCGCTGCCGCGTGGCCGAGGATGTGCCCGGCGCCCTCCAGGCCCTGGACGAGGAGCCCTCAGACCTGGTCCTCAGCGACATCCAGATGCCGGGGGCCTCGGGCCTTGATCTAGTGAAGGCCCTCCAGCCCCGCATCCCCGACATCTCCGTGGTGATGGTGAGTTCCACGGAGGCGACGGAGACGGCCATCGAGTGCCTCCAGCAGGGCGCCTTCGGCTACATCCTGAAGCCCTTCCAGCCCAGGGAGATCGTGGTGCAGGTGAACGCCGCCCTGCGGCGCCGCATGCTGGAGATCGCCTTCCGGGACCGGGAGGCCCAGCTGGCCCGGAAGGTCCGTGAACAGACCGAGCAGATCCGCGCCTCCCGTGAGGAGGTCGCCCTCCGTCTCATTTCCGCCAGCGAGCACCGGGACCACGAGACGGGGACGCACGTCCGCCGCATCGGCCTCTATGCCGCGGAGATGGGGACTCTGCTTGGCTGGGATCAGGAGGCCGTCGAGACCATCCGGTCCGCCGCGCCCATGCACGATATCGGGAAGGTCGGCGTGCCGGACGCCATCCTCCAGAAGCCCGGCGCCCTCACCGAGGAGGAATGGGTCACCATGCGGCGGCATACGTCCATGGGCGCCACCATCCTGAAGGGCTCGAAGGTCCCCTTCATCCAGATGGGAGCCCGCATCGCCATCGGCCATCACGAGAAGTGGGATGGCACGGGCTATCCGAAGGGCTTGAAGGGCAAGTCCATCCCCATCGAGGCCCGCATCACCACCCTGGTGGATGTCTTCGATGCGGCCAGCAGCCGGCGGCACTACAAGGACGCCTGGTCCGAGGACCAGGTGGTGGCACTCATCCAGAGGGGCCGGGGCGTCCATTTCGATCCCGACCTGGTGGACCTCTTCCTGGCGAACCTGGACCGCTTCGCGGCGATCTTCGCCGCGAACCCCGATGAGGAACGCGACGAGGATCCCGGGATCTAGATTTCCTGCGGCGGGGCCTCCTTCGGGGCTCTTCCCTTGGAGATCGTGAACTCGCCCAGCATCATGGGCACGGCGGCCTTCAGCATGAGGGTGAAGACCAGGAAGCCGATGGCGAAGATGCCCGCGGCCACGGCGACCTCCGTGAAGGAGGGCTGGTAGACGTAGATGTCCCCCAGCACGTCCGGCGTGAGGCCCGGGATGATGAGGCCCATGCCCTTCTCGATGTAGACGCTGGCATAGATGAGCACGCAGCCGATGTTCAGCGTCACCCAGTTGGTGCGGGTGCGGGGCACGAGGAAGAGGATGAAGGCCGCAAGGCCGCAGAGGATGGAAGCCCAGGCGTAAGGCACCAGGGTGGCGTGGCCCCTGAGGCCGAACAGCAGGTACTGGAAGTACACCATGTGCTCGGTGCCCGAGTACAGCTCCTTGAAGGCCTCCGCCGCGGTGAGGAAGAGATTGAAGCCCATGGTGTAGGCCATGAGTTCCGCGATCTTGAAAATGGCCTCGTCCTTGATGGTGAGCTTGGTGGTCTTCCGCAGCACCTGGAGCAGGATGAGCAGGATGGCGGGGCCCGAGCAGAAGGCCGATGCGAGGAACCGGGGCGCGAGGATGGCGGAGTTCCAGAAGGGCCGCGCCGCCAAGCCGTTGTAGAGATAGGCCGTGACGGTGTGGATGCTTACGGCCATGGGGATGGACAGCAGCACCAGGGGCAGCACGAGCTTCTTCACGTAGTGCCGCTCGGTGTAGGCGCAGAAGAGCAGGTAGGTGACCACGAACCAGTTCAGCAGCAGGTAGAGGTTCAGCACGATCACGTCCCACGCCAGCATGGACTGGGGCCAGTTGAGGCGGCCCACCAGGGGGATGATGTGCCAGAACCGGTCGGGCCGGCCAATATCCACCATCACGAAGCCCAGGCACATGATGAGGGCGCTGATGGCTAGCATCTCGCCCAGGATGGTGATCTCCTTGATGGGCTCCCAGTCGTAGATGTAGGCGGGGATGACCAGCATGATGGCGGCGGCGGCCACACCCACCAGGAAGGTGAAGTTGCCGATATAGAAGCCCCACGAGACCTGGTCGCGCATCCTGGTGACGATGAGGCCGTCCTTCAACTGGCCGATGTAGGCGCCGGCCCCGATGGCGATGAGGACCAGGAGGAAGCCGACCCAGGCGTAATAGAGGAGGCCGCCCTTGGTGACGAGCCGGAGCGTGTCGGAAAAGAACCCCGAGAAGTTTCTCAGCGTGAACATGGCCTCACACCCCGTAGAAGTAGAAGAAGTTGGGTTGGGTGTTCAGGTCTTCCTTGAACTTGAAGACGCGCTTGTTTTCCAGGATGTAGCGGATCTCGCTGTCCTTGTCGAGGAGGTTCCCGAACTTGCGCGAGCCCGTGGGGCAGATCTCCACGCAGGCCGGGTAGAGGCCGTTGCGGGTGCGCTGGATGCAGAAGGTGCACTTCTCCACCACGCCCTTGGGCCGCGGCCGGTTGCCGAGGTAGTGGGTCTTGGGATTGACCTCGTCCGCGGGCAGGTGGGGTTCGCCCCAATTGAAGTGGCGGGCGCCGTAGGGGCAGGCGGCCATGCAGTAGCGGCAACCGATGCACCAGTTGTAGTCCACGACCACGATGCCATCCTTGTCGCGCCAGGTGGCGCCCACGGGGCAGACCTTCGTGCAGGGCGGTTTTTTGCACTGCTGGCACTGGACCGGCATATAGAAGTGGCCCTCCTGAGGCACCTCCTCCGGGTTGTAGTACTGGTCGGCGTGCTGGAGGTTGACGCCCTCCTCCTTGTCCATCTGGAGGACACGGATCCACTGCACTTCGGGATCCCGGGACTGGTTGTTCTCCTTCACGCAGGCATGCACGCACCGGCGGCAGCCGATGCAGCGGCTGAGATCAAGGGCGTAGCCGAAGATCACGCCGGGGATGGGCGGCGTGTTGGCGACCTTCACCTCCTTGCCGTACTTCGCCTTGTATTCTTTCTCCAGGCGATCGATGACCGAGAGGACCTCGTCCTTCGACAGCTCCTTGAAGTTGTGTTGGAGGAATTCCTCTTTGCTGAGCGTGCCGCAGCCGGTGAGAGCGGCGGCCATGGCGGCCGTGGCGGCGCCGAGGAATTCGCGGCGGCTGCCGCAGCCGGCGGTGGAGGTTTCGCAGCCCTCCGAGGGGCACATGGGCTTCTGGTCCGTCATCGGGCACCCCCTTTCCGGGTCTGGATCTGTTCCGGCGGAGTCGGGGCCGGCATGGGTTTCAGGGCCTGGAATCTTGGTGTGTGCGGATTGTGGCAGTTGACACAGAGCAGGTACTGCTTGGCCCCATTCCAGCTGCCGGTGCGCTTGCCGTGGACGCCCACCCGCCAGTCGCGCAGCTTGTCCCCGTGGCACTGCCCGCAGAGCAGGTAGGAGGCGGTGAACGCGATCTTCTCGCCGCTGGCCAGGTGGAGGCTGTCGCGGTTGTTGGCGTCGTGGCAGTCCAGGCACCAGCGGCTCGCGGGGCCGTGGCTGAGGGTGATGTCCCCGTGCATGCCGGTGAGCTCCCGGCGCCGGGTGTCCGGTTTCATGCTCTTCCCGTCGTGGCAGGAGGTGCAGGGGAAGATGCCTTCACTGAAGGGGGGCTTGGGCACCTGGATGCCCTCGGGGGCCGCAAGGTCTTCCGCCTTGGTTCCGGAGGGCGGCTTGGCGGCGGGCGGGTCCGCGAAGGCGGCGGACCCCAGGAGGATCAACAGACCTGCCGCCAGTGTGGACAGAGTCGGGAAGCGCATGGGTGGTTCCTTTCGTGGAGCTGGGCCGCTGGGCGGCGGAGGAATCGGACCTGGGTTCTCGGGCTGATGGCGGTTCGTCATGGGGCGTCCTCCCCGTCTTCATCCACTTCCCGGGCCGCCGGATTCTTCAGGAGGCGCGGTGCGAGGATGAGCGTGGTCCCGAAGCCCATGAAGGCGAGGAAAAGGGTCAGGGGGCGCCCCACCGCCATGTCCTCAAGCAGGAACTTGAGGGTGGTGATGGCCAGGAGCGGATAGACCATCCACCGCAGGTCCAGCACGGGCACCCGGCGCCCCAGCCAGGCCAGGGCGATGGCGAGGGCGGACAGCACCAGGGTGCGGGCCAGGGCCAGGCCACCGGGATCAGGCGCCCTGCCGCCGCAGCAGGCCCAGATCGCCAGGGCACCAAGGCCCGCTGCCGCCAGGGCGCCCATCACCTGGATGGCCGGCCGCATCAGGATGGTGACGGGATCCGGGGGCCGGCGGGCCAGGAAGACCGCCAGGGTGGCGAACAGTGCGACCAGGCTGGCCAGGCCTGCCGGAGAGGCCGGGGCTGTCGGCCCGACGGGGTCCATGAATACATGGAGGGCCCAGGAACCCAGTCCGGAGGCCAGAGCGGAGGCCGTCAGGTAGAGGCCGCTCTGGAAGACCAGCACCTTCCGGCGCATGTGGAGCGCGGCCACCATGGCCGCCAGTCCCAGGATTCCGCTGAAGGTGGCGAACAGGGGCAGCGGCAGGACGAAGGGGCCGCCCAGCAGTAGGAAGATCAGGGCCAGGAACGTGAAGAAGTTGAAGTTCGGCCGGGCCTCCTCATGGTCATCCGCGAAGGGGAGGGCGGCGGCGTAGCAGCCCACGCCGGCCAAGGAGACCCCTGCCCCGAGGAGGACCGTGCCAGAACCTGAAGCCAGGGAAACACGCACGGCGCCCCCGAAACCCACCAGGAGAACCAGGGCGGTCTGGATGAACTCGAAGGCGTTCACCACCCGGCGCCGCTGGAGCATCCTGATGGCGAAGCTGCCGATGTAGATCGCCGCGAGGGCGAGGGCCAGGAACAGGGCCCGGTTCAGCGACAGCCCGCGGTAGACGCCCTGGGGGCCTCCCGGCCAGGCGGCGAGGAGGGTGAGGATCAGGACACCGGCATCGGCCGCCAGGGCTGTGGGCCAGCGGAGCCCGTGCCAGCGGCGCCCGTAGGTGAGCCACAGAGCCCCGGCGCCCAGGGCGAGGAACGCCGTGGCGAAGGGTTCGATGGCCCGCCGGGCCATCATCACGATGAAGCCGGAACTCAACGCCGCCAGTGTGGCCATCCAGAGGATGGCGTGGAGATCCCGGCGCCAGGCCACGGCGGCGTGAAGCACCGCGCTGGCGACCAGAATGAAGGCCGCCAGCCCCGGCGCCAGAATGCCGAAGTGGGTGGAGGATTCGATGATCAGCGGGTAGGCGATGAGAATGGAGGCCAAGGTGCGGAAGGCAGCATCCAGGGGACGCTTGGCACGGTGCCCCAGGACGGCCCAGGCGGCCGCGTAGGCGAGGCCGAGGCCCACGCCCGCGCCATGGGGAAGGGTGCCGGCGTCCACCAGGGTCCGGATGAGGTAGGCACCGCCGAGGATGAGGCAGACCCGCCCGAGGAGGCCCAGGATGCGGGTGGGGCTGGGCAGGTTGGCGTCGAGCAGGGGGCCTTCCTCCGCCACTGGCCCAGTCGAGTGAACCGGCGCTACGACCGGCGTTGCGGGGGCTGGCGCTGAGTGCATGATCGACTCCAGGGCTTCGACCCTGGCCTCCAGTCCGTGGATCAATTCCGCCAAGGCTGCGAGTCGGGACTCCGTTCCGGCCGGCGGAGCTTCGCCCGGTGGAGCCTTCAGGGGTGGAACCTGGGCGGTGGACATCGACCTTCCTCCAGGGAGGGGGACCGAATCTGAATAAGGGTTGGTTGGCTCCCATGCTCACCCTGGGGCGGAGGGCGTCAAGATCGATGAGATCATTCCAATTGGAGCATAAAGAAAACAATGAATAGTGTTACCACATGGTCCAACCGGTCCGCTGGCTCCACTACCGGAGGCCATGGGAAGAAACAGATCGCTGCAAGTGTCGGGACCTTTCAGGTCGATGGGAGAGCATGTGCCCGCCATCACAGGGGAGTCGGGCCTCCGTTAACCTTGAGGGCGGAGCCCCCCCATGACCGCTGCCCGATCCGGATTCCTCCTTGCCTGGTTGTTCCTGTCCGCGGTGGGGCTCGCCGCCCAGGACACGACGGTGGTTCTGTTCAGGCATGCGGAACGTCAGTCGATCTTCGACGGAGATTCGCCCCTGGCCGAGGCCGGTCAGCATCGGGCCGAGGCCCTGGTGCCGCTGCTGGCGGGGTACCATCCCGCGGCGCTCTACACTTCGGACCTGCGGCGCACGCAGCAGACCATGGCCCCCACGGCAAGCAAGCTCGGCCTGGTTCCCTTCGTGCGGCCGAAGGACGGCAGCGAGGCCCTGGCGGCGGAGATCCTCCGGGACCAGCGCGGGCGCACTGTCCTCGTCTGCTGGCATCACGACCTGATGAAGAAGCTGGTCCGCGCCCTGGGGGTGAAGGGAGCCGTGCCCTACTGGTCGCTGGATACCTACGACCGGATCTGGATCGTGACCATCCCCGCCCAGGGTGGGGCCCGGCTGGTGGAGCAGAAGCAGCAGCTAGCGCCAGCTCTCGCCGCGGCGTCCTGAAGCGGCCAGCACCTCTTCCGCAGCTCGAAGGCCGTGGTCCTGGGCCTCCTCGAAGAGGGCCAGGCCGCTAAGTTCCGTGTGGGCGAAGTGGATGCGGCCGAAGGGTCTGGAGAGCGCCAGGAAGGCGGGATCCCACAGCAGACCCGGCGCCGGGCGGACCATGGCGTGGCCCCAGCGCATCACATCGAGCCGGGCCACCAGGCCTTCCAGGTCCGGGTGGGCGGGGCGCAGATCGTCCATCACCATGCGCGCGCAGGTGGGCCAGTCCAGGGAGCGCAGGCGCGCCCGCTCGGCCGCGCAGTCGGCACCCGCGAAGGGCCGGTACCAGGTCCAGACCGACGGGCCGTGGTCGCGCAGGCTCTGGTGGGTGGCCGCCACGTAGCCCAGGGCCTCGCTGTCGCGCAGCACGTTGTCCCAGGCCAGCGGAAAGGTGGGTTCCTTGGGGCGCGCCCGCAGGGTGAGGTTGGCCACCAGCCAGGGGGCGTTGCGGATGCGGGCCGCGGCCGGCCGCGCCCCGGCCAGGCCCGCGATGACGTGCTTCGCCACATGCTGCGGCCCCGCAAAGATCACGTGCTTGGCCTTCCAGCCCACCCGCCGCTGGTTCAGGTTGTCCCAGGCGGTGACCAGGAGGCCGTCCTTCTCCTCGCGGATGGCGGTGGCCATCAGGCCGCAGTGCAGCCGGTCACCGCTGGCCCGGCGCAGGTGGTTGATGAGGAATCCGTTGCCCTCGGGCCAGGTGAGCAGGGGCCGGGAATCCTCGCCCGGGCCCTGCTTCCGGGCCGCGAAGTAGAAGAGGCCCGCCCAGGCGCTGGTGGTGTCCAGGCGGGAGCCGTAGTCGTCGCGGCAGGCGTAGTCCAGCAGCCAGCGCAGGCGGGGCGAGGAGAAGCCGCGTTGGTCCAGCCAGGCGGCGAAGGATTGGCCGTCCAGGGCCACGGCCTCGGGCGCGTCCGAGCAGCGGGAGCGCGGGATGCTGAAGGCGGGCCGCCCCTTCACGTCACGGAAGGCGGCCCAGCGGTCCACCTCGCGGAAGAAGGCGTGGTACTGGCGCTCATCCTCGGCGCTGGCGCCGGCCCGCAGGTAGAGCCCTTCCCACCACTGGCCGTAGGCGAAGATCCGCTCCTCGGGAGCGCGCACCGTGGCTTCCTCCGCGAAGACGGGGTCACCCTTGGCGTCAAAGCCTTCCAGCACCCCGCATTCTTTCAGCAGGCGCAGTACCGCGTGGTTGCCGCGGTCCGGCACGGGCAGGTAGTGGGCGGCCCAGGGGAAGGCGCTGACGTGGTTGCGGCCGGACCTGGAGGTTCCACCTGGTTCAGGCTCCAGTTCCAGTACGCGGAAATCATCCAGCCCGCCTCCCGCCAGCCGCCAGGCGGCGCTGAGTCCCGCCACGCCTCCACCCACGACGAGCGCGGTGACCGGTTCGAAGCGCTCCGGATCCGCGAAGGCGCCCCCGCGCAGCCA
>DASXUH010000037.1:0-14874 GCA_036504935.1 Geothrix sp. | reverse complement strand
GTTCGGAACATCGACCAACAGCAGCTTCGTGAAGCTGGATCTCCGGCAGCAATGGAACTGGCCCGTGGGGTTCCACGCGGAATACGGCGTGGTCATGGCCAGCACCCGCCTGGGCCTTGCCCGCCCCACGGCGCAATCCGCGAAGGACCTCCCCTTGTCCGAGCGCTTCTTCGGTGGCGGCTCCTTCACCGTCCGCGGTGTGGAACCGGACATGCTGGGCGACATCCAGCGCACGGACTCGCTGGGCAACAAGCTCGCCCATCCCATCCCTCTGGGGGGCCAGGCCCTGGTGGTCATGAACCTGGAATACCGCTTCCCCTTCTTCGGCATGCAGAGCGTGTGGGCCGAGGTCTTCGTGGACAGTGGCCAGGTCTACCGCAGCCTGAATCCGGAGAAGGAGGCTCTGTCGAGGTTTCCGGCGCTCCGCACCACCCTGGGCGTCGGCATCATCCTGAAACTGGGCTTCCCCCTCAAACTCGAGTACGCCGCCGACTGGAAGCGCATCATGGGCCGCCCCCGCAGCGAGGAGGAACGCGACACCCAGCTGAAGAGCCTGCTGATCTCGGCGGGATTCCAGTTCTAACCGACCGCCGGGTGAGGCAGCAGAGGACTTGATGTCCTCTGCGAACTCGGGACCCGGTGAGGAGGTTATGCCACCCGACCGCCGGGCTTTCTCGGCGGCTCGAGACCACCCGATTGGGCTGTATGAAAAAAGGCCGCAAGAGCGGCCTCTTGTTGGTTGACGCCTTCAGTTCTGGCCTGACCTGCCACTTGGGCCTCATCCGTCAACTAAGTTCACCCACAACATGAGTGAATTCCGCTTCGAATGATCTAAAGGCAGGTAATTTGCGGAGGGGGCTGTAGTCGGGGATGAATTCTGCCAATTGATGAATTCGTGACCTCGCTTCCTTCTTGAATTGGTCGAGTCGTCGCCCACTGGTTTCACTGGCCGTTACAAGGAGATCAAGGAGTTTCGCCTTCGGATTTGGAAGACCTTCCAATTGAGACAATTGGGGCATCGAAAGGGGAGCACGACCGTTAGGTCTTTGGGCGACTCTCCTGATTGCATCTTCATCGATAAGTAGCCAAGCCTCTGACATCCTGACTGGGATGATTCGAACGCGCGGGGTTTCTGCACCGAGTTCACGAAGATCACTAGCGATTTCTTCCGCCCGTTCAGAGTAGGTCTGAGATTCAGCGTCTCGATGGACGAGAACCAAATCGCATGGATTTTGAAGAATGGCGGTTCTTACTCGATCGATCAGTCTTACTGGGGGGTAACGCAATGCTCCCAAATTTGGCCGAGTGAGTTCGACCGCTGGCATGCCATTTTCATGGAAAAGCCAATGGATTATTGGAAAAAGCATTTGATCGCTGGTTCCATCTGAAACCATCGTGCCACGGATAACCTTCATACCCATTCCTCTGAAAAGAGTGGGCGAATCTCCGGTCGTCCTGCCACTAAGAGCGGAAGGGCTCCATCTTCTAATGCAGCATCTTTCATCGCATTTGGAAGAGCGCTAAGGTATTCCACGACTTGTGATTTTGTCGCATACCTAAGGCCTTGGCGGTCTCTCCAGGTTCCTTCCAGAGGACGAAATTCGGCACTAGGGATTAGGCCAATTGGAGAATCTGCCCATCCAGCCGTGGCTACAAGAAGTGAGTCATCTGACGACAGGCCGACCACTTCAGGGCTGTGAGTGTTTAGGATGACTTGGCGAAGTGAATTGCTCTCATCGACTGGAAAATCAAGATTCACAGCAATGGATCTCAACAAGCGCAAAATTGCCGGGATTCTTGAAGGATGAATTCCATTCTCGGGCTCTTCCATGCACAGTAGCCCACTCCATGCAGGATCTGCCTCTAATGTCGCAAGCGCGAGGAACCGCAAGGTGCCGTCGGATAGGTCCCGCGCACGATATTCAAAGCCATCTTTGAACCCCACCAATACTGTAAAAGTCTCTCGTTTTTCGTCGGGGTCAATTCGAAGTTTTCTCACATCTCCGATCAAGTCGAAAAGTCGCCCAACAAGTCGCGCCTCCACATCTGCAGAGTCGGGGTGATTTTGGAGCAACCGATGAAGCGTGGCTGGTAGGCCATAACCATCCAATCCAAGTTCGGGTTTATCTCGCCACTCACTAGGCGTTCGGAGACGAGCTGGTTCGAGCTGGAGAGATTTCCAAGACTGCATTTCTCTTCGGGCCGCCAATGCTGTTGGATTCTCTATGGTGTTGATCGTAGATAGCACTGTGCGAGTCAAGGTAGAAGCCCTCAACTCTCTAGGTCGCCCTTGATGGCCACTATCTTCATGAATCTTGATGTAGGTTCCATCTGATCCAGATCGCGTACTGATGAAGGGGCTTGTCCTTCGACCACCCTGGACTGAACGAATCCAAGCCTTCTTTTTCTTCGCGAAAGGCAGGGCAGCACTCGAATCATCTTTATTGAGGTAATCCAAGGCCTCATGTGTCACTTCAATTCGCGGAACAAGTGATCCTGGATGGTGAATGTGGCGCAGCTCCACTGTATATCGTAGGTGCCTCGCAGAAGGCGCAGCCTCTTGATCCAAGTCATCGCGGACCCTCGGTCCCACAAGCATTTCGGCCTCGAACTTCAATACTCCAGGTACTCCATTGGGGCCCTGTGTGAAGATGCGGGTGGCGCTTGAACTACTCGTTTCTTGTCGGACGCAGGTTGCAGCATCTAAAAGGGACTTGTCGGCAAGCGAACTTACCAGTTGAATGGCGTCGAAAAGATTGGACTTCCCCACACCATTTGCACCGGCAATGACCGTGAAAGGGCCAAAGCGGAGATCAACATCCACCAGATTTTTAAACCCTTGCACGCGAAGCCTTGTCAGCACGATGCCCCCAAAGTCTTAGTCCCTTCCGATAATGCCATCACGATCCTCGGATCCCCTCGGAAGTCCGCATCATTCGGTGCTTGACCACCCCGCCTCTCTAGGGCGCTCCAAATGAAATTTTTGCCCCTGTTCTGACTGGAGGGCCAAACGAAAAGATAGCCGAATATATAAAACTATTGTTTTGATTAATTTATTCTCAAAAGCGGCCTCGAACCGGCGTCCGGCTGGGCACGGGCCTGATCGCTTCCGGCGCTCCACTGGAGCGCCTCCAGCGGGCCCTACCTGCCCGCCGGACTTTCTCGGCGGTCCGAGACCGCCCGGTTGGAGGGACAGAAAAGGCCGCCTTTCGGCGGCCGATCTTGGTTGGCGCGGGCGGTCTCGAACCGCCGACCCCCACCGTGTCAAGGTGGTGCTCTACCGCTGAGCTACGCGCCAGCGCGAAGCTCCATTCTAGCGGAACGAGGGCGGCTGTCGAGCCTCCAGGCGGGGTGGCAGGTCGTTTCAGCGGTTCCAGTACCAGAGCAGCAGGGCGGCCAGGGTGCCGAGGGTCACCAGGGCCCACTCGCCGGCGTAGGGATGGTCCAGGGCGAACCGGGTCAAGGGCACCTGGGGATGGAAGTGGGGATGACCATGAGGATGGGGATGGGCATGGGCGGTCATGGGGACCTCCAATCCTTAGGACCACTGTCCACACCAAACATGGGTCGTGAATACGCCCGGCGCCATCACAACCCCCTGAAGGGGTCAATGGTGAACGTTGGTAGCCGGCCAGAAAAGCCAAGCGAACAGGGCCCCGGCCAGGATCAGCAGCCAGTCAATGGAGGGGTCGTGCGCGAAGTCGTGGCGGCGGAGGAAGTGGGCAGCCATGGCAGCCTCCATCCAGGGGACGACCGTCCACGCTGAAGATGGGGCCAAGCCCGATGGGGCGCTGTGACTTTCCTGGAAATTCCCGGATCCCTATTCCACCGTTACGGATTTGGCGAGGTTGCGCGGCTGGTCCACGTCACAGCCCCTCAGTACCGCGATGTGGTAGGCCAGCAGCTGCAAGGGCACGGCATAGACGATGGGGGCCAGCCAGGGATGGACGGCCGGCAGCTCTAGTACATCCTCGGCGATGCCGGACAGCCCCGTATCGCCCTCGGTGACCAGGGCCAGGATGCGGCCGTCGCGGGCGGCGGCTTCCTGGAGGTTGCTGAGGGTCTTATCCCGGTGGGCGTCCCGGGGCATGAGGGCCACCACCGGCAGCGTCTTGTCGATGAGGGCGATGGGGCCGTGCTTCATCTCGCCTGCCGGGTAGCCCTCGGCGTGGATGTACGAGATCTCCTTCAGCTTCAAGGCGCCTTCCAGGGCGATGGGATAGCAGGGGCCGCGGCCCAGGTAGAGGAAATCCGTGGCATCCTTCCAGCGCTGAGCCCACCGGATGATCTGGGGCTCCAGGGCGTTGAGGCGTTCCAGGTGGGCGGGCAGCTCGCGCAGGCCCTGGAGCAGCTCGGCCCTGAGCACGGGGTCCACGGTGCCCTTGGCCTCGCCCAGCTTCAGGGCCAGCAGAGTGAGCACCGCCAGCTGGGTGGTGAAGGCCTTGGTGGAGGCGACCCCGATTTCCGGTCCGGCATGGGTCAGGATGGTGGCGTCGGCCTGGCGGGTGGCGGTGGAGCCCATGACGTTGCAGATGGCCAGGGTGTGGGCCCCGCGCAAGGTGGCTTCCTTCATGGCGGCCAGGGTGTCGGCGGTCTCGCCGCTCTGGGTGATGCCGATGAGGAGCGTGCCGGGCTGGATCACGGGCTCGCGGTAGCGGTATTCGCTGGCGTAATCCACCTCGACGGCCACGCGGCTCAGCTGCTCGATGAGGAACTTGCCGACCAGCCCCGAATGCCAGCTGGTGCCGCAGGCCACGATGTGGATGCGGTTGAGGCCCGCCAGCTCCTGGGCGCTGAAGGGCAGATCCAGAGGCATGGGTTCGGCGTCCAGTGGCAGCCGGTTCAACAGGGTGTTCGACAGGGCCTGGGGCTGCTCGAAGATCTCCTTCTGCATGAAGTGCTTGTAGCCGCCCTTTTCCGCGGCGATGGGATCATAGGGGATGGTGTGGACCGTGCGCTGCACCTCGCTGCCGTCCAGGCGGAAGATGCGGGCGCCGTCGCGGGTCAGCTCCACCAGGTCGCCGTCTTCCAGGAAGATCACGCGGCGGGTGTGGGGCAGGAGGGGCACCACGTCCGAGGCCAGGAAGGTCTCGCCTTCGCCCAGGCCCAGCACCAGCGGGGGGCCGCTGCGGGCGGCGAGGATGCGGTCCTTGTCCGAGGCTTGGAGGCAGGCCAGGGCGTAGATGCCCCGCATGCGGCCCACGGCCTCGCGGAAGGCCTCGGGGAAGGTCATGCCCCGCTTCATCAGGTGGGAGACCATCACGGGGAAGCACTCGGTATCGGTCTCGGAGCGGAAGGTTTCGCCGGCAGCCTGCAGCTCCGCGCGCAGCTCCAGGAAATTCTCGAAGATGCCGTTGTGGACGGCCACCACCTGGCCGTCGCCGCTGCGGTGGGGGTGGGCGTTCTCCTCCGTGGGCCGTCCGTGGGTGGCCCAGCGGGTGTGGCCGATGCCCAGGGGCGTGGGATCCGCGAGGTCCACTTTGCTCGCGAGGTTGGCCAGCTTGCCCGAGGCCCGGATGACGCGGAACCCATCCTTGGGATCCGAAAGGGCGACCCCCGCGCTGTCGTAGCCGCGGTATTCCAGGCTCTTCAGACCATTCACCAGGATGCCCGCGGCACCTTGCTGGCCGATGTAACCGACGATTCCGCACATGGGGGACTCCGATCCGATGTTCCCGACCATAGCCTGCCGGGGTGGAGGTTCCAATGTGGCTGGAGGCACACGCCCTGAGGTAGCAGTGGAACCACAGGTGTGGCGCGCCCACCGCGGCGGGTCAGCCCCGGATGTGCTTCTCCAGCAGCTTGCTCCGGAGCTGCAGCATGGCCTTGGTGTGCAGCTGGGAGACGCGGGATTCGGTGATGTTCAGGAGGATCCCGATCTCCTTCATGGTCAGTTCGTCGAAGTAGTAGAGCTGGACCACGAACTTTTCCTTCTTGGGCCGCCCTTCGATGGCCGTCCGCAGGATGTCCTTGACCTCGTCGGTCTGGAAGATCTGGTGCGGATCCTCGGCGTCGGGATCCGGCACGAAGCTGATGAGGCTTTCGCCGTCGCCGTCCTCGCCCACTTCCACGAACGTGCCGAGCGTGACCCCCTTCAGCTCATCGAGATTCCGGTGGAGCTCATCGAGGGGAATGCCCAGATGGTGCGCCACCTCCTCGTCTGTGGCCGTCCGCCCCTTCTGCTGCTCGAGGAGATGGTAGGCGTTCTCGATGTCCTTCTTCTTCCGCCGGAGGCTGCGGGGGACCCAGTCCAGGTCCCGCAGGCCGTCCAGGATGGCGCCCTTGATCCGGAGCTCGGCGTAGGTCTTGAACTTGATGTTGCGGGTGGGCTCGAATTTCTCGATGGCGTCCATCAGGCCCAGGATGCCGCTGTTGATGAGGTCATCCAGCTCCACGTGGGCGGGCAGGCGCGAGGCGATGCGGTAGGCCACGAACTTCACCAGGGGCACGTAGTCCTTGATGATCTGTTCACGGTTGCTCCGGTCGAAGGGTTCGGGGGCCTCGGTGGCGCTCTCTGCAGCCGGGGTGGCCGCTTCCTTGGCCCGGTCGCTGGCCGCCAGCAGGGCCGCCCAGGGCCGGAGGGCGAGCGGGGCGGCCGCCACGGCGCGGGCGACCTCGTCATGGTTCGACGGGCCGGAATCGACGGGCTGGTCGGGGGTCGGTGCCATTCGGGTTCCTAGGGCATGTCACCGGGCGCGGGGAGTCCCCAGAATGCCGCAAAGTCATCCGGCTGCAAGGAGGCGCGGCCCAGCAATTGCTGGACGATGGCCCCGAAGGCGCGGGCGGCCGGACTGTCGGGGAAGAGGTCCACCACTCCCCGTTGCTGGCGCACGGCCTGGAGGATGTGGGCGTCATGGGGGATCATGCCCAGCACCTGGAGCCGCTTGCCGAGGAACCGCTCGGTCGCTTCCTGCAGCTGATCGACGGTCTCCCGGGCCTCCTCCGCGCTGTGGCCGTTGTTCACCAGCAGCCACAGCGGCTTCGAGGGTTCCCGCTGGTGCAGCACTTTCGCCATGGCATAGGCATCCAGCAGGCTGGTGGGTTCGGGCGTGGCCACGAGGATGACCTCCTGGGCTGCCAGGAGGAGCTTGAGAACCGATTCGTGGATGCCCGCCGCGGTATCGATCAGCAGCCAATCCACCGTCTCCGCCACCCTCTGAAGGCCCTGGACCAGGCGCAGCTCACTCATGGTGTCGAGCTGGGTCAGTTCCTGGATGCCACTGCTTGCAGGCAATATCTGCACTCCAAGAGGGCCCTTCAGCAGGATTTCCTCCAGCACCTTCTCCCCGCGGAGGACATGCTCGAGCGTGAACCTGGGGGACAGGCCGAGCAGGATATCCAGGTTGGCCAGGCCGAAATTCGCATCCATGACCACCACCCGCTGTCCCTGTTGGGCCAGGGCCATGGCCAAGCCGGCGGTGACGTTCGTCTTGCCCACCCCGCCCTTGCCGGAGGTGATGGCCACCACCCGGGCGGCGAAAAGAGGGGCTTCGACTCCCTGGCCCAGGGGGAGGGTGCGGAGCCGGGAGGCCCGGGAGGTGCTCATGCCGGCCCCTCTTTCCGCGCCATCGCGGATCCGCGCGCAGTTAGGCCCGGCCGCCAGACCTGGCGGGCCCATGATGGGGACAGACAATCCTGGAAGGTCAACATACCGACACCCGCCGGGTGCGGGGCGAGGCTTATGCCAAGCCGATTCTCAGGGACTCAGATGTCCGAGGCTCCGATCTCCGACGATCGCCTTGACTTGAGGGCGTCCCAGCGCTCCGGTGGATGGAAGCGGCACCGCAGCCCGGCCCAGCTCACGCGCTGGAAAGTGACCTGGCCGGGCCAGGGGACGCGGTCCAGCCAGGTCCGGAGGGCCCGCTGGAGGCGGAGGCGCTGCTCGGGCTCCAGGGCGGTGTCGGCCCCGACCCAGGCCCCAGGGCGGCGGGCCTTCACTTCCAGCAGGCGCAGCTCAGGCCCCCGGCTCAGAAGCAGATCCAGTTCGTAGCGGCCCAGCTTCTGCCGCCAGGCCACCAGATCCCAACCGCGGGCCCAGAGCAGCCAAAGCGTCAGCCGCTCCGCTCTCAGGCCCAGGCGGCGGGCCGCTTCACCGCGGCGCACGGGGGAGGTCCAGGGTGTAGAACACGGTATCCACGGCCATGCGGGGGAAGTCCGGAGGCAAGTCCCCGGGCTCCACGCGCTGAAATCCGTTGCGCTCGTAGAAGTGGTGCGCGGCCCCCATGTGGGGCAGGGTGCCGAGCCAAAGCCCCGGGAGGCCTTGGTGGCGGGCATGGGTGAGAAGGGCGTCGAGCAGGGCCTGGGCCAGGCCGCTGCCGCGATGGTCCTTGTGGAGGAACATCTTCCGCAGGGCCCCGCCGCCTCCGGGGGCCCGCCCGAAATCAATGAGGCCGAGCGTCCCCGCCACGCGGCCCTCCGCGAGGCCCACCCAGAATCCGCCTCGGCCCGCCTGGTAGACCTCGGGGATCCGCGCCAGGTCCGGCTGGTCGCGGGCGGTGATGGGCACCCCGAACTCGATCTGCTGGATGGGAAGGATCAGGTCGAGCACTTGGCGCTCGAGGCCCGGCTGGAAGGGCTGGATCAGGAAGGACATGGCGCTACTCGTCCCGCCTCGGCAGCAGCAGGCTGCGCTGGACGCGCTCAAGGTTGCCGTGGAGGCGGACGATCTTCCAGGCCAGGATCATGGCGTAGCCCAGCCAGACCCAGAGGATGCGGGGATCCACCGGCGTGCGCTTGAGGACCTCCGTCCCCAGGTCGAGGCGCAGGCCCTGGAGGAACCAGGTCACGGCTCCGAAGGCGATGATCAGGTAGCCCCAGCGGATCCAGTAGGGACGCAGGCCCTCTTTCACCTTCCAGCGCAGCAGCAGCCAGCGGTCAAAGCGGTCGCTCTTTTCCTCGACGAAGTGCAGGGCAAGCAGCTGGTCCACCAGGGGGGCATAGCGGTGGACCTTCAGCTCCTGAACCTCCTCGTCGCCGTTTACCTTGCGGAGGAAGGCGCTGCGGATCTTCCCGATGCACTCCTCCCAGGGAGCCTCCTCCCGGTGCAGGGAGAGGTGCAGGCGCACCAGCCCGACCCACAGCAGGGCCTGGGCCAGGAGCACAGCCCAAAGGGACCAGCCCTGCCAGCCCTGGGTGCGGACGAGGTCGAGAAAGCGGGTGAGATCCATGCGGGGAGTGTAGCCGCGATCCGCTACCATGGCCGAGATCGGCCCGATGCCGATGCGGAGGTTCCTAATGGCGGAAGACCTGAAGACGGCCGCGGCCTGGGCGAAGGACCTGGGGGTTCCCGAGAAGAAGCTGAAGGATGCACTCAAGGCCACGGGCATCGAGCCGGACGCCAAGAAGGGTGTGTGCGCCTACTACTCGAAGGCCTCCGCCGGGAAGGCCAGGAAAGCCGTCAAATAGACGCGCTCAGACCTTGTTCCAGACCACCTCGCCGGCGGCGAGGAAGGCCTCACCGTCCATGCCCCGCTCCTCCGCGCGCTTCATCAGGTGCTGGAGGGCCTCGGCAGTGGCTTCGGCGTCCTGGAGGGCACGGTGGGCGCGCGTGTTGGTGATGCCGAGGAAGTCGCAGAGCTCGGCCAGGCTCCGCCGCGGCAGCTCCGGGATGAGCTTCTTCGCCAGCAGCCTAGTGCAGACGAGGCGGTGGCGGCGCCAGACGCCCTCTGGCAGCCAGGCCTTGAGGAAGCTACCGTCATAGGGAGCGTGGTGGGCCACCCAGACGCGGCCCTCCAGCTTCGGCACCAGCTTCAGGGCCACCTGCTCCCAGGGGGGCGCGCCCGCCAGCATGGGCAGGCTGATGCCCGTGAGGCGCTGGATCTCCTCGGGCAGGAAGCCCTGGATGGCAGCCAGACTCGACCAGCGGTCCTCGACCACCGGGCCCGAAAGGCGCACCATGCCCACCTCGGTGATCTCCGAAGGCTGGATGAACCGCCCATCCTTGCCCCAGCGGGCCCTGGGACTTCCGCCAGTGGTCTCCAGGTCCAGTACCGCGAAGCGCAGCTCCCGCAGCGCGGGGGAGCCGGCCTCGAGGAAGGGTTCCTGGGTCATGCGCTGACCAGGGTCTTCAGGCCGTCCTTGAAGAGCACGTCCACCTTGCGGCCCATGCGCCGTTGCACGCGCCCCAGGCCGAAGGAAGGATGGTCCATCCAGGCGCCCTCCTCCCAGCGGTCGGCCACCGAGTAGGGTCGGGCCTGGGCGCCGCCCTGCTCCCGGGCGACGGCGTCCTGGAACTGGGCGACCAGCGAGCCCGGCCGGGGGCCGCTGGCCTTCACCGCCGCGGGGATCCGGGGCGAGCGGGGCAAGGGTTCCGGCTTGGCCGCGCGGAACTTGTGCACGGAGCGGCAGTTGCCGCAGATGAGCCGGTCGGGCACGCCATTGGTCACGGTCAGGATCTGATGGCGCGTCTCGCCGCCACAGCGCCCGCAGGGCGCGTCCACATCCTGGCCGGCATAGTAGATCTTCGTCATGTCATCCAGGTTAGCATTGCCGGCCTCCGCCAGCGGCGGAGGATGGCTTCAGCCCTGGATTCCCTCGGGGGCTCGCCTCAGGGCCGGCCAGCCAGCCGGAGGTTCCCCTCCGCGTCCAATCCCGCGAAGGTGTAGCCCTCGGCCCGAAGTTTCGGGATGAGGACCGGCAGCACCTTGCCCGCCCGGTCGTGGATGTCGTGGAAGAGGAGGATCCCGCGCCGCTCGTGGGCGATGGCCTTCAGGACGCGGTCCGCCACGGAGCTGGGTACCGGGTCGGCCCAGTCGAGGCTGTCGATGTTCCAGAGTACCGAGCGCAGGTGGTAGGTCTCCAGGGCCTGCAGCTGGAGCGGCGTGCGGGCGCCGTAGGGAAACCGGAAGAGCTGGCTGTGGGCTCCCGGAATGGCCCGCAGGAGCTGGTCGGTCTCGCGGATCTCCAGATCCAGCGGAGCGCCCGTCTCCTTGCTGAGCTGGGCGTGGGTGTAGCTGTGGTTGCCCACGACGAAGCCGCCCTTCGCCAGGTCCTCGGTGAACGCCGCCAGGGGGCCCAGCTTGATCTGCCCGGAAGCATCCTGGGCCCCCAGGTTCCGCCCCACCTCGAAGAACAGGGCGGGCACATGCTCCTTCTCGAGGATGGCCTTGATCTCCTCGGTGTAGACCCGGTGCGGTCCGTCATCGAAGCTGAGGATGAGCACCTTTCCGGGCAGCTCGGTGCCGTTGATCTCGCCGCTGCCGGCCAGCCCAGCGGCCGGGCTGGGGATGGCGGCGCTCTTCAACAAGGTGTCCAGGGACAGGTGGCGCTGGAGTTCCGCCACGTAGGCATTCCAGCGCTCCCGCTGCCCACCCTGGGCCGGGTGCCCCGGGCCTCCGAAGACCCGTTGGTACTCGGTCTCGACCAGGGCCTCCACGCGATCCGCTTCGGCAAGGTCCCGGGCCAGGCGCCGGTTGAGCAGCAGGCCCTCGGGCGTGGTGTCACGGCGCAGCGGTTTCTGGAGCACCCGCAGGGAATCCCGGAAGGCCAGGCGATCCAGCTCCAGCAGCTCGGGATCAGCCTCCATCCAGTCGAGGAGCGCGCCGACCACAGGATCCCGTTGGGTTGCGGGTAGACCCGCGAGCCGCGTGAGGGCCGCGTTCAGCTGGTGGACCAGGTCCCGGCGCTCGTGGTGGAGACGGTGGCCCACGGCCAGGGCCCGCTCCCGTTCTGCGCCCTTGAGGGCGGGCTCATCCGCGAAGAGCACGATGAGCTGGTGGTGGACCTGGAGGTCGGCCCGAAGAGCATCCAGCAGGGGCGCGACTCCTGGTGGCTCGGGGTGGGTGGCGGCATCAGTCAGCTTGGCTGCCGCGAGCAGGGGCGCAGGCGGCGGGACGCTCGCCTGCTGGCGCCGGATGGCCCACACGCCTCCAGCGGCCAGAGCCAGGAGGAGGAACGGCAGGGCCTTCTTCATCATTCAGCCCAGCAGGGCCCTCACCTGGGCCAGGCGGTGCTCTTTCTCCTCGGCCTGGCCGCGCAGCTTGGCCACGGCGGCCTCAGGGGCCTTGGTGACGAAACTGTCATCGGCGAGACGGGCGCGGAGGGGCTCCAGTTCCTTCTCCAGCTTGGCCAGTTCCTTCTCCAGCTTGGCCTTCTCTGCGGCGGGGTCCTTGAGGCCCGCCAGCTCCAGCGCCACCGCGCCTCCCGCCACCACGGCCACGGTGCGAGTGGACGAGGCCAGGTCGCCCTTCACGAAGGTGACGGATTCCAGGCGGGCGATGGACTTCAGGGCCTCGGTGAAGGGTTCGAGTTCCGATAGGGAACAATAGGCCGGCACCCGCTTCGCGGGATCCACACCCTGCTCGGCCTTGAGGCGCAGGAGGGCGGAGAGCACCTCCTGGAACCGGGGGATGATCGTGGCGTCGCCACCCTGGATGTGGAGGATCTTCTCGTCCATCGGCCAGCTTCTCAGAGCCAGGAGCGCTGGCTCTGAGTCCGGCAATCGCGAAGCGATGACCGCTTCGTGGATCTCTTCGGTAAGGAAGGGAACAAACGGATGCAGGGCGCGCAGGAGGATGTCGAGGAAGTGCAGGATGGCCGCCTTCTGCCCTGCCGTGCCACTGAGGAGCTGCACCTTGGCCAGCTCGATGTAGGTGGCGCAGAAATCATCCCACACCAGGTGGTAGAGCAGGTCCGAGGCCTCATGGAAGCGGAATTCCTCCAGGGCCTTGGTGACAGCCGTCAAGGTGTCGCGCATTTCCTTGATCAACCAGAATTCGGCCTCGCCGAATTCTGGCGTTGTCGCCAGCGAGACGGACTCATCAAGATTCATCTGGACAAATCGTGATGCGTTCCAGAGCTTGTTGCAGAAGTTCCTGGAGGCCTCGAGCCGCGCGGTGCTCATGGCGATGTCTGTGCCCGGCGCGGCCATGATGGCCAGCGAGAAGCGCAGGGCATCCGTGCCGTACTCCTCCATGACTTCGAGGGGATCGATGACGTTGCCCTTGGTCTTACTCATCTTCTGGCCGCTGGCATCGCGCACCAGGCTGTTGAAGTAGACCTTGCGGAAGGGCACCTCGCCCATCCAGGTGAGGCCGGCCATGGCCATGCGCGCCACCCAGAAGAACAGGATGTCGTAGCCCGTGATGAGCACGCTGGTGGGGTAATAGCGCCTCAGCTCCGCAGTTTCCTCGGGCCAGCCAAAGACGCTGAAGGGCCACAGGGCCGACGAGAACCAAGTATCCAAGGTGTCAGGATCCTGAATCAGTTCTCCCGCTCCGCATGCGCAGCATGTGGAGGGCGCCTCCATCTCGACATGAAGCTCCCCGCAGGACGCGCAGGTCCAGGCGGGGATGCGGTGGCCCCAGACCAGCTGGCGGCTGATGCACCAGTCCTGGATGTTGGTGAGCCAATGGGCCCACACGGCCGTGTGGTGCTCCGGCGTGAACTGGATGGCGCCGCTCTGGACGGCCTCCAGGGCCTTGGCCGCGGCCTCCTTCACGTCCATGAACCACTGCTCGCTGACGAGCGGTTCCAGCACGGCGCCGCTGCGGTCGCTGAGGCTGATCTTGTTTGTGTAGTCCTCCACCTTCACCAGGAAGCCCTGCTCCTCGAGATCGGCCACCACGCGCTTGCGGGCCTCGAAGCGGTCCAGGCCCGCGTAGGCGCCGGCGGCGGCGGTCATCTTCGCGTCGAAGCCGATGATGGTGATGGACTCCAGCTTCAGGCGCTGGCCGGCGGCGAAGTCGTTGGGATCGTGGGCCGGCGTCACCTTCACGCAGCCGGTGCCGAAGGCGGGATCCACGAAGCTGTCGGCCACCACGGGGATCTGGCGGCCCGTCAGGGGGTGGTCCATGAGCTTGCCGATCATGCCCCGGTAGCGCTCGTCGTCGGGATGCACCGCCACGGCGGTGTCGCCCAGCATGGTCTCGGGGCGCGTGGTGGCGACCACCACCTCGCCGCTGCCATCTGCCAGGGGGTAGCGCAGGTACCAGAGCTTGCCCTTGCGCTCCTCGTATTTCACTTCCAGGTCGCTCAGGGCCGTCTGGAGGGCTGGATCCCACTGGATCATGCGGGGCCCGCGGTAGATGCGCCCGGCCTTGTAGCTCTCCACGAAGACCTTGCGCACGGCCTTGTTGAGTGACGGATCCAGGGTGAAGCGGTTGCGGGTCCAGTCCACGGAGCAGCCCAGGCGCTTGAGCTGGTGCTCGATGGCGCCCTGGTTCTTCTCCTTCCAGTCCCAGATTCGCTGCTCGAAGGCATCCCGGCCCAGCTTGTGGCGGTCCGTGCCCTCGGCCTTGAGCTGGCGCTCCACCATCATCTGGGTGGCGATGCCGGCGTGGTCTGTGCCGGGTACCCACAGCGCGTCATAGCCCTGGGCCCGCTTGAAGCGGGTGAGCACGTCGTGGAGCGTGTTCACCAGGGCGTGGCCCATGTGCAGGTTGCCCGTGATGTTGGGGGGCGGAATCACGATGGACCAGGGCTCCTTGCCGCTCGTGGGGGCGGCCTCGAAGGCCTTGGCTTCTTCCCACACCGAATACCAGCGCGTCTGCGCCGTCCTGAAGTCGAAAGCCTTATCCATCTCGCGCATTGCCATCCTTAGCCTTAGCCTTTCCCGGCTCCATATCGGCTGCGCCGATTTGGAGTGAGCAAACGGAACCTCATTGGAACAGCCAACCCAATGGATCAGTTTACCCGTGCGGGGATGAGGCTTCCAGGCGGGAGCACTGGGCTGTCAATAAATGCGATATCATGGTCGTCATTCGTCCAGGACGGGACGGGAGGGCCTATGAATCCTCGTCGGATCGCAGCTTTGGGGCTGATGGGCCTCCTGGTTGCAGGGATCTGTGCCGGGCAGGAGCGGCCGCTGCCGGCGCCCCACGTCAAGGCGAAGCTGATCTGCCACGACTGCCACCAGAAGGAGAAGCCCACCACGGC
>DASXUH010000036.1:0-2111 GCA_036504935.1 Geothrix sp. | reverse complement strand
GGCCCGGGAGCCCCCTTCCAGCAGCCGCCGGAGGCTGGCGGGAACGAGCGCCTCGGCCAAGCGCTCCGGGTCACCCTCCCCCAGCTTGCGCAGGCGGATGGCCTCGATGCGGTTCAAGTCCGCCAGGCGGCCGGAAGCCAGCCGGCCCACGAGGGCACGGCGTTCCAGGGGACC
This sequence comes from Geothrix sp., assembly GCA_036504935.1. Classification (GTDB taxonomy): domain Bacteria; phylum Acidobacteriota; class Holophagae; order Holophagales; family Holophagaceae; genus Geothrix. The sequence goes on along the minus strand of DASXUH010000036.1, from coordinate 1,937 downwards.
CTCGGACCAGGCGGCGGTGCCGAGCAGCACAGGATCAGTCCTGCGCTTCGAGCCACTCGCGGGTGGCGGGGGCCAGGGACTTGGGGCGGTTGGTGGCAAAGTCCAGCATCACCTGCACGCTCTTCCCCTCCGCGAACAGCTCGCCGCCGAGGCCCTTGGTGATGCGGTAGGTCAGTTCGAAGGAGCTGTTGCCCACCTTCGTGCAGTGCAGCTCCACGCGCACATCGTCGCCCAGCAGGATCGGCATCCGGTAGTCCACCTCGATGCGAACGATGAGAAAGCCCTCCTCCTGGAACTTCCGGCCACCCAGGAAGCTCCGCCACCACTGGAAGCGCCCCTGCTCCATGAAGCTCACCACCACAGCGTTGTTCACATGGCCCATGGCGTCCAGGTCACTGAACCGCACCTCGATGGGATGGGAGAAGGGCATAGAGCCTCCGATCCCCCACCATACCGAACCCGTGGCATCATGCGCCACGATGAGCGCGCCCCTTCTGATCGCCTACGACTCCGCCTGCACCCTCTGCAACCGGGCGACCCTCTGGCTTGCGCGGCAAGACCGGCAGGGACTGCTGCACATGGTCTCCCTCCGGGATCCCGACCTGCTGGCCCTGGCGCCCGAACTGGCCGGGAAGCCCCTGGAGAGGGAGATCCACGGCCTCGACCTGGCTACCCGCGAGGTCTGGGCCGGGGCCGATCTCCTCCGGCCTATCGCGCGCCGCCTGCCGGGCTGGCGGTGGGTAGCGCCGCTGCTGGCCCTCCCCGGCCTGCCCCGCCTATTGAACCGCGTCTACCTGTGGGTGGCGGCCCGGCGCTTCCGGCGCACCGGGCGGCCACCCTTCGCGTAGCCTAGGTCCATGGATTCCGCCCCTCCAAGCCCCTGGCACCCTGACCGCCGCTGGGCGGATCCTCTCATCGTCCTCCTGGGGCTCATCGCCCTGCTGGCCGCCAGCACCACCCTCCGGGTCCGCCAGGAAGGCAGCCAGAGACCTTCCGGACAGACCAGCCTCCAAGGCCAGATGCTGGAGGTGTACCTCGCGGGTCCCCGCCTCCTCGGCGGCACCCGGGTGGCTGCGAAGGAATGGGCCCGGGCCCGGGCCCAGCTGACGGACCCCTGGGACCGGGCCCTGCTCGCGGTGCTCATGGCGGAGCTGGGCGACCCGGCCGAGGTCCAGGGGCTCGTCGCGGAGAGCATCCCGGCTGGGATCGGCGGTGAGCGCTTCCGGCGGACCTTCTCAGGGGCATATGGGAACACGCCCGTTCCGGACGCCGCCACCCGCGAGGACGTGCAGCGCCGCCTCGGGAACGGCTACACCGCCGCCCTGCTGGAGGCCAGGCTCCGCGATCGGGAGGGCGGCACGGTCTCCGGCGAAGCCTTGCGTGCCCGGGCCCGCACGATCCTGCTGACCCGCCTCGCGGCCCTCGGCGGCCTCGGGCTGCTGGTGATGGCCTTCGCGGCCGGGGGTCTCGCGGTGGGGATCTACCTCTGGATCACCCGGCGGCAGCCGCTCCTGCGGCCCCTGCCCGCCTGGGGCCTGTCGGGCCGGGCGGCGGCCCTGGTCTTCCTGGGCTGGTTCATGGCCTTCTTCGCCGCAGGCAACCTCTCGGCGCTGCTGCTCATGCCCTGGCCCACCCTGCGCTGGGCCGTCGTGCCCCTGGGCACCCTCTTCCACGCTGGCATCGGAGTGCGCCTGCTCTGCTGGGCGGAGGGGCTCACCTTCCCTGAGCTCTGGCGGCTGCTGGCGCCGGGAACCGCCCGGCGGAACCTCGCCTGGGGCGCGGCCTTCCTCGCCCTCGCGGTGTTCCTGGTGCTGACTGTGGCCATGGCCACGAGCCTGGTGCTGAAGCCCGACCAGAGTCCCCAGCGGGACCTGCAGGAACTGCTGCGGGGACTGGCCGGCTGGGGCCCCTCCCTGGCCATGTTCGCCGTGGTGGCC
>DASXUH010000035.1:0-6887 GCA_036504935.1 Geothrix sp. | reverse complement strand
AGATGGTCCAGGCCTGCCACCACCTTGAGGGCGGATCCCGCCGTCCAGGTGAGGTGCGTGTCGAAATAGACGTCCGTGAGGTCGACGCGTTCGCGGAAACCGTGGGCGTTGGGAGCCACGGAGCTCACGTCGGTGAGGAAGCCGCGGAAGGCGTCCTGCCGGGCCCGGGACACGGACAGGGTGGTGGACCAGAGCAGGGCGGGATCCAGCGTCCGATCGTAGCCCGTGGTGAACGTGAACCGCCGGTCGTCGAGGAAGGCCCCGGCGGGATTGTGGTTGGCATCGAGGGGTATCTGGCTCGTCAGGGCCCTCCCCACGCGGGGGAAGGGGCTGGCGGGCTGCTGGTCCGTGGCCGTGCCCTCCAAGTCGAAGCGAAACACGCCGGCCAGGGCCTGCACGCGGTTCCGCCACAGGAGATGCGTGCGCTTGAAGCCGGTGCGGGGATCCTCGAAGCCCTGGGTGTCGTGATCCACGGTCAGGGTGCTGTCCGTGGCGGCTCCGGCCGGAAGTCGGAGGGAGATCGCTCCCCCGAAACTCCCGTGGCTTCCCGCGGAAAGGCGGACGGAACCCTTCGCATCCGCTGGCAGACCGCGGATGACATGGATGACGCCGACGAATGAGGTGGCGCCGTACATCACCGGCGCCGCGCCCCGTTGGATCTCGATGCGCTCTACGCCTTCGAGGCTCAGGGTGGAGAGGGCCGGATTGAAGGCGCCACCCCACGGCACGCCGTCCACCACGAGCAGGAAGGCATCAAACTCCTTCAGGCCCCAGAATTCCGGCACGCTTCCGGCCGGGCCGGTGTCGCCGCCGGGGGCGACGGAGACGCCGGCCAGGAGGCCCAGGGCGCTGCACAAATCCGTGGCGCCGCGCTCCGCCAGGTCCCTGGCGGTGAGGACCGTGATGGAGGCGGGCACCTTCGCCGGGTCCTCCGGAAAGCGCGTGGCGGTGACCTCCACCACGGCAGCGGGTGGAACGGGAGGGGGCGTCTGGAGCATCAGTTTTCCTTGGACAGGGTGGATTCAGCACCTGGGTGCGGGATGCGGGCCTGGAGCAGGCCGGCAGAGGCTTCGAGCGTCAGGCCCATGTGGCTGGCCATGCCGCGCAGCCAGAGCCCGGCCAAGCTTCGCGGCGCGTCGGATGGCGGGTCGGCTTCCAGGGCCGTCGGAAGGGGGGCATCCGTGATCCAACGCAGGATCCAGGCCCCGGGGCGGGCCTCCGCTTCCAGGCGCAAGGGGCCTGGGGCAGCCCAGGGAAGGATCTGCCGGGTGAAGGTCGCCACCCAATCCTGGAGGAGAGGCGCGGGCCAGGACGCGCCCCCGGCCCCCGCATCCACCAGCTGCACCGGGCATCGGAAGAGTTGGCCGGTGGCGTCAAGGCGCCCGCGCACTCCCGCGGCCCAGTCCGCCCACGGAAGCGGCCCGGAGCCGGGCATGCGCCCCAGAGCCATGGCACGGGCCATGGCGATGAGGGTCTTGCCATCCTCGAGGATCGTCTCCAGTCTTGCGTGGTTGTGCGGATCAAGGGGAAGGGCCGGGTCACCCAGGTCCACCACGCCCTGGAGCCCCGTCACCAGATTGTTGAAATCGTGCAGGGCCGCCCGCCAGAGATCCTCGGATTCCATGCCACCTCCGGCCCACAAAAGCCTTGAATAACGTTACCTTGGGGACCACCCTCTGTGCATCCCCGGAAGACCTGAGCCCAAGGACTCCCTCATGCAGCAACCGATCAAGCGGCTGGGCGAACTGCTCGTGGAATCTGGCCTCATCACGCCGGCCCAGCTTCAGAGCGCCATCACCCACCAGAAGATCGCCCGGGGCCGCCTGGGCAGCAACCTCGTGGCCCTGGGCTACATTTCCGAAGAAGTCCTGATGGATTTCCTCAGCCGCCAGGCGGGTGTACCCCAAGTGGACGTCCGGAATCTCGAGGTGCCACTCGAGGTGCTGAAGCTGGTGCCCTTCCGCCTCGCGGACCAGTTCACCGTGTTGCCCATCTCGGTCAAGGAACCCAAGTCGCTGGTGCTGGCCATGTCCGATCCCTCGGATCTGAACGCCATAGACAGCGCCCGGTTCGCCTCGGGCCTGCACATCCAGCCCGTGGTGGCCTCCCACAGCGCGCTCCGCAAGGCCATCGGCGATCTCTACCGCAGCCTGGAAGCGCCCGTCCCCGGGGCCACCGTGACGGTGGAGGTGGGCACGGATCACGAAGAGGGCGAGGCTCTCCCGGTCAACTTCAGCCTTGCTCCCCTGCCCATACCGGCTTCGAGCGCCGTGCCGGAAGCACCCTTTCCACGCGATCCCTTTTTCGACAGCACCGGCGCCGCCATCCAGGAGCCAACGAACCTCGATCCCTTCCAGTTCTTCGAGCCGACGGAGACACCGCGGCCGGCGGCGTCCTCGGATCTCATCTTCGGCCGGACCACCCGCGAGCCGCCGGTGCCCCCCCTGGAGTCCTACCAGGCCCGCGCCCTGGTCCTCGGCCTGATCCGCCTCTTCCAGCGCCGCGGCATCCTCGGTGAGGACGAACTCCAGCGCCTGCTCGCGAACCTCGTCGAGTCCGGGGAGATCAAGAACAGCGAGAAAGGTGGCTAGGCCGCTCGCACGTCAAATGCGGAGACAGGATTAACAGGATGAAAAACAGGATTAACAGGATTTTATTAAATCTTTAATCCTGTTAATCAAGCACTTAATCCTGTTAATCCTGTCCAAGCTTTTCAGCTATCGACCTTGAGGATCGCCAGGAAGGCCTCCTGCGGGATCTCCACGTTGCCGATGGACTTCATCCGCTTCTTGCCCTCTTTCTGCTTATTGAGCAGCTTCTTCTTGCGGCTGACATCGCCGCCGTAGCACTTGGCAAGCACGTCCTTGCGGCGGGCCTTCACGTTGGTGCGGGCGATGATCTTGCTGCCGATGGCGGCCTGGATGGCCACGTCGAACATCTGCTGGTGGATCACTTCCTTCATCTTCTGGCAGAGCGCGAGCCCGAGCGTCTGGCTCTTGCTGCGGTGCACCAGGATGGACAGGGCGTCCACAGGGTCGCCGTTCACCAGGATGTCCATCTTCACCAGATCGGATTCCGTGTAGTGCTTCATGTGGTAATCGAAGCTGGCGTAGCCCTTGGAGACGGACTTCAGCTTGTCGTAAAAGTCGAGCACCACCTCATTGAGGGGCAGCTCGTAGACCAGCATCACGCGGTCCTGGCTCACGTACTCGAGCTTCTGCTGAATGCCACGGCGGTCCTCGCAGAGCTTGATCAGGCCGCCCACGAAATCCGTCCGGGTCAGGATGGTCGCCTCGATGATGGGCTCCTCGATCTTCGCGATCTTCTGGAGCGGCGGCAGCTTCGAGGGGTTGTCCACGGAGGCCTCGGCGCCATCAGTCAGGTGCACGTGGTAGCGCACGCTGGGCGCCGTGGTGATGAGGTCGAGGTCGAACTCACGCTCCAACCGCTCCTGCACGATCTCCATGTGGAGCAGGCCCAGGAAGCCGCAGCGGAAGCCGAACCCGAGCGCCGTGGAGGTCTCCGGCTCATAAGTGAAGCTGCTGTCGTTGAGCCGGAGCTTGTCCATGGCGTTGCGCAGGTTCTCGAAATCGTCGCTGGAGGTGGGGAAGATCCCCGCGAACACCACCGGCTGGATCTCCTTGAAGCCCTTCAGCATCTCGGTGGCGGGCTTCGTCGTGAGCGTCACCGCATGGGTCACGGTGTCGCCGACCTTCACATCCACCAGCTGCCGGATATTGGCCACCAGGTACCCCACCTCGCCCACCGACAGGGATTCCTGCTTGTCCATCTTGGGATCGAAGATGCCGATCTCGTCCACGCGGTGCTCGCTGCCCGTGGACATGAAGCGGATCTGGTCCCCGGCTTTCAGCGTGCCATTCATGACGCGGATGAGGTTCACCACGCCGCGGTAGGCATCGTAATAGCAGTCGAACACCAGAGCCTGGAGCGGCGCCTTCGGGTCGCCCTGGGGCGCGGGAATGCACTTCACGATCTGCTCGAGCACCTGCTCGCAGTTTTCGCCGGTCTTGGCGCTGACGTTCACCGCGTGGGCAGTGTCCACCAGGCCGATCACCGTGTCGATCTGCTCGAGCACTCGCTCGGGATCGGCGCTGGGCAGGTCGGTCTTGTTCAGCACCGGGAACACTTCCAGCCCGTTCTCGAGGGCCAGATAGGTGTTGGCCAGGGTCTGGGCCTCCACGCCCTGGGTGGCATCCACCACCAGGATCGCGCCCTCACAGGCGGCGAGGCTGCGGCTCACCTCGTAGGTGAAATCCACATGGCCTGGCGTATCAATGAGGTTGAGTGTGTAGGTCTTGCCATCCAGCGCGGGGTATTTCAGGGTCACCGCATGGGCCTTGATGGTGATGCCCCGCTCGCGCTCCAGGTCCATGTCGTCCAGGATCTGGGCCTGCATGTCGCGTCCCGCCACGGTCTTCGTCAGCTCGAGCAGGCGGTCTGCCAGGGTCGACTTGCCGTGGTCAATGTGGGCGACGATGGAGAAATTGCGGATGAGACTGGGATGAGCCACTGAGAAACCTCGAACTGGCCATTGTATCGTTGGAAAGGCTCCTCGCCTGCGTGAATTTACCTACTCCACCGTCATTCCAGCTGTTGCTAGGAAGCGACGGGGCCCTTACCCTCAATTCACGAGAGCTAAGGAGTCCGCTTGTCCCACTTCGCATCTCCCATGACCATCCTGATGGTGGAAGACAACGCCCTGCAGCGTCGCATGCTGGAGGCGCAGCTCCAGCCGCTGGGGCACCACCTGATCGTCGCGGCGGATGGCGAGCAGGCCCTGGCGCGCCTCAAGGCCGGGGGGCCCGGGCCCGACATGGTGATCATGGATGTGGTCATGCCCTCCATGGACGGGTTCAAGGCCTGCGAGGCCATCAAGTCCGATCCCGCCACGGCGGATATCCCCGTGCTGGTGCTGACGGCCCTGAGCCGGGATGCCAAGGACCGCAGCTACGCCGCGGGCGCCGATGACTTCATCCGCAAGCCCCCCAACAGCCTGCTGCTCCAAGTGCGCGTGCAGACCCACCTCCGCATCCGCGCACTGTCGCTCCGCACGGGTCCGCTGGCCCCGGCCCGCCCCGAGGTGCTGGTGGCGTCCGCCAGCGCGCTGGTGCTTGCCCAGGTCCAGAACCACTTCGGCAAGGACCAGGCGACCTATCTTGAGGCCCAGAGCGAAAGCCGCGCCAGGGCCCAGATCCTCGCCCACCGGCCTGATCTGCTGGTGCTCGACACGGATCTGTCCGAAGGCAGCGCCCAGAACCTGGCCGTGGCCCTGCAGCAGTCCGATGGTCTGGGGGACATGCCGATCCTCCTGCTGCACGATCCCGGTGAGCTGGAAACCTGGTCGCGCCTGCAGGAACCGGTGTCCGATGCGCTGGAGAAGCCGCTGGTGGGGCCGGAGGCCCGCCGCCGCCTGGCCCTGCTGGCCCGGCTGGCCCACTTGCAGAAGCTCGTCGGCCAGGCATGACCCCACGTTCCAGCCGCGGCTTCGGAGCCGCCTTCGGCCTCCTGGCTGCGCTTGCCTCTCCGGCCGCCGCCATGGAAGGCCGCGTCACGGACGGCCACCGGGGGCTGGCCGGCGTGCGCGTCTATCCTGATCGCCAGCCGAGGATCTCCCCCGCCGCGGACCCGCCCATGGCCGTGACCGACGCCGAGGGCCGCTTCCACCTGGACCTGGAGCCCGGAGACACTGTGCTGGCGGTCGAGAAGGATGGCTGGCGCCGGGACCTGGTGCCCGCCGCCGAGTGGCGCGGCGACATCGCCCTCAGCTCCGAGCCCAGGCACCGCCAGGAAGCCGTCTTCCTCGTGCGCCTCGACTTCACCGACGAGCCCTCGAGGCTGCCGGACGGCGCCCTGCGCGAGCTGATCTTCTCCCGCCGCCCCGGCGTGGCCAGCGCGGCCAACTACCTGTACGAAGTCAGCAAGGGGGCCGTGTCCCTCGTCGAGGGCCGCTTCCTCAAGTTCCGCAGCGCCGAGCACCCCACGCCACGGACCGATGCCCACAAGCTGGGCATGGCCGAATGGGTGGTGGAGCGCCTGCAGGGCGAGGGCCTCGGTGTCTGCGACCAGCTGGACAATCGGACCGGAGCCCTCCGCCCAGATGGCAAGCCCGACCATCTCTGGATCATCACGCCCGGCAAGCCCCAGTCGCTGACCGCGGACGAGGCGGATCTCAAGGCCGTGAGCCTGCTGCTGCCCCTGCCCTGGGACCGCTCGCGTCGCTGGCCACTGATCTTCATGACCGAGGAGGTGCCCCTCGGGAACATCGTCCACGAGGCCTTCCACGCCATGGGCGAGCACCGCGTGGATGACCTCTACCTGGACTGCGGCGACCCGCTCACCGCCGGCATCTGGGATCTCATGGACGCAGGCCAGTACCGCGGCTGGGACCGCTCCCACCCCGAGGAGGGGCCCTGGGTGGAGGACACGGGCTACAGCCCCTCCCATCCCTCTGCCTGGGTGCGGTCCGAGCTCTGGTACCGGGGCCATTTCCGGGACCAGGTCCGCCGCCTCGCCGTGAAGGGCCGCACCTGGGAGGGCTGGATCGCCCCCGTCTCCCGCGCGCCGGGAGCCGATCCCCAGTGGGTGACCCTGCCCGACCCGCGCAGGAAGGGGCGGTTCTTCAGCCTGGAGGTGCGCCGGCCTTGGGGCTTCGAGCGGGCCCGCGTGGGCGGCCGCTTCGGTCCCGGTTACGAGGGGCTGATCGTGGCCTGCATCGATCCTTCCCTCTTGAGCCCCGACGATCCCAAGGGTCCCATGCGCGTGGTGGACGCCCACCCCGGCAGCCCCGAGCCCCCCAAGCCCCGGTTCCCCTGCCGGCGCTGGGAGCTGGACGACGCCGCCTTCAACCTGGGCCCCGGTGAGAACCC
>DASXUH010000034.1:0-25965 GCA_036504935.1 Geothrix sp. | reverse complement strand
CGGTAGAAGATCTCCGTGGCCACCAGGTCATCGGCCCCTTCGCCCTGGGAGACCCAGGAAGCGAGGAACTCCGGCGTGCGCTCCCAGAGGGGCACCACATCGAGGCCTTCGATGGCCTGGACGAGCCGCGCCAGGCGCTCTGGCGGACAGTCCGGCAGGGGTTCCACCAGCAGGCCGCCGGCCTCCCCGGTACCGTGATCGCACCAGAGGGTGAGGCTGGCCTGGATCTGCTCCGACTGCTGGAGGTAGTGCTCCAGCTGCACCTGGATGCCGCCCTCCACCAGAGGCAGGTGGCCCACGTAGGGCTGGCCCGTGGCGTTGGAGCGCATCACCTGGAAGACACCGGGGCCCAGGATCCAGGCTGGGGCTTCCTCCGGCCCCGGGTCCAGCACACCCCGGATGGTGCCGTCGGGCCAGCTGTCCGCCACCACGGCCTTGGCCCGGCCCGAGCCTTTCACCAGCAGCTGCAGGCGCTCGGCGAAGAGCGTGCGGCCCTGGAGCAGGGCCGTGGCCGCGAGCAGTTCCGTGAGGCAGGCACAGGCGGCCGGCTCCAGGTGCGGGTGGCCCCGGCGGACGCCGTCCCACAGGGGGCTGGCGTCCAGCGAGGACAGCCGGATGTGGCGGTCCCTGGTGAGGGACTTGACGACCCGGGCCTGGTGAATCCTTTCAGCCATGCCTAGTCCCACCCGATCTGGCGGCCCTTGTTCTGCTGCTCCAGCCAGGCCAGCAGGGGCTTGAAGTAGTCCATCATGGCGCGGGTGGAGAGATCCTCGCCCGTGGCCTCCTTCAGCACCTTCCGCCAGTCCTCGGTGGCGCCCTTGGCGAGGATCTTCTTCAGGAAGGCGCCCACCTCCTTGTTGCCCGCGTAATTGCAGGCGCGGGGATCCTGGTGGAGGATCTTCCGCGCGATGTGGTCGTGCATCTGGAACTTGAAGACCGTGGCCCAGCCGTAGCTGTAGTAGTAGGCGGGATTGTCGTTGATGTGGGTCTTGGTGGCCGCGTCGCAGAACTGTTCACCACGCGGGCTGGGCGGCTCCACGCCCTGCAGGTCGCGCACCTGCTTCCACCACCTGGCGTTCATCTGATCGGCGGGCATGCCGCCGTAGAACTGGGCCTCCCACTCGGGCATGGTGCCGCAGGCCCAGTACATGAACGGGATGGCCACTTCCAAGGCGTCATTGAGCAGCACCTGCATCTGGTCCACCTTATAGTCCGCCGGCAGCACGCCCGCGGATTTCAGGTAGGGGATCTGCCGCGTGGCCATGGCGATGAGCTCGCCCACGCCCTCGTGGAAGCTAGGGTTGGCGCCGTCCCGCAGCAGGGGCGGGACGCCGGGCCGGGTGTAGCTCATGAAATAGTAGCCGTGGCCCAGCTCGTGGTGGACGGTCTCGAACCACTGGGCATTGGCCTCCACGCTCATGAGCGAGCGGATGTCCTTGTCCAGGTCCAGGTGCCAGCAGGAGGCGTGGCTGTTCTTCTTGCGGGGGTCGCCGGCCTTGACGGGATAGAGGTCGGACTTCACCCAGAAGCTCGCGGGCAGGGGATCGAAGCCCAGGCCCGTGTAGAAGGCCTCGGCGGTCTTCACCACGCGCTCGGGTTGCCAGCCCTTGAAGTAGGGATCGAAGTCCACGGCGCTGACGAAGCCGGTCCAGTTCTGGCTCCACCGGTTGTTGATCCAGTGGGCGGGGATGGCCTTGGGCACGGGCTGGCCGTACTTCTTGGCCATCTCGTACTTCACCCAGGTGTGCAGCTGGAGGTAGAGGGGCTTCAGCTCTGCCAGGAACTTCCGGTTGAAGGCCATCATCTCGTCGGTGGTCAGGCCGTAGCGGGCCACCTGGAGGGCGAAGTAGTCGGGATAGCCCAGCTCCCGGGCCACACCGTTGCGGAGGTCCCGCAGGCGCACCAGGCCATCCTTCAGGGGCACGCCGATCTCCTTGCTGGCCTCCCACCACATCCGGCGCTCGGTCAGGTCGCGGCTGGCGGTGAGCTTGTTGTCGATGTCATTGGCGGAGACCGGGCGGCCTCCGACCTTGAACTGGAAGCCGTTCATGAGCGAGACCTGGCGGGTCTCCGCCTCGATGCGGGCGGCCACGAGCTCAGGCCGGGTCATGGGCCCTTCGGCGCCATAGGGCATGAGCAGCACCCGCTCCAGCTGGCGCACGGTCTTCTCGTCGAGCTGGGCCCGCTGCTTCAGCAGCTCCTTGGCCTCGGTGATGACCATGGGATTGCCGTTGAAGGCGGCGAAGGCCTTGCCGGCCCACTCGGCGGCGGCATCATGCTCGGGTTTCACGTCCGTGGCAGCCGCCCAGGTGGCTTCCTGGCTCACGTAGTAGAGGGACTGGTAGCCGGCGTTCACCAGCTTGAGGAACCGGTCGGCCCGCTCCTGCACGGGCGCGAGGACCTGGGCCATGAGGGGGATGCCGAGAACGAGGGAGGGGAGGAGGCGCATGGGGGCTCCGGGGAACCCTCTATTGTGCCTTCGGGACGGGGGCCCGTCAGCAGGGGAGGAGGACGCTGAAGTTCGAGCCGAAGCCCACCTGGCTCTGGGCGCGGATCTGGCCCCGGTGCGCGGCCACCAGGCGCTGGACGATGGCGAGGCCCAGACCCACCCCCCTGCTTGCATCGGCGCGCTCGGTCTGCCGGAAGGGATCGAAGATGAAGGGGAGGTCCCCCGCCGGGATGCCCCGCCCCGTGTCGACCACGGACAGGCGGAGGAAGCGCAGGCCGGCCTCCACGCCGGACCCGAACTCGATCCCGGTCTCCACCCGCACGGCCCCGCCCCGCGGCGTGAACTTGAAGGCGTTGTCCACCAGGTTCACCAGGACGCGGTCCAGCTTCTGCTGGTCCCCACGGATCAGGGGCAGCTCCTCGGGGATGGCCAGCTGGAACTCCACGCCGGCCGAGGCCGCCCGCAGCTGGTATGGAGCCAGCAGGGTCGCCAGCCATGGGGCCGGGTCGATCTCCCCGAACTCGATGGGGATCTGCCCGGTGTCGCTGCGGTAGATCTCCAGCATCTCGTCGAGCAGGGCCTTGATCCGCGTGCAGGAGGCCTCGGCCTTGTCCAGGGCCCCATCGCTGGATGAGCTCCCTCCCCGCAGTTTTTCCAGGACGAGTCCGATCACGGTGAGGGGGGAGCGGAGGTCGTGGATCAGCATGGTGGTGAAGTTGGTCTTGAGGGTGTTGACCTCCTTCAGCTTGAGGTTGGCATCCGCCAGGTTCTGGTTCTGGATCTCCAGCTCCCGCTGGAGCCGCCCCAGGTTCACCTGGTGCTCGACCCGCACCAGCACTTCCTCGGCGCTGAAGGGCTTGGTCACGTAGTCGCGCCCCCCCACCTTGAAGGCCTTCACCTTGTCGAGGGGATCGTCCAGGGCGCTGATGAAGATGATGGGGATGCGGGCCAGCGCGGGATCCTGCTTGAAGGCCTCGCAGGTCTCGTAGCCGTCCATTCCCGGCATGTTCACGTCGAGCATCACCAGTTCGGGCGGGTGGCGGCGCGCGGCCTCCAGGGCCATGGCACCGGAGGGCACGGCCCGCACCCTGTACTGCCGCTCCCGCAGCACCGCCCCCAGCAGGTCAAGGTTGGCCGGATTGTCGTCCACGATGAGGATGTCGCCCTGCGGTACCAGCATGCCGATCTCCCATGTCATCCGTTCAGCGCGTTGAGCAGTTCCTGGAGCTTGTAGTCGCGGAGCAGGTACCGGAGCCCATCGGCCATGGGGTGGTGCCCCAACCGGTCGACCACCGCCAGGGCAGCCTCGGTATCGCCGATGAGGACCGCCTCCTTCAGATCGGCGCGCCAGGGCTCGGGCTGAAGCTTCAGACCGGTCAGATCCATCGAGACCGGTGCCGGGGCGGCCTCCCGGGTCAGGAAGCGGAGGCCCAGCAGGCGGCCCGCCACTTCGAAGAGCTCGGCCTGCCGGAAGGGCTTGCCCAGGAAGTCGTCGAAGCCCGCCTTGCGGAGGGTCTCCCGATCCAGGTCGATGACGCTCGCGGAAATCGCCACCACGAAGGTATGGGGCAGGTTCTCCTCCAGTTCCTTCCCGCGAAGGATCTGGAGCGCCTCGAAGCCGCTCATGCGGGGCATGCGCAGGTCCATCCAGATCAGGCCGGGGTGGTGGCGCCCCCAGAGCTCCAGAGCCTCGACGCCATCGGCGGCGGTGATGGCCTGGAAGCCCACGGAGACCAGCAGCTGGGCGAGCAGGTCCCGGTTCTCCGGCCGGTCATCCACCACCAGCATCGCCGCGGGGTGCTGCCCCGGTTCCAGGCGGATCACCTCACCGCCGCCCTCCAACTCCAGCGGAGGCTCTCCTTCCACCAGGGGTAGGCTGAAACTGAACCGGCTGCCTTCGCCAAGCCGGCTTTCGAGAAGCAGCTCCCCACCCATGAGATGCACCAGCGAACGGCTGATGTGGAGCCCCAGGCCCGTCCCCTCCGCTGCGAGCGGCTGGCTGGCGGCCTGGAAGAAGGCCTGGAAGAGCTGCCGCTGGTCCTCCTCGGAGATCCCCGGGCCCGTGTCCTCCACGGCGAAGGTGGCCCGCCCCGAGGCGTACCCGGCCCGGAGGACCACCGATCCCTGCTGAGTGAACTTCACGGCGTTGCCCAGCAGGTTCACCAGGATCTGCCTGAGCTTGGCGGCGTCGCCATCGAGGTACTCCGGGAGCGCCGGGTCCGCTTCCAGCCTCAGCTCCAGGCCCTTGGCCTCGGCCCGGATCCGCTGCATGTCTAGCGCCCCGTCCAGCAGGACGGCGGTGCGGAAGGGACCGATGCGCAGGTCGAGACCCCCCGATTCGATCTTGCTGAGGGACAGCACGTCGTTGATCAGCGACAGCAGGTGCTCGCCGGCGGCCAGGATGCGCCCGAGCTGATCGTGGTCCTCCGCGCTGCGTCCGGGCCGGCGTTCCATGAGCTGGGCATAGCCGAGGATGGCATTCAGTGGGGTACGCAGCTCATGGCTCATGTTAGAGAGGAAGGCGCTCTTCGCCCGGTTGGCCGTCTGGGCCCGCGCCTCGCTGGCGCGCAGGTCGGCCTCCAGGGCCTTCCGTTCGGAGAGGTCCGACGCGATGCTCAGGTAGCCGATCTGTTCCCCCTCCGCGCCCAGCACCCGGGAGAGGGCCACCAGCATGGGGATGCGCCGCCCGTCCCGGGCCAGGAAGGTCCACTCCCGCTGGTCGGGACCGGCGGCGGTGAGCAGGCGGATGAGCTCGATGTCAGAGGCCACCGGCCGCCCCTCGCGCTGGGCCAGCTCCTGGGCGCGGGCCGCCACCTCCTGGGGATCGAGCCAGATCGCCGTGCCTCGGTCGATCACCTCCTCGAGGCGATAGCCAAGGAGGGCCTCGGCATAGGGATTGAAGCGCCGCACCACGCCCTCGTTGTCCCGGACGATGATGACCACGCGGGCGTTCTCCAGCACCGCGCGCTCGCTGCCCTCGCGCTCCGCCAGGGCATGGATGGTGTCCCGCAGGCGCGCAATCATCCGGTTCAGCTCGCGGCCCATGTCCGCGAGCTCGTCCCGTCCCTGGGTCTCCACCCGGGCCTGCAGGTCGCCCCCGGCAGCGCGGCGCACCTGGTCCACCATGCCCCGGATGCTGCCGGAGAGGTCGCGGGTGATCAGGTAACCCAGGGCCAGGGCCGTGGCCAGCCCCGCCAGGATCATGGCGTAGGACAGTGTCCGGGTCCGCCGGGCCCGGGCCGCCATCTCCTCCATGGTCCGCTGGGCGGCGTCTTCCTGAGTCTTCACCAGGCCCGCCAGAAGTTCGGTGAGCGGCAGTATCTGCGGGAGCAGGTCGTCGTCCACGAAGCGCCCGAGCTCCGGTAGCCGGCCTTCCGCCAGGAGCTGCTCCAGACGGTCGAGATCCCCGGCCACATAGACCACGAGGGCGTCCATGTTGGCCAGCGCTTCCTTATCCGTCTGATCCGGGGCCGAGGCCTTGAAGGCGGCCCACTGCCGCCCCGCCTCCAGCCGGGCGGACCGGACCCGCGCGAGGCCCTCGGGGGCTTCGAGGGTACCCCCCCGCACCCGGCGGGCGGCGAAGAGGATATGGATCCCGTAGGCGTCGGAGACGGCCTTCAACTGACGGACGGGCACCATCCGGTTCTCGAAGATCCGGATGGCCTGACGTTCCTCCTGGTGGAGGATGCCGAGCTGGATCAGGGCCAGCCCCGCCAGGATCGCGGCCACGACGCTGTAGCCCAGCCAGAGCTTGGCGGCGATTCGGAACCGGCTGAGGAACGCGGACATGCGACATCCCTTCGGGGCCAAGAAACCGGAACCTCGCAGGATGGAACCCCTCGGTCCAGTCAGTGGAGTGGCGGCATTCCCGTGGAATGATGACGGGCCGGCCCACCCGCCGCAATCTTTCCAGGCTTCCCGGCATAGAATCGGACAGGCGCTCTGCCGCCCGATGCACCCCGCCCGGAGCCGCCATGCCCGATCTCCGACACCAACTGCGAGCCACCTTGGCGGCCCTGTGGGTCCTGGGATTCGGGGCCGCGGGACACGCCACAGTACCTCCTTCTCTCGCCATCGCCGCCGCGGCGGACCTGCAGTTCGCTCTGGCCGAGGTGAAGGCCGACTTCGCGAAGCGGCGGCCGGGCCTGGAGGTGGCCATCACGTACGGCTCCTCGGGGAACTTCTACACCCAGCTCATGAACAAGGCCCCCTTCGACCTCTTCCTCTCCGCCGACCTCGACTACCCGAAGAAGCTGGCGGCGGCGGGACTGGCGGACGGCAGCACGCTCTTCCGCTACAGCCGGGGCCGTCTGGTCTTGTGGGTGCCGAAGCATTCCCCCATCCCCCTGGAGCAGCTGGGCATGCAGGCCCTCCTGCATCCCGCCGCCCGCAAGGTGGCCATCGCCAACCCCCGCCATGCGCCCTACGGACGAGCTGCCGAGGCGGCACTCACGAAGTCCGGCCTGCTGGAAGCCGTGCGGCCACACCTGGTCTTCGGGGAGAACATCGCCCAGACCGCCCAGTTCGTGCAGACCGGCGCCGCCGACATCGGCCTCCTCGCCCTCTCCCTGGCCAAAGCGCCACCCATGGCCTCCGCCGGGCGAGCCTACGAAGTGCCCCAGGATGCCTACCCACCCCTGGATCAGGGCGGCGTGATCCTCAACCATGCCCGGAACCGGGCCGCGGCCCTGGCCTTCCGGGACTTCATGCAGTCGCCCGAGGGCGTGGAGATCCTCCACCGCTACGGGTTCACCACGGAAGGTCACTGATGGACTGGCAGGCTATCCGCCTGAGCCTCTGGCTCGCCTCGCTCACCACGGCGGCGTTGCTGATCCTCGGCTTGCCCCTAGCCTACTGGCTGGCCTTCTCCCGGCGGCGGTGGAAGTTCCTGGTGGAGGCGGTGGTGGCCATGCCCCTGGTGCTGCCGCCCACGGTGCTGGGCTTCTACCTGCTCCTGGCCATGGGACCGCGGAGCCCGCTGGGCCGGGCCTGGGAAGGGCTCTTCGGCAGCACCCTGCCCTTCTCTTTCGAGGGCCTGCTCATCGCCTCGGTGCTCTACAGCCTGCCCTTCATGATCCAGCCCCTGGCCGCGGCCTTCGCCTCGGTGGACCGCGGGCTGATCGAGGCCTCCTGGTGTCTGGGCGTGTCGCGGCCCCGCACCTTCCTCCGCGTGATCGCGCCGCTCTCCTGGGCCGGCATCCTCACGGGGCTGGTGCTGAGCTTCGCGCACACCCTGGGCGAGTTCGGCGTGGTGCTCATGGTGGGCGGCAACCTGCCGGGCCGCACCCGCACGGTGAGCATCGCCATCTACGATCAGGTGCAGGCCATGGACTACGCGCCAGCGGCCCGCACGGCCGCGCTGCTGCTGGGCGTATCGTTCCTCGTCCTGGCCTTCACCTACGCGCTGCGGCGCCGACAGAGGAAGCCGTGGACGCTCATCTGATCAGCGATGGCCCTTACTTGCAGGCAGGCGCCGAGCGCCGCTTCCCGCGCGGCGCCACCATCGAGGCCCGCTTCGAGATCCCACGGCCGGGCTTCTCCGTGACCGTGCTCTTCGGCCCCTCCGGATCGGGCAAGACCACGGCCCTACGCCTGCTGGCCGGGCTGGAACGGGCGGATCGCGGCTCCATTCACATGGGCGGCACCCCCTGGTCCGATGCCGCGAGCCGTCTCCACCTGCCCCCCCAGGCCCGCGACCTGGGCTTCCTGCCCCAGGCCTACAGCCTCTTCCCCCACCTCAGCGTGGCCACGAATCTGGGCTACGGCCTGGCTTCGCTGGGCCCGCAGGAACGGGCGGCCCGCGTGGAGGAGCTGCTAGCCCTCCTCGACCTGGAGGACCTCGGGGACCGGCATCCCGGTGAGCTATCGGGGGGGCAGCAGCAGCGCGTGGCCCTGGGCCGGGCCCTGGCGCGGAAGCCCCGCCTGCTGCTCCTGGACGAGCCGCTCTCCGCCCTCGACCGGCCGTCGCAGCTGCGCCTCCGCAAGGAGCTGCGCGAGCTGCTCCGCACCCTGGACATCCCCACGGTCCTCGTCACCCACGACCGGGCCGAGGCCCTCCAGCTGGGCGATCGCCTGGTGGTGATGGACGGGGGCCGGGTCTGCCAGAGCGGCGACATCCAGCAGGTCTTCGACCGCCCCACGGACCCAGCCGTGGCGAGGATCCTGGGCGTGGAGACCGTGGTGCGCGGCCGGATCGAATCCATCGCCGACGGGATGGCCACGATCGCGGTGGGTTCCGCCCAGATACTGGCCGCCGATCCCGGCAGCCTCGGCTGGGAAGTCTTCGTGTGCATCCGGGGCGAAGATGTGGCCGTGGAGCGCGGCTGCGGACCCGGCTCCGGATCCACCGCCCGCAACCGCCTGCCGGCGCGCATCACGGCCCTGCACCAGGAGGGCTCCCTCGTGCGCATCGCCCTCGATGCCGGCTTCCCCCTGGAGAGCCTGGTGACACGGCAGGCCTGTTCAGATCTGGCTCTGTCGGAAGGCGATCAGGTCTGCGCCATCCTCAAGGCCGCAGCGGTCCACCTGATACCGCACGATTGATTCCGGCTCCGCCGCAGGCGAAGGCCTACGAAAATCGCGGGCCATGCGGCCCGCGATTTTCGCAGCGGTAAAGACTAGGCTTTGGTCCACCGCAGCACGGGCTTGCGGGCCGCGGTGGTCTCATCCATGCGGCGCAAGGGAGCCAGCGTCGGTGCCTGGTGCAGGGCCTCGGGGTCCGTTTCGGCCTCCTTGGCGATGGCGAGCATGGTGTCGCAGAAGGCGTCCAGCTCGCCCTTGTCCTCGCTCTCCGTGGGCTCGATCATCAGCGCGCCGGGCACGATCAGGGGGAAGTAGATCGTGGGCGGGTGGTAGCCGTGGTCGATGAGGCGCTTGGCGATGTCGAGCGTGTGGACATCGTGCTTGGCCTGGAGGGTGTCGCTGAAGACCACCTCGTGGAGGCTGGGCGAATCGATGTGGAGGGCGTAGGCACCCTTGAGCCGGGCGCGGATGTAGTTGGCATTCACGATGGCGCGCAGGGTGGCTTCCTTCAGACCGTCGGAGCCGTGGCTCAGGCAGTAGGTGAGCGCCCGCACCAGGATCCCGAAGTTGCCATAGAAGGTGTGCACCTTGCCGATGCTCTGGGGCCGGTTCCACGCCATGCGATAGGTGTGCCTGGGCACTTCCCCCTCGCCCACCTTCACGGTGTCCCGCATCACCACGGGCACCGGCAGGAAGGGCAGGAGCTTCTCGACACAGCAGACGGGGCCGGCGCCGGGGCCGCCGCCGCCGTGGGGCGTGGACATGGTCTTGTGCAGGTTCAGGTGCATGACGTCCACGCCGAAGTCGCCGGGGCGGGCCACGCCCACGAGGGCGTTCATGTTGGCGCCGTCCATGTAGACCAGGGCGCCCACGCTGTGCAGCAGGTCGCTGATCTCCTTGAAGCGGTACTCGAAGACGCCCACGGTGTTGGGGTTCGTGATCATGGCCCCCGCGATCTCGGCGCCGAGCTCACGTACGAGGGTCTGCAGGCCCTTGCGGACCTTGCCGTTCACGGGGTCGGTCACATCCTCGAAGCTGATGGTGCCGTCGGGGCGCGAGGGCAGCTCCACCACTTCGTAGCCCGCCATGGCGGCGGTGGCGGGGTTGGTGCCGTGGCCGCTGTCGGGGATGAGGATCACGCGGCGCTTGGCGCCCTGGGCCACGTGGTAGGCGCGGATGAGCATGACGCCCGTGAGCTCGCCGGCGGCGCCGGCACTGGGCTGGAGGGTGACGCCGGGCAGGCCCGTGATCTCCTTCAGCCACTCCTGCAGGGTGAAGAGCATCTCCAGGTTGCCTTGGACGAGGGCGTCCGGGGCCATGGGATGGCTGTCCGTGAAGCCCGGCAGCCCGGCGACCTTCTCGTTGAGCCGCGGGTTGTGCTTCATGGTGCAGGAACCCAGCGGGTAGATGCCATCGTCCACGCCGTAGTTCCACTTGGAGAGGCGCGTGAAGTGGCGGATGACCTCCACCTCGCTCAGCTCGGGCAGCGCGTCGAAGCCAGTGCGCTTCAGGTGAGCGGGGCGGGTGTCCTGGGCGGCGGGCACGTCGAGTTTCGGCAGGTCCATGCCCCGCTTGCCAGGGACGGAGCGATCGAAGGAGAGGGATTCGCGCTGGCGAAGGAACATGTCGGTCTCCTTAAACCGTAGCCGGGACCCGGGCCAGGATCTCGACGAGGCTCTCGATCATCCGGCGGGTGTGGAGTTCCGTGGCGCACCAGAGGATGCAACCCTGGTATTCGGGATAGAAGCGGCCCAGGTCCAGGCCCGGCAACAGGCTTTCCGCGAGGCAGGCCTCCTGCAGCGCGGCCATGTCGCCCTTGTAGCGCAGGACGAACTCGTTGAAGAAGGGCGCCTCGAACATGGGCTCCATGTCCGGCAGCTCCAGCAGGCGCTGGCGTAGGTACTGGGCCTTGGCCACGTTCTGCTCGGCCAGGCCCTTGAGCCCCTCGGGGCCCGCCAGCTGCAGGTAGATGTTGGCGCGCAGGGCCACGAGACCCTGGTTCGAGCAGATGTTGCTGGTGGCCTTGTCTCGGCGGATGTGCTGCTCGCGGGCCGTGAGCGTCAACACATAGCCCGTGCGGCCGTCCAGATCCTTGGTCTGGCCCACCACGCGGCCGGGGATCTCGCGCTTGTGGGCATCCTTCACGGCCAGGAAGCCCAGGTAAGGTCCGCCGAAATTGGGCTTGTTGCCGAAAGACATGGCCTCGCCGCAGGCCATGTCCGCGCCGGCCTTGCCGGGAGCCTCGAGCCACCCGAAGGCCAGGGCCTCCTGGGTGACGCTTACCAGCAGGGCGCCGGCGGCGTGGACGGGGCCCGCCAGGGCCGTGAGGTCCTCCACCGCCCCCAGGAAGTTGGGATAGCCCACCATCACCGCGGCCACATCGCCGTTCAGCTTGGCCTGCAGGTCGGCCAGATCCGTGACGCCATCCTTCAGGGCCACTTCCACCAGCTGCAGGTCGTCATGGGGCGCGAAGTTGGTCTTCAGCACCTGGCGGTAGAGGGGATGCAGACCCTCGCTCACCAGCACGATGTTGCGCTTCTTGGCCACGCGGACGGCCATGAGGGCCGTCTCCACGCAGGCGGTGCCGCCGTCGTAGAGGCTGGCGTTGGTCACCTCCAGGCCCGTGAGATCGCAGATGAGGGTCTGGTACTCGAAGATGTGCTGCAGCGTGCCCTGGCTGATCTCAGGCTGGTAGGGCGTGTAGGCCGTGAACCACTCCTGGCGGCACACCATGGCATCGATGGCCGAAGGGACGAAGTGGTCGTAGGCGCCGGCGCCGAGGAACTGGGCGCAGAAACGGGTGTTCTTGTTGGCCAGATCCAGCATCTGCCAGGTCACCTCCTGCTCAGAGCCTTGGAGGGGCAGGTCCAGGCCTCCCTTCAGGCGCAGGGGCTCGGGGATGCCCGTGAGGAGATCCTCGGCGCGGGCGACGCCGATGGCATCCAGAAGGGCCCGATCTTCGGCAGGGGAGGAAGGCAGGTAGCGCATGGCGGCCTCGGCAAGGAAGCGGATGGATTCGCAGCTCTTCAGCGTATCAGCCCGGGGTGCCGGGGCCTCCTATGCAGGTGATCACAGACCACCCCCGCACAGACCACCCCGCCCTACCTCCGCTTCCAGAGGTCGAAGGGCTGGGTTCCGACGAGGACATCGAAGCTGCCCGTGGCGGGGCTGGTTCCCTGGGGGGTCCGCAGCTTGATGAACCCGTAGGAAAGCTCCAGATAGAACTTGGACAGGAGGGTGGTGCGCAGCAGAAGGCCCGTGCCCTGGACGCGGTATCCCGTCTCCGAATGGAAGAGGGTGTCCGCCTGCCGGGACATCCAGGCGAAGTCGAAGCGGGGCACCACCTCCAGGGTGAGGCCCAGGCCCCCGTAGATCCTGAAGGGCACGCCGACCCGCGCCGCGCCGAAATTGGGCGCCAGGTAGCTGGCCGCCCGCGAGCCGATGACGAAGGAGGGGCCCCCCAGGACGTGCCAGCGGTCCAAGGGCAGATGGCGGCCCTGGCCCCATTCCAGGTCCAGATCGGCCCCCAGGAACTCGTTGAGGGAATGGAGGCCGCGGACGCGGAAGTAGGCCTGCTGGAAGCCGCCGCCGGGGAGGAGCCCGTTCTTCACCTCGCCCATGCCACCCCGCGCCCGCAGGAGCAGACCCTCCCGGGGCAGCGTGTGGCGATCGAAATTGTCCCACTCGGCAGAAAGGAACACGGCGTCCTGGGCCTGGCTCAGGCGCAGCACGTCCTCCCGGAAGGCCACGTCCCGGCGCGCCAAGTCCAGACTCACCTTGCCCGTGCCCAGGTTGCTGAACCGGAAGTAGGTCCGCAGCACCAGGTCGGAGGCGCTGATGCGCGCTTCCAGCCCACTGATCGGCAGCTGAGGGGCAGGCCAGCTGAGAGGCGCCTCGAGGCGCTGCTGCCAATAGTTGCCGCTGAGCTCCAGGCCCGCCCCTGGCGAAAAGAGGGGGGCCCACAAGGCCAGGGTCGCCTGCTGCTGCAACCGGTTGCGGGCGGCGCTCAGCTCCAGTTCGGAGCCCTTGAAGCCCAGGTTCAGGGCGTGGTAGGTCAGGCCCAGCTGGCCGCCCAACGTGCTTTCGTACCCCAGGGACAGGTCGAGCCGGTCCTGCTGCTGGGGCACGGGGATGAGGGTGAGGATGGTTCCGCCCTGGCCATCGGGCCGGGTGAGGTAGTGCAGCTCCGTGAGGTGGAGCCGGTGCTCCGCCAGGGCGATGCGCTGCTGGAGGTCGGTGGGGTGGAGGGGACGCCCCTCCAGGCTGCCCAGGATCCGCCGCAGGTGGGCCTCGTCCACGGCGGGGCCTGGCACGGACCATACCTCGACCTGGGTGATCATGGGCTCCCGGAGGATCACCTTGAGGCACCCGGATTCGGGATCGAAGCCGGAGCCGCGGGCATCCACCAGGGGGCTGCCCTCCATGAGCAGGCGATAGACCAGCTGGGACATCAGGCTGCCGAAGGCCTGGGGGTTGAAGGGCATGCCGAGCTTGATCTGCTCGGCCACGGCCTGCCGGACCAAGGGAAGCCAGGCCGGGGGGGCCTCCACGGCCAACTCCGCCACCGCCGGGTAGGGCCTCAGATGGATGGTCAGGGTCCGGTCAGCCTCCACGGTGGCCCAGGCCTCCTGCGCGAGACCATGGACGAGAACCTGCTGGAG
Source organism: Geothrix sp. (assembly GCA_036504935.1). Taxonomy (GTDB): domain Bacteria; phylum Acidobacteriota; class Holophagae; order Holophagales; family Holophagaceae; genus Geothrix. Next base: position 12,333 of record DASXUH010000034.1, on the reverse strand, counting down.
CAGGATCTGGACATCCAGGAGGCGGAAACCGCTGGCCACGCGCTTCAGGGTCGTGGACAGCGTCCCCTCCAGGGCCTCACCAATGGGGACGGGGCTTTCGAAGACCACCCGGTCGACCGCCAGGACCTCCTGCCCGCCCGACTTCCCGCGCAGGAGGGTGGCAAGCTCTTCCAGGCGCGCGTCGAAGGCTTCGCGGCCCTCGAGCACCAGCTTGGGCGCCAGGCTGCCGTACTCCAGGAACGGAGCGTCGCGGATATCGGGGCGGATGAGGAAATCCGCCGCCGCGCGGCTCTCCCACTGGCGGCGTTCCACCACCAGGTCCAGGCTGCGGGAGGCCACGGAGAAGATGTTCGTGGCCGGGCGGAGCTCCAGGGGGCTGCTGATGTCCACGGCAATGACCACGTCGGGATGGAAGGCCTCCTTCGCCGTGGAGACCGGCAGGTTCTCCACCAGGGCGCCATCCACGTACTGCTGGCCTTCGATCACCACGGGCCGGAACCCACCGGGGACCGCCATGGAGGCGCGCACGGCCTCCACCAGATCGCCCTTCCCGAAGACCCTGCCCTGCCCCGTCTCCAGGTTCGTGGCCAGGACCCGCAGGGGCCGCTGCAGGCGATCGAAATCACCGCCCGAGTAGTAGGCGCCCCGGGCCAGCAGACCCTGGAGGGTGCGCTGCACTTCCAGGCCGCTGCGCAGGCCCTGGGCCAGGGTGATCTGTCCCTTCTTCCGCTCGATGGACATGAGGGTGGACTCGCGGTCCTCCTGCTCGCCCAGGGTCTCACCGACGTTGCGGAGCAGGGGCTCCAGGAAGGCGCGGGTCAGGTCCAGGCGGCGGAAGAGGTCCTCAATCTCGCGGCCCGAGAAGCCGCTGGCGTAGAGGGCGCCCACCAGGGCCCCGGCACTGGTGCCGGTGACGCTGTCCAGGGGGAAGCCCACCTCCTCGAGGCGCTGGAGCACACCGATATGGGCCAGACCCCGGGCGCCGCCCCCGCTGAGGGCCAGACCCACCCGGGGCATGCCCGGAATCACCACCCGGGGCGCGAAGCGGAACACCATGTCCGGTGGCTGGACCACGACCTCGATGCGCTGCGGGACCGGAGGCACCGCCGGAGGAGCCACCTGGCCCGCCAGCAGGGCCGGAAGCCCGAGGATCAGCAGGCTCCGCCCCGGGGCCAGCAGGCTGCGTCTCATGCGAGGGCCGCCCGTTGTGCCTCCATGAGGGCGGCGCAGCCGGCCAGGCCCAGGTCCACGAGGCCGTCCGCCTCGGCCCGGCTGAAGGGCCGGCCTTCGCCCGTGCCCTGGAGCTCCACCAGCATCAGCTCCCCGCCTCCGGAAGTCCGTGCCGCCACCAGGTTGCAGTCCACGGCCGCCCGGTGGTCCTCCTCGTATTCCAGATCCAGGACCAGGCCCCGGCGGCCCTCGCCGGATTCCACGATGCCTGCGCTCACGGCCGCCACCTGGTGGATCAGGGCCGCCTCCAGTCCCCGGGTTTGCAGCGCCAGCGCCACGGCCACCCAGGCCCCGGTGATGGCCGCGCAGCGGGTGCCGCCATCGGCGTTCAGCACATCGCAGTCCACCGTGAGGGTGCGCTCCCCCAGGGCGGCCAGGTCGATGGCCTGGCGGAGGCTCCGGCCGATGAGCCGCTGGATCTCCACCGTGCGGCCCTGCTGCTTGCCGCGGGAGGCCTCCCGGTCTGACCGGGTGTTGGTGGCCGCGGGCAGCATGCCGTACTCGGCGGTGAGCCATCCGCTGCCGCGGCCCTTCATCCAGCCCGGCACCTTGTCCTCCAGGCTGGCCGAGCACAGCACATGCGTGCGCCCCAGCTTCACCAGGCAGGACCCGGCCGCATGGAGCTGGACGCCGGTTTCAAATTCCAGGCTTCGGGACTCGTCGCTGCGGCGCATCAGCACCCCTTCCATTCGATCTTGTCCACGCGCCCCTGGTGGCGCCCGCCTTCAAAAGGTGTTTCCAGGAACAATTTCAGGTAGTATTCCGCTTTGAGCGGATCCGTCAGCCGCTGGCCGAAAGCGATGGCGTTTGCGTCATTGTGCTGCCGTGCCAGTGCCGCGTGCTCAGGGGAGGTCACCAGCGCGCAGCGGATGCCAGCATGGCGGTTGGCCGCGATGCTGATACCGATGCCGGATCCGCAGACCAGCACCAGGCGCTCCCACCGGTTCTGGCCCTCCGCCGCCCGATGCGCGAAATCGGGGTAGTCCACCGAGGCCGCTCCATCCGTGCCGAAATCCACCACCTCATGCCCCTGCCCCAGCGCCCAGGCCTTGAGCCGTTCCTTCAGGTCGAATCCCGCATGATCGCTTGCAAACCCGAGTCTCATCGTTCCGCCCTCCGGGCCACCGCCCGCCGCCTTCGTCCGTCAGCACCTGCGCTACCGGATGTCCATTGTCAGCCTAGCGCCACTCCATGCTGAATCCCTTCCTCCAGTACCGCCCCCAGGATCGAGGCTTCCTCCTTTGCATGCCCGAGGCGGTGGAGTCCGCCGAGTGGGCCCGCGCCCTCCGGACCCTGCCGGGCGAGCTGCAGGGCCGGGAGCGCCTCACCCCCGCCAAGGCCCAGATCTTTCTGCCCGATGCCTCCCTGGTGGAGATGCACGCGGTGCCCCTCCGCTGGCAGCGGGCCTACCCGTGGCTCTCCTTCCTGGCCCTGCGGCCGGGGAACGCCGGCCCCACCCTCCGCTATTGGGCCACGGCCCTGCGCCTGCTCCAGTCCCTCGTGGTCCGCGGCGCCCTGCTGCCCCAGCTGGATACCAAGGGCAACCCCTGGAAGGCCCGCTGGGGCGTGAGCCTCACCAGCCCCTCGGACCGCACGGCCCTGCGCCAGCTGGCGGAGGCCATGCCGCCCGCGGCCCTGGCCTTCCCTGAAAACGACACCTGGGCCTTCACCAAGACCGTGGCCTTGGGCGAGCTGGACGCCTTCGACATCGAGGACGACCTGGCCATGCCGCCCTCCGTGGACGCCGTCCTGTCCGCCTTCCTGGAGGACGGGGCCGACTTCATCATGCGCTTCGTGGCCGGCGGCCTGCGGGCGGGCGACGATCCCCGCCTGGGCCTCATCCACCGGCTGCGGGGGCACAAGCGCGACCGCCTGCCCTGGGACGAGCGCCTCATGGTGGCCCTGGCCCACCAGCTGCCGGAGTTCCCCACCATCGGCATCACCGAGCGCACCCTGGGCGAACAGTTGGCCCAGTGGAGCGAAGGCGCCCGGCCCCAGTGGATGCGGCCCAGCTTGCGCCTGGAGACCCCGCCCGTGCCCACCCACAGCCAGGCCGTGCAGGAGGCCGACCGGCTGGCGGAGGAGGGCTGGATCCTCAAGGTGGGCCTGGAGACGGAGGCGGGCGCGGACATCGGCGTGGCCAAGCTCTGGGAACCCTCCACGGAGCCTGAGGTCCTCCAGGCCCGCCAGGTCCTCCTGCGGGGCCTTGCCCGTGCGGTGCCCTTCTTCCCAGCTCTGGAGCGGACCCTGTCCGGGCAGCGCCCCGAGGATCTGCTGCTCCGCCCCACCGAGGCCTGGGGCTTCCTGACCCGGGGCGCGGCCCAGCTGAAGGAGGCCGGCTTCCTCGTCCACATCCCCGAGGGCCTGGCCGACTTCGGTGGCGCCAAGCGCCTGCGCGCCAAGGTGCGCCTGGGGGCCCGCAGCGTCGAGGAGTCCGCCACCCAGGTCCAGGCGGGCCTCGAGGGCAGCGTGAGCGCCGACTGGTCCCTCATGCTGGGCGACGACGCCCTCAGCGTGGAGGACTTCGCCCAGATGGCGAGCCTCAAGCACCCGCTGGTGGCCTGGAAGGGCAAGTGGGTGGCCCTGGATCCCGAGACCCTCAAGCAGATCTCCACGGTCCTCCAGGCCAGCCGCGGTGCGGGCTTCGAAAGCATGACCAAGGGCGAGGCCCTGGCCGCCGCCCTCACGGGCACGGCCCGCATCCCCGGGGTGAGCGAGGCCATCGAGGTGGAGGTGGCCGGCGACTTCGGCGCCGCCCTCGACGATTTGAAGATCCTCCCCGACAAGCCCATCACCCAGCCGGCCAGTTTCCACGGCCAGCTGCGCCCCTACCAGCTGCGCGGGCTGGCCTGGCTGGAGGGCCTGGCCCGCCTGGGCCTGGGCGGCATCCTGGCCGACGACATGGGTCTGGGCAAGACCATCCAGGTGCTGGCCTTGCTGCTGCACCGCCAGGAGCAGAGCCCTGAGCACGGCCCCGCCACCCTGCTCGTCTGCCCCACCTCGCTGCTGGGCAACTGGGAGCGCGAGCTGGCCAAGTTCGCGCCCAGCCTGCCGGTGTTCGTGCACCACGGCAACAACCGCGATCGCCTGCCCGCCACCTTCAAGCCCCACACGCTGGTGCTCACCACCTATGGCGTGGTGCGGCGCGAGGAGGACACCTTCTCGACCCACGCCTGGGGCATGGTGGTGGTGGACGAGGCCCAGGCCATCAAGAATGCCGGTTCCGCCCAGGCCAAGGCCGTGCGCAAGCTGCGGGGGAACTTCCGCCTGGCCCTCACAGGCACCCCCATCGAGAACCGCCTCACCGAGCTGTGGGCCATCATGAGCGCGGGCCTGCCCGGCTACCTGGGCAGCGAATCCCAGTTCAAGGAACGCTTCGCCACGCCCATCGAGAAATACCGCGATCCCGACGCCGCGGCCGAGCTGCGCCAGCGCATCGGCCCCTTCATCCTCCGCCGCCTCAAGAGCGACCGGGCCATCATCCAGGACCTGCCGGAGAAGCAGGAGATGAAGGTCTTCACCACGCTGAGCCGCGAGCAGGCCGAGCTCTACCAGTACCGCGTCGAAAAGATGGACGAGGAGCTGGAGGCCGCCTCCGGCATCGAGCGCCGGGGCCGCATCCTGGCCCTGCTCACGCACCTCAAGCAGATCTGCAACCACCCGAGCCAGTTCTTGAAGGCCCAGGGACCCTACCGCGGCCGCAGCGGCAAGCTGGATCGCCTCACGGAGATGCTCGAGGAAGTGGTCGAGGCGGGCGAACGGGCCCTGGTCTTCACCCAGTTCAAGGAGATGGGCGACCGGCTCCAGATCCACCTCCAGGACGCCCTCGGCTTCGAACCGCCCTTCCTCCACGGCGGCACCACGCGGGAAGGCCGCGATGAACTGGTCCGCAGCTTCCAGGAGGATCCGGACTCGTCGCCGGTGCTGCTGCTGAGCCTCAAGGCTGGCGGCGTGGGCCTCAATCTCACCGCCGCCACCCACGTCTTCCACTTCGACCGCTGGTGGAACCCGGCCGTGGAGGACCAGGCCACGGACCGCACCTACCGCATCGGCCAGACGAAGAACGTGCAGGTCCACAAGCTGGTCACCATCGGCACCCTGGAGGAGAAGATCGACGCCCTGCTGGAGTCCAAGCGCGACCTGGCGGATCGCGTCGTGGGCAGTGGCGAAGGCTGGCTCACCGAGCTGGATGACGACGCCCTGCGCCGCCTGGTGGCGCTGGATCCCGATGCCGAGCTGATGGATCCCGATGAAGGCAACGGGGAGGAGCCCGCGCCCCGGCCCGTCAAGCGAAAGGCGAAGGAGGTGGCGCCATGATGAGCCACACCGACCGCTTCGGCGCCACCTGGTGGGGCCGCCTCTGGATCCAGGGCCTCGAGAAGCTCGGGGACGACTACGAGAACCGTCTGCCTCGCGGCAAGAAGTACGCGGAGGATGGTCACGTCTCCCACTTCGGCGTGGTGCCCGGCGAGATCCAGGCCCGCGTCCACGGCCGCAAGACCTACAACGTGACCCTGGGGTTGCCCGCCCTCACCGCTGCCCAGTGGGAGAAGGCCCTGACCCGCATCGCCCAGGAGAGCCGCTTCGTGGCCTCGCTGTTGGCCGGCGAGATGCCCCAGGGCCTGGACGAGACCTTCCGCGAAGCCGGCGCCAGCCTCTATCCGCGCGTGCCGAAAGAACTCCAGACCCACTGCGACTGCCCGGACTGGGCCAACCCCTGCAAGCACGTGGCCGCCGTCTGCTACGTCATGGCCGAGGCCCTGGACCGTGATCCCTGGCTGCTCTTCGACCTGCGGGGCAAGACCCGCGACGAGGTCATGCAGGCCCTCCAGTCCGCCCTGGAGGCCGCCGCCGTGGCCGCCCCCAAGAAGCGTGGACGCCCCCCCAAGAAGCAGCAGACCGTCGCGGATCTCCTCAAACGCGAACAGCCCCAGCCCGAGCCCTGGCGCCACCTCCCGGAAGAGGCCTACGACGCGCTACCCATGCCGCTGCCGGAGATCGGCATCCCCCGCGTGATCCCGCCGGATCCTTCCGTGTTCACCCAGCTGGGCCCTCTGCCCCATGCCCGCATCGAGACCAGCCTCTGCCTGGCGGCCCTCATGCACCGCACCGCCCAGTGGGTGCTCCAGCAGATCGAAGAAGGTCCGCGCCGGCTGGATGACAGTGAATCCGAAGCTGAGTTCGAGCAGCCCGCCTCCCCTTTTGATACCCCTCTCCCGCCCCCGGCCCGGCCCGGCCGCAACTGGCGCCACAAGAAGCGGCGCTGGGGGAAAAAAGGCGGACAATAACCCGTTCCAGGAGTCGCTCTCATGCGCACCATCGCCACCCCGAACGCCCCCGCCGCCATCGGCCCCTACAGCCAGGCCCAGATCTCCGGCGGCCACCTCTTCACCGCGGGGCAGATCCCCCTGGTCCCCGAAACCATGGAGATGGTCACGGGCCCCATCGAGGCGCAGACCGAGCAGGTCATGAAGAACCTCCACGCCGTTCTCCTGGCCGCCAACACCGGCTGGGACCGCGTGGTGAAGACCACGGTTTTCCTCACGGATATGGCCGACTTCGCCGCCTTCAACGCCGTCTACGAGCAGGCCCTCGGCAGCGCCAAGCCCGCCCGCAGCACCGTGGCCGTGGCGGCCCTGCCCCGTGGCGCCAAAGTCGAGATCGAGCTCATCGCGGAAGTCTAGTCCGGCCCTGTTCCCAGCACGGGAAAGGCGCGGGAGATCCCGCGCCTTTCCCGGATTCTGCCCTGTTCAGTTGGCCCGCAGCCGCTTCCGGTACAGTTGGGCGATGTCGGCAGGCACCGGATAGAGGGAGGCCTGGGCCACAGCCGTCTGGCCCTCGCGGGAGAGGATGTACTGAAGGAACTCCGAGATCGCCGGGGGCAGGGGCTTGCCAGGCGCCCGGTTCACATAGAGGTAGTAGGTCCGGGCCAGCGGGTACTTCCCCGAGACCACGTTCTCCTGGGTCGGGGGCACCGGATCCTTGGCCTGCAGCGGCGTCACGGCCAGGGTCTTGTTGCGGGACAGCCAGTTGGACAGCGTGGCGATGCCGATGCCCGAAGCGTCAGTCATCACGGCCTCCGCAATGCTCGGCCAATCCACGGCGTCAGTGACGGTGGCCTTGTACTTGCCCTTCAGAAGCACCAGGTCCCGGATGGCAGAACGGGAGGCCGTGCCCTCGGCGCGCATGTAAAGGTGGATGGGGCGCTTGGCGTAGTCGCCCCGGACGCCCAGCTCGCCCCAGGTGTCCACGGGGGAGTCCGTCTTGTAGCCCGCGCGATGGGTCGTGGAGTAGGCCGCGTCCAGCTGGTCCATCCCGATGTCCTTGATGGGATTCCCGGCGTTGACGAAGACGATGAACGCGTCGTAGCAGACCACCAGCCTGGTGGGGGCGTAGCCGAACTTCTTCTCGAAGGCCTGGTGCTCCTCCAGCGTGAGCTCCCGGGCCAAGTGGATCATGGGCGCCGTGTTGTCGAGCAGGGCCTTCACGGCGGTGGTGGAGAGGCCGTTGGTGACCTTGAACTGGGCCTGGGGCTGCAGGGCCTTGAACCCGGTCTTCCACTCCTCCCAGACATCCGTCAGGGAATCGGCGCCGATGCTTTCGATCACCGTGTTGACGCCATGGACTGGCGCGTAGGCGGGCAGGTTCGGATCCAGTTTGGGGGCGTGCTGGACGACTCCCTGGCTGAGCAGCACGGTGCTGATCGCGAGGGCGAAGAAGAACGAACGCATGGGAACTCCTGAGAACGAGATTGGCGGGACTCCAGGCAAAATCAGCCCTGAAAGCAGGCCAGCGGTCCTCCAAGTTTAGTATATTTGGATGATAATTTTATTATTTTTACTAGGCCTGTCGATTGCAAAAATCAAAATATTACAGCTCTTGAGTTGAGTGGAGGCTTGCCCCCCACCACCGGATCGGGCACTCCGTTGGCTGTTCGAGGATTCCGTCAGGCCAGCCCCAGCCTGGCCTTGAGCGCGGGTGCCGTGCCGCGGCTGACCTCTCCGGGAATCGAATGAAGGGCCTGGGGTCCCCTTACTCCTCCTCGGTCTCCCCGATGTCCTCTTCGATGGCCTCCCAGCGGCGGTGGGCCTGGAAGGCCGGGTCCTCCAGGCGGGCCAGGAAGTCCACCATCCGGGGACCCCAGGCCGATCCGGCCACGTAACCCTCGGGCACATGGGGCAGCAGCTCTGCCGGGGCCTCCTCCAGACAGAGCTGGGTGAGGATCAGGCTCTGCCGGAAGCTCTCCCCCACCGGGGTGAGGTTGGCGGCCAGCGTTTCCAGGACTTCCGCGAGAGGCGCCTCCTCCGGCAGACCCTCCACCTCCGTCTCGAGGAGGGTCACGGTCTTGAGGCGCGCCGCCAGCAGCTTGAGATGGAGGCGCTCCAGGTCGCGCCGGGTGGCCCCCTTGGCCAGGGCGTGGGCCGTATCCTCCAGGTGGGGGTGCAGCTTCCGGAACAGCAGGGAAAGGGCGGTTTCGGCCGCGGGCATGGGAACGGCTTCGGTCATGACTCCAGCCTACTACCGCCTCTCATCGGCGCCTCCCATTGGACGGACGGGCGCCCCTGGTTCAGCATGGGAGGCAGGAGTTCCCGTGGCCCCTTCGGACCTGCTTGACCTGACGACCCTCCAGAACCTGGTGGAACTGGATGACGGCAGCCACGGACTGGTGCTGGAGATGATCGGCATCTTCCGGGAGGACACCCAAGGGCGCATCGAAGACATCCTCACGGCCGCGGCCCGCCGGGATGCCGAGGAATTCTCCCGGGCCTCGCATGCCCTCAAGGGCGGCGCCGGGGCCCTTGGCGCGAAGGCCCTGCGCGCCCTGGCCGCGGAACTCGAAGCCCTGGGCCGCGGTGGTTCCGTGGAGGCCGGCCCTGATTTGCGGGACCGCCTCGAATCGCTCTTCCAGGCCAGCCTGGCGGCCCTGGAGGCCTTCGTGCGGGAAGGCGAATCCCAGCGGGCCTGATCCCCGATCAGGGCTCGCCGAAGGGTTTCACACCGCTCGTGCCCTTGGGGGGCGGCTGATCGCTGATCTGGACCCGGCCGCTGGCATCCGTCCACTGGTAGATGCGCGTGGCGGCCCGCTGCTGGGCCGTGGGTTCAGGCACTGTCTTCTCCTCATCCACCTTGAAGCCCCCGCGCCCCTTCTTCAGCAGGGCCATGCTGCCGGCCAGTTTCGGATCGGGCTGCACGGCCTTGCGGTTGTAGAGGTCAAGGACCCGCGGCACGTAGGCCCGCGTCTCACGGAAAGGCGGGATGCCTTTGTAGCGGTTCACCGCGCCCTCGCCGGCGTTGTAGGCCGCCACCACCTTGTTCAGGTCGCCCTCATAGTAGCCATGGAGCCACTTCAGGTACTTCACGCCGCCGCTGATGTTCTGCCGGGGATCGAAGGGATCCAGCACGCCGAAGCGCTCGGCCGTGGAGGGCATGAGCTGCATGAGTCCCAGGGCCCCGGCCTTGGAGCGGGCCCGGTAGTTGAAGGCGCTTTCCGCCTGGATGATGGCCCGTGCCAGATGGATGTCCACGCCCTCGGTCTGGGCGATCTCGTCCACCAGCGCAATGAGCTCGGGGCTCTTGAGGGCCCGGGCCATCTCCGCGGGAGTCACGGCGAGGCGCACCTTCCCCACGCCCACGTGCTTGAGGATCAGGCCCTGGCTCTTCACATAGCTAGGGGGCAGGTTGTTGATGACCAGCCGGCCCTGCTTGTCGTAGTAGGTGTAGAGGTAGGTGACCCCGGCCTTCCCAGGGCCCCGGGAAGCCTTCGGCGCCGCGGACAGGGCCACGGCGGCGAGGGCGAGGGTCAGGACGGGGCGAAACATCAGCGTCCATGATACGGCCTGGACCACAGGCCTGAAGATCCACCTCTTTTCTTTCCAGGTCGGGGCTGCTTTTTGGGATCCTGTTGACCATGGATCCCAGCCCAAGCTATCTGAAGGCCTTGTCCTCTGCCCTGGCCAAGGGCGACGCCACCGAACATACCCATCGGCCCGCCCTCAAAACCTACCTGGAGGCCCTGGCCACAGGCATCACGGCCACCAACGAACCCCGCCGCATCGCTTGCGGAGCGCCGGAAGAGGTGTGGTCCTTCCACGTGGGCGGCTATCAGGTCTGCGAGAAGTGGCTGAAGGACCGCAAGGGCCGGGTGCTGGACCACAGCGACCTGAAGCACTATTGCCGCGTGGTGGCCGCCCTGGGCGACACGATCCGCCTCATGGCCGAGGTGGATGAGGCCATCGAGACCGCCGGCGGCTGGCCTTTGACATGAAGCGCAAAAAAAACGAAAATCAATCCGAATCAGGAGGCGCCATGCCCGGTTCGGAATTGCTGCTCTATCAAGCGGAAGATGGCCAGACACGCATCCAGGTACGCCTGGAGGATGAAACCGTCTGGTTGAGCCAATCGGCCATGGTTGAGCTGTTCCAGACCACAAAACAGAACATCAGCCTGCACATCAAGCACATCTTCGATGAGGGGGAGCTCTCCGAGGCTTCAGTCGTCAAGGATTACTTGACAACTGCGACTGACGGCAAGGCATATCAGGTCAAACATTACAATCTCGACGTCATCATCTCCGTGGGCTATCGCGTGCGCTCCCAGCGCGGCACGCAATTCCGCATCTGGGCCACCCAGCGGCTGCGGGAGTACATCGTCAAGGGCTTCACCTTGGACGACGAGCGGCTGAAGAACCCGCCCATGGAAGGCTCCGGCTTGCCCGACCGCTTCGACGAGCTGCTGGAGCGCATCCGCGACATCCGGGCCAGTGAGCGCCGCATGTACCTGCGCGTGCGCGAGATCTTTGCGATGGCCTCGGATTACGTTCCTTCCCAGGCGGAGACCACACAGTTCTTCCGCATCATTCAAAACAAGCTGCACTTCGCCGCCACCGGCAAGACCGCGGCCGAGTTGATCTTCGAGCGGGCGGATAGCAAACAACCCAACATGGGCCTGACGACCTGGAAATCCGGGAGCATCCAGAAAGCCGATGTGCGGATAGCCAAGAACTACCTGCTTGAAACCGAGATCGACGAGTTGAACCGCATCGTGGTCATGTGGCTGGACTTTGCCGAAGATCAGGCAAGGCGTCGCAAAGAAATCTTCCTGAAGGATTGGGCGGAGAAGCTGGATGCCTTCCTGACCTTCAACGAGCGCCTGGTGCTGCCCGACGCTGGACGCGTTTCGAAGGAACAGGCAGACATGCACGCGGAAGGTGAGTACGAACGGTTCGCCATCCAGCGCAGGGCCCAGTTGGAGGCCGAGGGCGCTGCCTTCAACATGCGAACGCTCGAAGAAGCCGCGAGGGCGCGACCAAACCCGAAACAGCGTGGAGAATAGGGGCCACGCGGTTTACATATTCCTTCGGTACTGCCCGCCCACTTCGTAGAGGGCCTGGCTGATCTGGCCGAGGCTGCAGACCTTGGCGGCGTCGAGGAGGGCGCCAAAAAGGTTGCCGCCAGTGCGGGCGACGTCCTTGAGGCGGGCCAGGGCCGCGGGAGCCTTGTCGGCGTTGCGGGCGTGGAAGGCCTCGAGGTTACGGATCTGCTGCTGCTTCTCCGCCTCGGTGCTGCGGATCAGCTCGGGGGTGCCCAGGGCGGCGGGCTTGGGATTCAGGAAGGTGTTCACGCCCACGATGGGCAGTTCCCCGCTGTGCTTGAGATGCTCATAGTGCATGGACTCTTCCTGGATCTTGCCGCGCTGGTACATGGTCTCCATGGCGCCCAGGACACCACCGCGGTCCGCGAGGCGCCGGAACTCCGCCAGCACGGCCTCTTCCACCAGTTCCGTCATCTGCTCGATGAGGAAGGCGCCCTGGAGCGGATTCTCGTTCTTCGCCTGGCCCAGTTCACGGTTGATGATGAGCTGGATGGCGATGGCCCGGCGCACACTCTCCTCGGTGGGCGTGGTGATGGCCTCGTCGTAGGCGTTCGTGTGCAGGCTGTTGCAGTTGTCGTAGATGGCGTACAACGCTTGCAGCGTTGTACGTATGTCATTGAAATCAATTTCTTGGGCATGAAGCGAACGGCCGCTGGTCTGGATGTGGTACTTCAGCTTCTGGCTGCGGTCGTTGGCCCCGTACTTCTCCTTCATGGCCACGGACCAGATGCG
>DASXUH010000033.1:0-2764 GCA_036504935.1 Geothrix sp. | reverse complement strand
CCGAGATGTACCAGGCCTACTGCGCGACCTGCCATGGTTCCAAGGGCCTGGGCGACGGGCCCGCGAAGGGGAGCCTGAAGAAGGCGGTGCCCGATCTGACCATCCTGGCCAAGCGCAACAAGGGGACCTTCCCCAAGGATCAGGTCTCCCAAGTCATCCGCGGCGAGGTGAGCGCCGAGACCCACGGCCTCCGGGACATGCCGGTGTGGGGGCCCATCTTCCTCAGCCTGAACAGCAGCCAGGAGCCCGTTGTCCGCATCCGCGTGGCCAACCTGACCAGGTACATCGAGAGCCTGCAGGCCAAGTGACCTGTCGCAGAGCGGGCGTCAGCTCAGCCGGCGCTTCAGCGCCGCCTGATCCGCAGGAAGCGCCTCGTTCAGCAGTGGTTTCTCCAGCAAGTCGCTGAGGGCCTTGGGCAGCGGGATCTCGCGGCCCAGGGCCGGTTCCAGAGACTCGCGGAACTTGGCGGGGTGGGCGGTGGCGAGGAAGACGCCCTGCTCGCCCGCGCGCAGCTGGGCCTGGAGCACGCCGCAGGCCACAGCCCCGTGGGGATCCGCCAGGTAGCCCTCGCGGTCGAGGTCGAGGACGGTCTGGCGTGTCTCCGCATCGCTGCGGACACCCCAGCGCAGGGCCGCGGCCATGGCGTCGTGATCGCCGCGGAACAGCGCGTAGATGCGCTCCCAGTTGCTGGGCGAGCCCACGTCCATGGCGTTGGAGAGCGTGGCCACCGAAGGTCGCGGGCGGTACTCGCCCGTGTCGAGGTAGTCCGGCACCACGCGGTTGGCGTTGGTGGCCACCACGAAGCGGTCAATGGGCGCGCCCGTGGCCTGGGCCAGCAGGCCCGCGTAGAGGTTGCCGAAGTTGCCGCTGGGCACGGCCACCACGAGGGGGACACCTGCCGGCGCCTGGGCGGCAGCTTCGAAGTAGTACAGCAGCTGCGCCAGGAGCCGGGCGATGTTGATGCTGTTGGCGGAGGTGAGACCCAGGCCCCCGACCAGATCGGGATCCTCGAAGGCCCCCTTCACCAGGCGCTGGCAGTCGTCGAAGACTCCGTCCACGGCCAGCGCCAGCACGTTGCCGCCGCAGGTGGCGAACTGGCGCTCCTGCAAGGGCGACACGCGGCCCGCGGGATAGAGCACCACCACGCGCACGCCCGGCAGGCCCAGGAAGGCGCTGGCCACGGCGGCGCCCGTGTCGCCGGAGGTGGCCGTCAGCACCGTGCGCGGCTTGCTTCCCGCATCCAGGGCCAGCACCCGGGCCAGGAAACGGGCGCCGAAGTCCTTGAAGGCCAGGGTGGGTCCGTGGAAGAGTTCCAGCGCGGAGATCCCTGGCCGCACCGGCACCAGGGGCGCGGCAAAGGTGAAGGCGGAGCGCGCCAGATCTTCGATCACCGGCCGGGGCAGCTCATCCCCGAGGAGACGGTGCAGGATCTCCACGGATCGGGGAAGGAAGTCGAGTCTCAGCAAGTCCGCGACATCGGTGAACCGCGGGATCTCCACAGGGGCGAAGAGGCCGCCATCCGGGGCCAGGCCCATGTGGGCGGCCTCCAGGAAGGTGGCAGTGCAGGCGGCGTTCCGGGTGCTGGCGAGCTTCATGGGTGGGCCTCAAGCAAGGGATGGCGGGGCACGGGCGACAGGATGCGGGCGCCTTCCAGATCCAGGGTGCAGACCCACGCGCGGCTGGCGAGGCCCACCTTGGCGAAGGCCTGCTGGAGGGCGGCGGCAATGGCCCTGGCACCGTCTTCGTCCTCGGCCACGGCGAAGGCGGAAGGGCCCGATCCCGACAGGGTGCAGCCGAGGGCCCCGGCGGCCAGGGCCCCGGCCTGGGCGGCCCGGAAGCCGGGCACCAGGGGGGCGCGGTGGACCTCCACCAGGGGATCGCGCAGGCAGCGCGCCAGCAGCGCCCGGTCGCCGGTGTGCAGGGCGTGGACGAAGCCTGCGAGATTCCCCGCGAAGTCCACCGTATCCGCCCAGGCGGGACGTTCCGGCAGGGCGGCCCGGCTTTGCGCCGTGGCCAGCTGGTATTCGGGATGGGCCACCACGAGGAGCAGGTCCGTGGGCCAGGGCAGGCGCCGGGCGGCGGGCTTCCCGTCCCGGCCCGGCACCGTCAGCTGGAGCCCGCCCAGCAGGGAGGGCGCCACATTGTCCAGGTGGATGCCGCCGCTGGTGCTGCCCTCCGCCCGCCCCGCGAGGTCAAGCAGCTCGGGCACACTCAGAGGATCCCCGCAGAGGGCTTGGAGGGCCGCCAGGGTGGCCACGATGGAGCTGGCGCTGGAGCCCAGGCCGCTGGCCACGGGCAGCCGCTTCTCCAGCCGCAGGGCGAAGGGACCGACGGGCCGCCCCTTGGCCTTCGAGGCCTCCTGGTAGAGGCCCGCGGCCCGCTGGACCAGGTTGGGGCGGGTGTCGCCGGCCAGGGCGCTCGCGAAGGGGCCCTCCAGCCGGAAGGAGGCCTCCGTGGCGGACGCGGCGTGCACGAGATCCCCCAGCAGACTGCCGTCCAAGGGGGCGAGGGCCGCACCCAGCAGGTCGAAACCCGCCGCGAAGTTGCCGATGCTGGCGGGGGCGTAGGCGGTCACACCCGCCATGGGGAGATCGGCGGAGGCCATCAGGGCCTCCGCCGCGCAGGCCGGGCGCCCGGGGGCACCAGGCGCAGCACGTCCGCCAGCACGCCCGCCGCCGTCACCTCCGCGCCCGCGCCGTAGCCCCGGATGACCATGGGGTGGGGCTGGTACCGCTCCGTGAGCAGGGCCAGGGCGTTCTCGCCG
>DASXUH010000032.1:0-26145 GCA_036504935.1 Geothrix sp. | reverse complement strand
CTTCTCGGTGCCCGTGGCCACCTCGATGACCGAGCCCTGGAAGACCTTGCCGGGCAGGGATTCCACGGTGACCTGGGCGGTCTGCCCCACCTTGGTGCGCACGACCTCGCTTTCGTTGACCTTGATCTCCGCCTGCATCTCGCTCATGTCGGAAATGATCATGAGCGTGGCGCCGGGGAGGTTGCTCATGCCGGGGATGGCTGTTTCGCCCTTCTCGGCCTTCAGGCTCGTGACGCGGCCGGTGATGGGGGCGCGCAGCGTGGCCTTGGACAGGCCGTCCTGCATCCCCTTCAGGTTGGCTTCGCTCTGGGCCACGTTGGCCTTGGCGCTGTTGTAGGACAGCACGGTGCTTTCCTTGGCGAGCTTCTGCTGGCGGAAGTCCTCGTCGGACATCAGCCCCTGCTGGCGGAGGGATTCGTAGCGCGGGAAGCTGTCCACGCTGCGGCGCATGGCCGCTTCCAGGCGGGAGGCGTCCTGGCGGGCGGCATCGAGGGCGCCCTGGGCCTGGGCCATGGCCTGGCGGAGCCGCTCCTGATCGATGGTGACGAGCAGGTCGCCGGCCTTCACGTCCTGGCCGTCCTTCACATGGATGGCCTTGATCTCTCCGGCCACCGAAGTGCCGATGTTGATCTGGGTCTTGGCGCGGATCTCGCCGCTGGCGCTGATGGTCTCGCGGATGTCACCGCGCCCGATCGCATCCCAGGAGTAGGCGCTGTCCTCATCCCGGGCGCCACCGAAGGCGATGCCCAGGATGATCAGGACACCGAGCGCGGCCGCGCCGCCCAACAGGAGCTTGGTGTTCCGGGACGCCATCTAGTTGGCCCTGAGCAGGCTGAACCCGACGGCGAGGAGCAGGGGCAGCAGCACGCAGATCAAGGCGCCGGCAGTCTTCATGCGGACCAGATGCCGGAGGGCCAGGAAGGCCAAGGCGGCTTCGGCCAGGCGGAAGATCTCCACGCTGAAGAAGAACGCCTGGAGCCGCAGGCTCTCCGGAGGGAGGAAGTAGCCCAGGGAGGTGGGCGCGATCCGGTCGGGCGTGAGG
Source organism: Geothrix sp. (assembly GCA_036504935.1). GTDB lineage: Bacteria > Acidobacteriota > Holophagae > Holophagales > Holophagaceae > Geothrix. The sequence goes on along the minus strand of DASXUH010000032.1, from coordinate 25,103 downwards.
CCGCCGATGGGTCGCATCAGGCAGATCACGGCGATCAGGAGCAGGAGGGGCAGCTTCACCAGGGCGGGCACCACGGCGGCGCTGAAGGCTTGGAGATAGGTGGGGGTCTCGTCCTGGGGCAGGGCCTTGCCCACCAGCCAGTAGAAGAGGCCCAGGACGGCCAGCACCGCGGGCGTGCCGAACAGGGCGCCCAGGATGCCGAACGGCATGATGAACTTCTTCTGCATCTCGATGATCGTGTCGATCTGGGAGGACTGGATCTGGGGATTGCGCTCCAGGATGGGCCGGAGCATCTCCTCCACGTCCACCCTCAGGCCCCAGATCACAGCGACCACCAGGCTCGCGACGATGATGGCGCCCAGGGCCCAGCCCCAGCTGGGTGCCTTGTTCAGGCGCTGGAAGAGCTCCACGGGGGCCGTGAACACGCCGGCGATCTGATCCATCAGCCCCGGCGGCTGGGGCCGCGGGGTCTCGGGCTGCTGGCCATACAGGGAGGCGGGCTGCTCAGTCATGGGAGGCTCCAAAGGTATGACGGCATGAAGGGATAGATGATCGCATTGTCCCACCTCCTCTTACGATGGTGGAAAATCCTGTCTGCCCGGGTGGGCCCGCCCTTCCGGGCCTGACACTTCGTCAAGGCCGTCCCGGGAATCCTGGCAGGCCCACCGGTCGGGCCTAGAATGGTCCTTTCCCTGCCGAGCCACCCTATTCCGGAGATCCCATGGCCACCCTTGCCTCCAAGTCCGAAGCCCTGATCGCGCAGGAGAATCAGTTCGGCGCCCACAACTACCATCCCCTGGATGTGGTCTGCACCAAGGGCGAGGGCGTCTTCCTCACGGACGTGGACGGCAAGCAGTACATGGACTTCCTGGCGGCCTACTCCGCCGTGAACCAGGGCCACAACCACCCGAAGATCGGCGAGGCCATGATCGCCCAGATCAAGACCCTGGCCCTCACCAGCCGCGCCTTCCGGAACGACCAGTTCCCGCCCCTCCTCGAGAAGCTCTGCAAGCTGACCGGCTTCCAGAAAGCCCTGATGATGAACAGCGGTGCCGAGGCTGTGGAAACGGCCTTGAAGGCCATGCGCAAGTGGGGCTACGACAAGAAGGGCATCGAGTACGGCAAGGCCGAGATCATCGTGGCCGACGGCAACTTCCACGGCCGCACCACGACCATCGTGGGCTTCAGCACGGACCCCGACAGCACCAGCAAGTTCGGTCCCTTCACCCCCGGCTTCGTCATCGTGCCCTACGGCGATCTCGAGGCCGTGAAGAAGGCCGTCAACAAGAACACCTGCGCCATCTTCATGGAGCCCATCCAGGGCGAGGGCGGCGTCATCATCCCGCCCAAGGGCTTCCTCAAGGGCCTGCGGGAGGTGGCGGACCAGAACCACTGCCTGCTGGTGCTCGACGAGATCCAGTCCGGCCTGGGCCGCACGGGCAAGCTCTTCGCCTTCGAGCATGAGGGCATCCGCCCCGACGGCGTCACCATCGGCAAGGCCCTCAGCGGCGGCTACTACCCCGTGAGCGCCTTCCTCGCCGATGACGAGGTGATGGACGTCTTCACCCCCGGCATCCACGGCAGCACCTACGGCGGCAACCCCCTGGGCTGCGCCGTGGCCAGCGCCGCGCTGGACGTGCTGGTGGACGAGAAGCTGGTGGAGAAGGCCGCCGAGCTGGGCAAGCACCTGGAGGCCCGCCTCAAGGGCATGAAGACCGACAAGCTCAAGGAGGTCCGCGTCATCGGCCTCTGGGCCGGCGTGCAGCTCAAGCCCGAGGCCGGCGGCGCCCGCAAGTACTGCTACGCCCTCAAGGACCGCGGCATGCTCTGCAAGGACACCCACGTGGACACCATCCGCCTGGCGCCCCCCCTCGTCATCACCAAGGAGCAGATCGACTGGGCCGTGGACCAGCTGGAGGCGGTGCTGACGTAGGCTTGGGCCTGCGCCGTTGATCAGATGGTTGAAGCGTCAGATGATCGGATTCTCTCCGGCCATCCGGCTACTCTGACCATCTGATGCTCTGAAACCGGAGGTGTCATGCCAGGCCGCGTCGAATCGATCCACATCACTCCTTCCGCCGAGGCCACCATGTGCGCCATGGCCGAGGTCACCGCGATCGCGGGCGTGGGTCTGGAGGGCGATCGCTACGCCACCCGCACGGGTACCTTCTCGGCGAAACCCAAGCCTGGCCGCCAGATCACGCTCATCGAGGCCGAGGCCATCGAGGCCCTGGAGCGAGAGCTGGGTTTGACGCTGGCGCCCGGCGAAACCCGCCGCAACCTGGTCACCCGCGGCGTGGCGTTGAACCACCTGGTGGGCCGCGACTTCACCGTGGGCGAGGTGCGCCTGCGTGGCCACGAGCTCTGCGAACCCCGCGCCAGTCTGGCCCGGATGACCGCCAAGCCCCAGATACTGCCCGGGCTCACCCACCGCGGTGGTTTGAGGGCCGAGATCCTGGAGGGTGGGGCGATCCGGGTGGGGGATCCGGTCGATGGCACCGTGGCGGGCTGATCGCCACCGCCTGGCCGTTTGGACCCGGCCACTCAGGTCTTGTTGCTTTTCTCCGGGTAGAGCCGCTCGAACTCCGGGTCGTCGTGGAGGATGGCGAGGTCGGGGTCGCCCCGGACCCAGTCCGTATCGCGGAACCCGGCGCGCCAGGCCTTCGAGAGCGCGTCGATCGCATCGCTTCTCTGGTTGAGGCTGCAGAAGGTGCAGGCCGCGTTATAGAGGATGATCGATTCGTTCGGACGCAGGGTCATGGCCATGGTGGCTTCCCGCTTCGAGTCCTCGATGCGCCCCACTTCGGCGTAATAGGACGCGAGGAGGCTGCGGGCCCGCGCATCCTCGGGGACTTCGCGGATGTGGGCCTCCAGGGCCTGGATCGCCCGCAGGACGATGTTCCGTTTCGACTCCTTCTTGGCCAGGGCGCCGAGCGAATTCAGGATCGGCACGTAGACGTTGTAGTCGGTGCCGCTGGCCTCGATGGCCTCCTCCGCGAGGGTGGCGACCTCCTGGTGCTGGCCGAAGGCGAAGAGGCAGCGCAGGAGCAGATAGAAGGCTCCCTCGCAGTCGCGCTTCCGCGTGATCACGGAGCGCAGGATGCGGGCCGCGTCCAGGTACTCGCCGCGCGAGTAGAGGATCCAGGCCTGGGCCACCATGACCTCCGGCACATCGGGGCGCAGCGCCACGGCCTTTTCCGAGGCCGCCCGGGCGCGGTCGATCCAGGCCGGTTCCCGATCGTAGTGGCAGAAGAAGTAGGCGCACACGTTGGCGATGGCTGCGTGGGCAAGCGCGAAATCGGGATCCTGGCCCACGGCGTCGTTGAACATCTGCAGCGCGAACTCGAGATCCTGCCGGGTGAGGCGGCGCGCGTAGCTCCGGCCGCGCAGGTAGTGGTCGTAGGCCGGCAGGCTCTCGGTGGGCTTCGCCGCTAGGGCCTCCTTCTCCTGGGCGGTGAGCTTGATGCGGAGCGCCTCGGCGATCTTCCGGGCGATCTCGTCCTGCACTTCGAACACGTCCTGCATCTCGCGGTCGAAGCGCTCCGACCAGAGCGGGAAGTCGGTCTGGGTGTCGACGAGCTGCGCGGTGATCCGCAGCCGGTTGCCGGACCGGCGCACGCTGCCCGTAAGGACGTAGGTCGCCCGGAGCTGCTGGCCGATCTGCCCCGGCGTCACCGGCTTGTCGCGGTAGGCGAGCACCGTCGGACGGGAGAAGACATGCATGCCCTGGATCTTCGAGAGTTCGGTGATGATGTCCTCGGTGACCCCGTCCCGGAAGTATTCGTCCTCCTTCACCCCGGAGAGGTTCTCGAAGTAGAGGACCGCGACGGAACGCACGGCCGGCTGCTCGGACTTGCCTTTCGAGTCGGACAGCTCGGCCTCGCGCCGCTGGCCTGAATCGAAATCCCGCCTCAGGCGAAGCAGGTCGGTCTTCAGTTCGGTCGCGGTCTGGCAGCGGAGGCTGCGGTCCTTCTCGAGCGCCTTTTCGAGGATCTGGCCCAGGGCGCTTGGCATCGCCGGGTTCACTTCGGTCAGTGGACGCGGGTCCCGGTTGAGGATGGCGTCGAATATCACCGCCTGGGTATCCCCCTGGAACGGCAGCAGGCCGGTGGCCATCTGGTAGAGCACCGAACCCAGGGAGAACAGGTCGGTGCGGGCGTCCGTCGGCAGCCCTCGCGCCTGCTCCGGTGACATGTAATGCACGGTCCCGAGCACCATCCCGGCGACGGTGAGGTCGCCGCGATCCAGCGAGGTCTCGAGGCGGGAGTCGGGGTTGTCCGCCATGGCAGAGATCTTCGCCAGTCCGAAGTCGAGGATCTTGATCTGCCCCCGGGAGTTGAGGATGAGGTTCGCGGGTTTCAGGTCGCGATGGACGATCCCCTTTGCATGCGCCGATTCAAGGGCATCGGCGATCTGGATGCCGAGATCGAGGATCTCGGGGAGGTCCAGGGCCTGGTGGCCGATCCGCTTGGCAAGGGTCTGGCCCTCCAACAGCTCCATGACGATGAGGTGCTGCCCATCGTGCTGCTCGATCGAGTGCACGGTGCAGATGCCGGGATGGTTCAGGGCCGAGGCCGCGCGGGCTTCGCGCTGGAAGCGTTCCAATACCGACGGGTCGCGCTGCAGTTCCTCGGATAGGACCTTCACCGCCACATGGCGGCCGAGCTGGGTGTCCTCCGCTTCGTAGACGAGGCCCATCCCCCCGGAACCCAGCAGGCGGGTAATCCGGTAGTGCGAGACCGATTTCCCGACCAGTGCGTCCGACGCCATCCTGGCTACCTCGACACTTCACGGTGTTACCTGTCTCTACATACGCTCCGTAGTACCCAAGGTCAAGGGGCTGTCAGGACCTTGATGTTCCTTTTCAAAAACAGGTTATGAAATTTGATATGGCCTTGTTTTTCTTGATGCAGAAACGATTTCTTCATTCGGAGGCAGTCTGGAGTTGTGACTGATGGCGCTGTGGTGGTCCCGGGCCGGGAGTAGCCTGGGGGCAGATCTCCGTACACCATCACCACGACCTGCCTTCCGGGAGGATGTCCATGGGCCGCAGTCCCTTCGCCACGGGTCTAGACAAGAACCAGGCCAACCATGTCCAGCTGTCGCCGCTCACCTTCATGGAGCGCGCCGCCATGGTCTTCCCGCGCAAGAAGGCCATCGTCCATGGCGACCGGGCGATCACCTGGGGCGAGACCTACGCCCGCTGCCGCCGCTTGGCCTCGGCGCTGATCCACCGCGGCGTGGCGCCCGGAGACACCGTGGCGGCCATGCTGCCCAACGTGCCCGCCATGTTCGAGGCCCACTTCGGCGTCCCCATGGCCGGGGCCGTGCTGAACACCCTCAACACCCGCCTGGACGCGGAGTCCATCGCCTTCATGCTCAAGCACGGCGAGGCCAAGGTGCTGCTGACGGACCGGGACTTCGCCCCCACCATCCGCCGCGCCCTGGAGTTGATCGAGGGCCAGGAGATCCTGGTGGTGGACGTGGATGACCCCGCCGCCAAGGGCGACCTGCTGGGCTCCATCGAGTACGAGCAGCTCCTCCGGGAGGGCGATCCGGACTTCGTCTGGCAGCTGCCGGCGGACGAGTGGGACGCCATCTCCCTCAACTACACCTCGGGCACCACGGGCAACCCCAAGGGCGTGGTCTACCACCACCGGGGTGCCTACCTCAACGCCGTGGCCAACGTCCTCAGCTGGAACATGCCGCCGCACTCGGTCTACTTGTGGACCCTGCCCATGTTCCACTGCAACGGCTGGTGCTTCCCCTGGACCGTGGCCGCCCTCTCCGGCGTCAATGTCTGCCTGCGGCAGGTGGAACCCAAGGCCATCTTCGACCTGATCCAACGCCACGGCGTGACCCACTTCTGCGGCGCCCCCGTGGTCCACGGCATGCTTATCAACTCGGCCCACCTCATCCCCGAGGGACTGGGCCATCCGGTGTCCGCCGCCGTGGCCGGGGCCGCGCCGCCGGCCGCCATCATCGAGGGCATGGAGAAGCTGGGCGTCAGCATCACCCACGTCTACGGCCTCACGGAAACCTACGGCCCCGCCGGGGTCTGCGTGAAGCGCGAGGAGTGGAACGACCTGTCCCTCGGGGAGCGCGCCCGCCTGAACGGGCGCCAGGGCATCCCGTACCTCATGCAGGAGGCCATGACGGTGATGGAACCGGCCACCATGCAGCCCGTGCCCGCCGACGGCCAGACCATGGGCGAGATCATGTTCCGCGGCAACATCGTCATGAAGGGCTACCTCAAGAACCCCGCGGCCACGGCGGAGGCCTTCGCCGGCGGCTGGTTCCACACCGGGGACCTGGCGGTGCTGGAGCCCGACGGCTACGTGAAGATCAAGGATCGCAGCAAGGACATCATCATCTCCGGCGGCGAGAACATCTCCTCGCTGGAGGTGGAGGACGTGCTCTACCGCCATCCCGACGTGCTGGTAGCCGCCATCGTGGCCAAGCCCGATCCCAAGTGGGGCGAGGTACCCTGCGCCTTCATCGAGCTCAAGGAGGGTGCCACGACGAAGGAGGAGGACATCATCGCCCACTGCCGGGCCCACCTGGCGCGCTTCAAGGTGCCGCCCATGGTGGTGTTCGGCCCCATCCCCAAGACCTCCACCGGCAAGATCCAGAAGTACGTCCTGCGCCAGCGCATGAAGTCCACAGACGCCCTGACGTGAGCGTGCGGCTCAGGGTCCGGTTCGGGGAGCCGCCGCCGGCGTCCGGAACCTCGCGAGCATCAGCCCCGCGCCCAGGGAGACCACGAAGGTGGAGATCCACAGGGTGCGCGGCCCGGCCTTCGCGTAGGCCAGCACGCCCAGCCAGGGGCCCAGGGCCAGTCCGATGGCGAAGCAGAGGGAGAGCAGCCCCATGTACTCGCCGCGCCGGTCCACAGGCGCCAGCGTGGCCACGGCATCGCTCATGGCCGGGAAGAGGGTCATCTCGCCGAAGGTCCAGATCATGGTGGTGAGGATCAGCGTGGTGGGCCCCGTGGCCCAGGCGGTGAGGCCGAAGCCGAGGGCGAGGCACAGCGAGCCCGCGAAGAGCTGGCGGCCGTGGGGCCAGCGCGCCATGGCCAGGTTGAGGGCCACCTCCAGGGCCACGATGAGCAGGGTGTTCACCGTGAACAGCAGGCCGTAGAAGCGGCTGCCCAGGCCCAGGTCGCGCACCACCCACAGTGGCAGCGTGCCTTCGATCTGGAAGAACACCATCAGCATGGGGATGAAGGGCAGCAGCAGGAAGGCCAGGCGGCGATCCCGCCAGGGGCTCGCGCCCGGCGCATGGCCATGGGGGGCGGCGGGCCGCGGCCGCGCTTTCAGGAGCAGGCCCAGCAGGACGGCGCCGGCCAGGGTGCTGAGGCCGTCGGTCCAGAACACCCAGGTGTAGCTGTGGTGGGCGATGACGCCCCCCAGGGCCGGGCCCACGGCCATGCCCAGGTTGACCGAGAGGCGGTGCAGGGCGTAGACCGCCTTGCGCTGCTCCGGCGGGGCGAGGTCCGCCAGCAGGGCCATGGCGCTGGGCCAGAAGGCCTGGGTGAAGGCCGCCCACAGGAAGATGAGCGCGAACAGCAGGGGCCGCGAGTGGGCGAAGGGCAGCGCCATCAGCAGCGCGCCGGAGATCCAGAGGCTGGCCTTCAGCACCTGGACATGGCCCAGCCGGTCCGTCAGCCGGCCCGAAAAGGGGCCTGCCGTCAGCGCCCCGGCCCCGTAGACCATCATGCCGAAGCCGGCTTCTTCCGGCGTCCAGCCGCGGCCCTGGGTGAGGTAGAGCATGAGGAAGGGCAGGGCCATGGTGCCCAGGCGGTTCACCAGCGTGCTGGCGCAGACCAGCCAGACTTCACGGGGGAGGCCGCGGAGGCCGCGCCAGGGGTTCATGCCTGGCGAGCCGCCCGCGGGCGCCCGCTCCGGCACCACTCGCTCCAGCTGCCGACGTAGAGGGATGCGCCGGGGAGGCCCGCCACTTCCAGGGCCAGCAGGGCATGGCAGGCGGTGACGCCGCTGCCGCAGTGGACGGCCAGGCGCTCCGGGGGAGTCCCGTCCAGCAACGCCTCGTACTGGGCCCGCAGGGCCTCCGGGGATTTGAAGCGGCCGTCGGGGCCCAGGTTCTCAGCCCAGTACAGGTTCACAGAGCCTGGGATGTGGCCGGGGATGGGGTCGAGGGTCTCGTTTTCGCCACGCCACCGCTCGGGGGAGCGCGCGTCCAGCAGCTTCCGGCTGGGATCGAGGCGCAGGGCGTCCACCGCCTCCGCGTCCACGAGGGGCAGCCGCCAGCGGCTCGCCGGATAGGGCGGGAGCGGCGGGACGGGCACGGATTCGATCGTCATGGTCATTCCGGCTCCAAGCGCGGCCTGGAGTCCGCCATCGAGCACGGAGACATGTTCGTGCCCCAGGGCCCGCAGCATCCACCAGAGCCGGGCCGCGGCATTGCTTCCGCCGGCGGCGTCGCAAACCACGACTTCCGTGTCTGGATCGATGCCCCACGCGCCCACCTGAGCGGCGAAGCGATCCAGGGGCGGCAGGGGGTGGCGCCCGCCCCGGGCCGGATCGTGGCCAGGGTCCGAGGCCGTGCTGAGGTGGCGGTTCAGGTCCGCGTGGAGCGCACCCGGAAGATGGCCCGAAGCATAGTCAGCTGGGTCCTGGCGGGCGTCCAGGAGGCGGATCGAAGCGAGGCGGTCGCGGAGGGCGGGGGCGGAGATGAGAGGCATCCCACCAGTATGAAGCGGCCGGCCCGGGCATTAACCTGGAGACTGACCATCGATCTCGGGCAATGCATGCGTTACCCGAGGAAACCGGGAGCCCCCATGTCTGATGCCTACGTTCCGGAATCCCGCTGGCGCACGGTCGGCGCAGCCGTCCTGGTGGGCGGCGGTCTGCTGCTGGCGGGATTCGTGGGCATCCGGGGCCTGTCCGGCGGGGGCAGCGATGGCGTCTCCAAGGGCGCGAACGTGAGCCACGTGGCCTTCCGCGACGCGGAGGGGGCCCGGCATACCCTGGCGGACTTCAAGGGCAAGGTGGTGCTGGTGGACGTGTGGGCCACCTGGTGTCCGCCCTGCCGCAAATCCCTGCCTGAAGTGGCGGACCTCCAGAAGGCCGGTGGCGACCACTACGTGGTCCTGCCCATTTCCGTGGACCGGGGCGGCTGGGGGGATGTGAAACCCTTCCTGGCGAAGAACCCTCAGCTGGGCCTCACGGCCTACGTTCCGGACGGGGCGGGGGGCCTGGATCCCTTCGGGGAGATCCGCGGGATCCCCACCACCTTCATCATCGACCGCGAAGGCCGGGTGCTGAAGAGCTGGGCCGGCTACGGGGAAGGCATGGCGAAGCGGGCGCTGGACGAGGCCCTGAAGGGCCGCTGACATGGCCGTCCCCGGCCCCGGTTGCAGGCTGGGCGTCAGGGTTTTCCAGGGTGAGGGTGGAGGCCTCAGGCCCCCACCAGGGCGGTCACGAAGGCCACCACCTGCTCCGGCGCGGCATCGGTAGGCAGGCTGGGATGATCCCCCGGCACGGCCTCGCCCACGCCCAGGAAGGGCAGGCCCGCGGCCCGGGCGGCGGCCAGGTCGTGGGGGCGGTCCCCCACGTAGAGGTGGGGCCCCGGGCAGCTCTCGAGGGCCCGGCGCAGCAGATCCGCGCGATCGTGGCGGGGCAGGGAGCCCAGCTGGGGGATGGCCGGATCGATGCCCAGGAGGTCGGCCTTGAAGGCCAGGAGCTCCGGGGCGTTGCCCGAGACCAGCCAGACGCGGTGGCGGTCCGCCAGCCGGTGCAGGGCGTCGATGATGCCCGCATAGGCCACGGCCTCCCGGCACCCCGGCGCGAAGACCGACCGGAAACGATCCACGCAGGCGGCCTGGTAGGCCTCGTAGCCGGCCTCGTCGAGCCCGGAGCCGAAGCGCAGGCGGTGCAGCTCATCCACGATCTCCCAGTCCGTGGAACCCAGGCAGCGGCCGAGATCCTCCGCGGTGGGCGCGGCGCCCCAGAGCTCGCCCAGGGCCTCCCGCAGCAGCACGAATCCGGAACTGAAATGGCCCAGGGTCCCGTCGAGGTCGAAGCAGAGCGGCATGGCCTAGGATCGCATGAGATGGCATCCTCGAAGGTGTGGATGGTGGCTCCTTGATCCGATTGGCGTTCCTTCTGGTTCTTTCCCTTCCCCTGGCGGCGCAGGAAGGTCTGCGGTACCGCATGCAGATGTGGATGCGGGGCGAGGCTTCGCCCATGGAGACGCGGTTCCGCCTGGTGGCCACTGAGGGCACCACGAGCCACAACCGGGTGAAGAAGCCCCGCATGGGCGGCTGGCGGCTCGAGGCGGACCGCACCCAGGGGACCCCCTACTCCCAGGCCCTCCTGCTGGGCCGGGCGGAACGGCTGCTGTACCTGGCGGGCCCTTCGCCCCAGACCCGCGCCGAGCCCATCGCTCTGCGCTTCGGCACCCGGAGCGTGCCGGTGTGGAGCCTGGAACTGCCCAGCGGGCTGCACGCCTCCACGGTTCTGGTGGAGGTGGCGCCGGGCCTGCTGGCCCTCTGCGACCTCAGCGCCCGCTTCGAGCGGGGCGACCTGGCCCGGATCGAGCTGCACCTCGAAAGCCTGGATGGCACCGGTTCCCTGGCTCCGGCCGAGGACGGGACGGTGCTGCTCAGCACGCTGCGCGCCTGGGCCCAGGAGGCCCGCAAGGATCCCGACGACGGCACCACGGTTCGCTAGCCGTGCGCATCCGGCTGAGGGCGGTGGATTTCAGCATCAAAGCTGGGGGTTGGGGCTGCCAGGGTTTATCCTGAAAGGCTCGGAGGGATCATGCCGTTCAGGGACGAATGCGGGGTGTTCGGGATCTGCCCCCAGGCGGAAGCGTCACGGCAGACCTATCTGGGCCTCTACGCCCTCCAGCACCGTGGCCAGGAGGCCGCCGGCATCTGCTCCGGTGACGCTGAAGGGCTCCACCTCCACAAGGCCCTGGGCTACGTGGCGGATGTGTTCTCCGAGACCGTCCTGGACGGCCTGCCCGGTGACGCCGCCATCGGCCACACGCGGTACTCCACCACCGGCGGCAACGTGGCCTCCGCGGCCCACCCCTTCCTCATCCATGGCCGGTTCGGCCAGGTGGCCCTCTGCCACAACGGGAACCTCACCAACACCGAGACCCTGCGCGCCGCCCTGATCGCGGATGGCCACACCTTCACCAGCCCCTCGGATTCCGAAGTGCTGCTGGCCCTCATCAACCGGGCCCAGGTGGACACCCTGGAGGATGCGGTGGTCACCGCCCTGCGCCAGGCCGAAGGCGCCTATTCCCTGCTCATCCTCACCGAGCACACCCTCATCGCCGCCCGGGATCCCCACGGCTTCCGGCCCCTGGCCATGGGCCACATGAACGGCACCACCGTGTTCAGCTCCGAGACCTGTGCCTTCGACCTGGTGGGCGCGGCCTACATCCGCGATGTGGCCCCCGGCGAGATGGTGGTGGTGCCCCGGGATGGTGGCGTGCTGCGGTCCCTCTTCCCCCTGCCCTTGGTGCAGCCGAAGCCCTGCGTCTTCGAGCACATCTACTTCGCCCGGCCCGATTCCCTGGTCTACGGCAAGAGCGTCATGGTGGCCCGCCGCGAGATGGGGCGGCGCCTGGCTCTGCGCCACCCCGTGGAGGCGGATCTCATCGTGCCCGTGCCTGACAGCGGCGTGAGCGCGGCCCTCGGCTACTCCGAACAGTCCGGCATCCCCTTCGACTTCGGCATCATCCGCAACCACTATGTGGGCCGGACCTTCATCGAGCCCAAGCAGAACATCCGCAGCTTCGGCGTGAAGGTGAAGCTGAATCCCGTGCGCCACCTGCTGGCGGGCAAGCGCGTGGTGCTCGTGGACGACAGCATCGTACGGGGCACCACCAGCAAGAAGATCGTGCAGATGGTCCGCGAGGCTGGGGCCAAGGAGGTGCACATGCGCATCGCCTGCCCCCCCACCACGCACTCCTGCTTCTACGGCATCGACACCCCGCGGCGGCAGCACCTCATCGCCTCGTACATGTCGCTGAAGGAGATCGAGGCCTTTGTCGAGGCCGACAGCCTCGGCTACCTCGACCTGAAGGATCTCGAAGCCTGCATGGGCGACGACGGCCAGGGGTACTGCTACGCCTGTTTCACCGGCGACTATCCGGTGGTGCCGGAAGGGAAGGGCTGAGAACGCTGCGGCGCTTATCATGAGCCATGTGCCTCATCGCGTTGGCCTACCGCGCCCATCCGGAATTCGAACTCGTCATCGCCGCCAACCGCGATGAGTACCACACGCGTCCCACCGCGCCGGCCGGGGCCTGGGAGGAGGCCCCCGAGGTATTCGGAGGGCGCGATCTGTCCCAGGGCGGAAGCTGGCTCGCCCTGTCGAAGCGGGGCCGGCTGGCCTGTGTGACCAACGTGCGGCGCATGGTGGTTCCGGATCCGGCCGCGCCTTCGCGGGGCAGGCTGGTGTCCTCCTTCGTGCGGGGGGACGAGCCGGCGCGGGCTTTCTCGGACGGGGTCGCGGACCGGGCGCTGGCCTTCGCCGGCTTCAACCTGCTGCTGTGGGACGGGGCGGACCTGCGCTACCTGAACAACCACCCGCGGTTCGTGTCGCGAGAGGTGCCTCCGGGGGTGCACGTCGTCTCGAACGCGGACCTGGACACGCCCTGGCCCAAGACGGAAAAGCTCCGGCGTGCGATGGCGGCCTGGGTCGCCGTGGGTGATGATGATGAAGCGCCTCTTCTCACCGCCCTGGCGGACCGGGCGCCCGCTGCCGATGCGGACCTGCCCGATACCGGCGTGGGGCTCGAGCTGGAGCGCATGCTGTCACCGGCGTTCATCGTCAGCCCGGCCTACGGAACCCGGTGTACGACGATCGTCGCCCTGCGCCAGGACGGCTCGGCGCGCTTCACCGAATGGCGCTTCGATCCGTCCGGGCAGCTTTCCGGGCGCTCCGGCGCCCACTGGCCCTCTGGGGCCGAGGGCAGCCCGTCATGAACGGCTCCGGGCCCTCAAACGCCTCCCAGGGACGCTTCGAGGACGGTTTGCGCCTCCTGGCGGCGGCCCTGGCCCTGGACATCGACCGCCGGAACAGCGCGGCCATCGTGACTGCCGCCTGCGATGCCATCCAGTGCTTCCTGGTGGTCTTCGAGACGGCCGCCCGGCGCCATCTGCCGGATCCCGAGGGCGAGACCGCCCGGCTGCGCGGTCAGCTGGAGGCCCTGCTCACGCCCCACCAGTCCCCCGAGGACGCCGCCCGGAACGCCCTGGAGGCCGCCCGCCTGGCCCGCGACCAGGCCGCGCTGCTGCTGCCGCGGCTGATGGAGTAGATCTAGAAGTTGCCCCGCGCCAGGGGCACGTTCCGGGGCACGGGGTTGCCGCCGAAGCGATCCACGGGCAGGGTGGCCGAGGCCAGGCTCGCAGGTTCGGGCCCCGCGCCACCGATGGTGCGGAGGAAACGCCGGAGATCCTGGCGGAACCAGACGATGAACTCCTGGAAGGCCACCTGGCGCAGCTCTTCCTTGGTGAGCTCGCCGACGACCTCCACCACCGCCGAGGCGGAGTCCGCCGGGGGGGTGTAGGTGCGCCAGGGCTTGGTGCCGCCTTCGTTGTTTCCCATGATCCGGGACAGGAAGGCGCGATCCTTCCCGGGTTCCAGCGCCTCGGGACGGGACGCATCCCCAGCCATCAGGCCGGAGGCGAGGCAAAAGCAGAGCAGGGCGCGCATGGCTTTGGAATGAGGCCACGGGGGTTGAGGTTCCCGGGGCAGGGGCTGTCATCCGCCAGCCATTGGCTATCAACTGCGAGCCCTGCTTTCGCTGACAGCCGACAGCTGACAGCTGATAGCTTCTAACCCATGCCCATCGCGATCCTCGGACCCACGGCCTCCGGCAAGTCCGCCGTGGCCGTGGCCGTGGCCCGCCGGGTGGGGGGCACCGTCGTGAACGGGGACCCCTACCAAGCCATCGCAGGCCTCGCCATCGGCACGGGCCAGCCGGATGCCACCGAACGGGGCGGGGTACCCCACCTGGGCTACGGGGAATTGCCCCTCTCGGCCCGCCCCAATCCCGCGGCCTTTGGCGTCTGGGTGCGGGAACGGCTCTCGACCTGCCGCGAGGCCGTGCTGGTGACAGGATCGGGGCTCTACTTGCGGGGCATCTGGGATCAGCTCAGCGATCTGCCGGAGGTGCCTCCGGCCCTGGTGGAGCGTGTGCGGCGCTGGAGTCCAGTCCTGGGTGCGCCTGTCCTGCACCGCTACCTGGCCGCGGTGGATCCGGCCCGGGCCGCGGCTCTGCATCCCAACGACAGCGCCCGCATCCAGCGGGCCCTGGCCCTGCACCTGGGTTCGGGGCAGGCCCCTTCGACCTTCCTGTCCGGCCCGGACACGGGCATTCCCGGGGGCTGGCGGGTCCTGGTGGTCTCGCCCGGCCGTGAGCGCCAGCGGGAGCGCGTGGCGGCCCGGGTGGCGGCCCAGGTGCGCGCGGGGTGGCCGAAGGAGGCCCGGAGCCTGGTGGCTGGAGGCCATGCCGCGGACCTGGGGGCGCTGCGGCCCCTGGGCTATGCGGCCTGGCTGGCGGGGGGCGATCCCGCAGCCATCCAGGCCGCCGTGGTGCAGGAGACCCAGGCCTACGCCAAGCGCCAGGCCACCTGGTTCCGGAACCAGCTGCCCGGTGCGCCCACCTGGGATCCCGACCACGAGCCGCTGGCGACGGCCTTCGCAAGGCTGGGACTGGCATGACACCGATGGCCTGGTACGAAGGACGCTCTTCCCTGGACCTGTCGCGCGGGGCGGACTGGGCCTGGATCGGGCTGCGCTCGGGCGATGGCCTCAACCGTCTCCACAGCGACCTGCTGGTGGCGCTGGACCGCCTGTTCATCGAGCTGCGCGGCGCCGGTGTGCGGCGGGTGGCCCTCAGCAGCGCGGGCTGGATGACGGGCCGGGGCCATCACTTCTCGGCGGGCGCGGACCTGCACGAGGTGGGGGCCCTGGATTCCGTGTCGGCGGAGCCCTTCTCCCGGCGGGGCCAGCTCGTGATGGGGCACCTGCTCTGGCCCGGCTGGCGCACCCTCACGCTGATCTCGGGCGTGGCCATGGGCGGCGGCTGTGATCTGGCCCTGCACGGCCAGGAGCGCTGGGCCGTGGCGGCGGATCCCATCACGGGCAAGGGCGGCCTGCGCTTGGCTCACCCTGCAGCGAAACACGGCATCCTCACAGGCTTCGGCGGCACCGTGCGCCTGCCTGAGATCCTGGGCCAGACAGGCGCGGATCGTCTCTTCCGGCACTTCGAGACCTGGGATGCGCCTGGAGCCCTGGCCGCGGGTGCGATCCACCGCGTGCTGGAACCGGCGGCGGCGCGGGTGGCTGTGCTGGCTTGGTTGGAGGTCAGTGCCTCGCAGCCATGAAGGCTGGAAGAGCCAGGGCGGCGAAGATGCCGATAACGGCGCAGCAGCAGAGGAGGAAGATGGGGGTCAGCACGGCGCAGACGCCGCGCCAGGTGTCGGTCTTGTGCATGCGGGCCAGCCCCATGCCGACGACCACCATGCCCGCGATCTGGATCAGGAAGCCCAGGTAGGGGATCAAGGCGCCGAGCTGAATGAAGGCCGAGGCGTAGCCGTAGGCGCGGACTGTCTGGTTCATGCCGGCCCCCGGCCTGAGTCCGCCCCACATCCACAGGAAGAAGTGGCTGAACATCCCGCCGATGACCATGCCCAGGAAGGCGAAGAGCGGCATCAGCAGCAGGAGGACGCCGAAGATGAGGGGCATGACGGCGACGATGGCCTTGCTGTCGCCTTTGCCGGTCTGCTCCAGGGCCGCCAGCATGATGCCCATGCCCACGAAGAAGAAGAGCAGGGCCATGATGAGGAAGACGGGGATCGACAGCAGCAGCAGGAAGCGCCAGGGCGCGCCGAGGCCTTCCGTGGCGGGCACCCGGTCGAAGAGTTCCAGCGGGTTGCTGAAGACCAGCCGGAACATGGCACCGATCCGGGCCCAGAAGCCGGGAATGGCCTCGATGTCCTCGAAGGGGATTGGGCGGAGGAGCGGTGCTTCCGGCGGCCGTGGGGCGAAGGCCGGGGGCGGCAGGGAGGGCGGCTCGTCCAGCGGGATGATCGGGGGCAGGGCGTCGTTGGGGCCGGTGGTCTCGCTCATCCGTCGCTCCGGGAATGCGCTCAAACCTATCACGCTTCGCGGAAGTCCTTCGGCGCCAGTCCCAGCTTTTCCAGGCGCGAGAGCAGGGTGGAAGGGGCCAGGCCGGCCAGGGTGGCCGCGCCAGCCGCTCCGGCGATCTTGCCGCGGGTGTGGTGGAGCAGGCGCTCCAGGTAGGCGCGC
Source organism: Geothrix sp. (assembly GCA_036504935.1). Classification (GTDB taxonomy): domain Bacteria; phylum Acidobacteriota; class Holophagae; order Holophagales; family Holophagaceae; genus Geothrix. The sequence goes on along the minus strand of DASXUH010000032.1, from coordinate 8,805 downwards.
TCCTGGGCCTCCCAGGTGAGGGGGCGCGCGGTCCGCTCACCGCTTCCGCGAGCCGGGAGGGCTCCGGGAGGCAGGCGCAGTTCTCGGCCCGCCGAGAGAATGGCGGCCCGCTCCAGCACGTTGTGCAGTTCGCGCACATTGCCGGGCCAGGGGTAGGCCTCCAGCTGTTCGCGCACAGAGCCGGGCAGGTGGATGGGCGGGCGGCGGTTGTCCCGGGCGAAGCGATCGAGGAATGCCTCGGCCAGAGCGGGGATGTCATCGGGCCGCTCCCGCAGGGGTGGGAGGTGGATGGGGAAGACACTGAGCCGGTAGAAGAGGTCCTCGCGGAACCGCCCCTCGGCCACGGCCCGCCGCAGGTCCGTGTGGGTGGCGGCCACGAGGCGCACATCCACCTTGCGGGATTTCTCGGCGCCCAGGGGATCGATCTCCTTCTCCTGGATGGCGCGCAGCAGCTTGGGCTGGAGGTCCAGGGGCAGGTCGCCGATCTCGTCCAGGAAGAGGGTGCCGCCGTCTGCCAGCTCGAATCTTCCTTTACGGGCCGAGGCCGCGCCGCTGAAGGCGCCCTTCACGTGGCCGAAGAGCTCGGATTCGATGAGCGTGGCGGGCAGGGCGCTGCAGTTCACCTTGATGAAGGGTTTCTCGCGGCGGGGCGAGAGATGGTGGAGGGTCTGGGCCACCTTCTCCTTGCCGGTCCCGGTCTCCCCTGTGATGAGCACCGTCGCCACCGTGGCGGCCACCTGCCGCAGCTGGTCCAGGATGGCGCGCATGGCGGGGCTCTCGGCCCGCAGGGGTTCCTGCAGCACATCCCGCCGCTGGACCTCGCGGAAGTAGCTGACCTCTTCGGCCAGGCTGCGTTCCCGCTCCGCCAGCCGGACCAGGTGCTCCGCCTGCTTGATCCCCAGCGCCAGCAGCGAGGCGAAGACGCCCACATGGTGCAGCACGCTCTCGGGATACTGGCGGCAGACCATGGCGTCCAGGGTCATGAGGCCGAAGGTCTCGCCCTGGCTGCGCAGGGGCGCCACCAGGCAGCTGTGGCCGTGCGGCATCTCCAGCAGGCCGTGGAAGGTGTCCTCGCCGGGATCGTCCTCCTCGAAGGTGGCGGGCTTGGACCGGGCCTTGAGCGCGTTCAGCAGACGCAGGTTTCCCCGGACCGGAATGAGGGCCGCCGAGAGCTGCGGAGTGGCCAGGGGCCCCACGGCGAAGGCAACCCGGAGCGCATCCCCTTCGCGGAGCAGCACCGTGGCCAGATCGTAGGGCACCAGCTGGCCCAGGCGCTCGAAGGCGTGGGCCACCATGCGCTCGGGGTCCTCCCCGAGGGTGAGCAGGGCACCGGCCTCTTCCACCAGGCGGGCGCCGGTGAGGGCGGTCTCGAGATCCGGCGTGGGCACGGGCACCTCCGGCCTGATTCTCGGCATTTCGAGAATCAGGTCAAGCTACCGGAAGTTAAACCCTCCGCCGGTTCAATAGTCCAAAAGGTATACTTTCAAAGAACATTGAAGGATACGCTTGACCCCCGACCAGCCCCACTTCGGTTCCTACCGACTGCTCGCCCGCCTGGGGGAGGGGGCCATGGGCGAGGTCTGGAAAGCCCTGGATCTGCGGCTCGAGCGGGAGGTGGCGCTCAAGATCCTCAAGGACGCGGACGACCTGCGCCGGAAGGCGCTCATCGGCGAGGCCAAGCTGGCCTGCCAGCTCAACCACCCGAACATCGCCCACATCTACGATGCCGGGGAGGTGGACGGCACCCCCTACATCGCCATGGAGCTGGTGGAGGGCAACACCCTCCGCGCCCTGGTGGGCCGGCCCCTCAACGGGGCCGCCCTGCAGGACCTGGCGCGGCAGGCGGCCTCGGCCCTGTCGCACGCCCACCAGAAGGGCATCGTCCACCGCGACATCAAGCCCGAGAACATGCTCCTCGCCGACGACGGCCAGCTCAAGATCCTGGATTTCGGCATCGCCCGCCGGGGTGTCGAGGATCTTCCCCTGGGACAGACCTCCCATCACATGACCCTGGTGGAGACCACAGCGCCGGGGTACAGCCAGGGCACCCCGGCCTACATGAGTCCCGAGCAGGCCAATGGCCAGCCGCTCACGGGCCAGTCGGACCAGTTCAGTCTGGGCGTGGTGCTCTACGAGCTGGCCACGGCGACCCATCCCTTCCGCCGGGCCAGCCTGGTGGACACGCTCTACGCGGTGACGCGGGACGAACCGAAGCCCCTCTCCGAGCTCCGGCCCGACCTTCCCCGCACCCTCCAGGACGCCATCCACCGCCTGATGGCGAAGGCGGCCAAGGATCGTTTTCCCAACCTGCAGGCCCTGGTGGCCGGGCTGTCCGAAGACAATCCCACCGCCAACGCGCCCCACCTCAGCCTGTCGGCCGCACAGCTCCAGAAGCCCAGGCGCTGGTGGGTCCTGGCTTCCGTGGCGGCGGTCCTGGTCGCGGGGGCGGCCCTCGGCGGCTTTGTGATCCGCCGGGCCCTGGCGACGGGCCTGGGGGAAGCGCGGCGCGCCTCGCGGGAGGATTTCACCAAGGGCCGCCGGGTGGTGGCCATCCTGCCCCTGGAGCAGCTGCAGCCGGATGCGGAGCACGCCTGGCTGAGCAACAGTTTCGCGGACGCCATGGCCAACGGCCTGGTGCGCCGAGAGGATCTCCTGGTCGTGGATCGGCTGCGGGTGGTGGAGGCCATGACCCAACTGGGCGACACGCCGGGGCGGCCTCCGAAGGCCCTGGGCGAGCTCGGCCGCCAGCTCAAGGCTGAGCTGCTGGTCATGGGCAGCTACCAAGTGGTCGGCGGCCAGCTCCGCATGACGGTCCGGGTGGTGGACACGGCCCACGGGGCCACTCGGCATCAGTTCCAGCTCGACCGCCCCCAAGCGGACCTGCTGAAACTTGAGGATGAGCTGCAGCAGCGGCTGCCTCAGGAGATGGGCCTAGGCAGCGATGCCGGCGCCCTCCGGATCCAGGCGAAGAATCCCCGGACCCGCGAGCTCTATACCAAGGCACTGCAGCTCATCACGGAGGGCAACGGCAACCAGGATTCGGTCCAGCTGGCCAATTCGCTGCTCGCCTCGGCCATCGAAATCGAGCCGGATTACGCCCCTGCCCGCGCCGAGTTTGCCTGGAGCTTGGCCGAACTGGGTGCCCTCCGGGCTCTCAGCCAGGGGCGCTTCGAGGAAAGCCAGGAGTTGCTACGCAAGGGGAAGGTTGCCGCCGAGGCGGCCATCGCCCTGGATCCCAGCGCCTCCCAGGCCTACCGGGCGCTTGGGTCGATCCTGCTCCGCCTGGGTGATCTGGAGGGCGCCAGCCGCTCCGCGCTTCAGGCGGTGCGCCTTGATCCCGCGGATCATCGGGCCTACGACGTGCTCGCGGACGTCTTCGCGGGGCTGGAGGGGGAGGACAACCACCAGGCTGCCCGCCGCTACTTCGAGAAGTCGCTGGCGCTGTTCCCGGAAGGCTGGCAGGCCCATCACCGCTACGGCGTGCTGCTGCAGAACGAAGGAGAGCTGCCGCTGGCCCTCCAGCATGCGGATCGCGCCATCGCCCTGCGCCCCGCTGCCGAGTACGCCTATGTCACTGCTGCGGACTCCCTGCTGTGGATGGGGCGCGCGGCGGAGGCCGAGCCCCGGTTGCGGGCGGGTCTCCGCGAGGTGCCGGGTTCCAATGTGTTGCGCAGCCTCATGGCCTACGCCGCCTGGGACCATCAGGACTTCGGGACCGCGGAGGCGTACCTGCGCGAACTAGAGGGCACTTGGCCTGCCGACCACTCCAACACCCTTCTCCTGGCGGGCTTGAAGAAGGCCGTGGCGGGCGACGCCGCCGGGACCCTGACCCTGTTCGAGGGGTACCGGCAGAAGGTCCTGGCCTCGGACCTTGCCGCCAAGAAACACAACGAGCGGCGAGTCATCTCCGTGAACCTCTACTTCATGGCCCGCATGGCCGCGAAGCTGGGGGGCGCTGCCGAGGCCCGGGGCCTGGTGGAACTGGCCGACCGGCTGCATCCAGGCAAAGGCCGCGTGGCCCAGCAGGATCCCGTCTTCCGCTAGGGTCTGTTTTCAAAGTGGGGTGTGGCCGCGCAAGGGGCGCCGCCCAAGCGAGGCCAGGAAAGCGACGAAGGCGATAGCGGCACTATCGACGAGGAGCTTGACGCAGCCCCGCGCCGAGCGCCGCCCCTTGCCGGTTCCGCCCTCTGCTCGGCGATCCGCCGAGCAGGAGCAGGCCCCAGGCGGGGCCTGCGATAGGGAGAGGGGGACGTCGCCCAGCCGCACCCCTGGCTGCGTTGGCGACCTTGAACGATGTCCCGCATCGCCCTTCGGTCGCCGCCTGGCCATGCGCGCGGCTGGACGGCGTCGCGGCTCGCATCCACTTTGAAAACAGACCCTAGCTGGCGCCGCGCGCCTCGACCACGAGCGTCTCAATGCGGCTGCGGACGTCGGCCATCAGCGACTCCCGGTCCGCGTGGGCGGCGGGATCCACGGGCTCGCCCACCACCACCAGGTACTGGCCCGGGCGGATGCGGAGGCTTCCCGGGGGGAGCACCTCACGGCCCCCGATGGTGGCCATGGGCACGATGGGCACACCCGCATCCAGGGCCAAGGCAAAGCCCCCTTTCTTGAAGGGCAGCATTCCGCCGGTGCGGCTGCGGGTGCCTTCTGGGAAGATCACCACACTCTTGCCGCCCCGGATCTCGGCAGCGGCCTCGCGGATGCTCTGGATGGCCCGCTCCCGATCGCCCCGGTCGATGAAGATGGCGCCCGCGACCCAGGCGGCCCAGCCGACGAAGGGCAGGTATTTCACTTCCTTCTTGGCGATGTAGACCGCCGGGATCGGCAGGGCGCCGATCAGGACCGGCGGGTCCATCTGGCTTTCATGGTTGGACATGAAGATGACGGGCTGGCGTCCCTCCCGGATGGCCTCCGGCAGACGTTCCCATCCCTTGAGGGCGAAGGGGATGTGGCAGAACCAGGCCATGCCCCGGGCGTACATCGGCCCGATGGTGAAGAAGGCGCGCCTCCGCCCCAGGAAGGGGACAGCCAGCAGGATGCCGATCACGACAGCCGGCACCAGGAGCATGCCCCAGGCGGCCATCACGACCGCGCCCCCTCCTGTGTTCCGCCACTTGGCCACGACGCCCCTCCGTGCTATTCAAGCTAGCAGTTTGGAGGTTTCCCGTGGGCATCACCGAGCAGATCCTGGCCGACCACGCCGCGCGAAAGGACCACGACGGCGTCACCTGGTTCACCATGGCCGATCTGGCACGGCTGGGCATCCGCGACCAGCTCTTCACCATCATGCAGACCGTCCAGCACACCCTCCGCCTGCGGAGGGCGCACCAGGTGGTCGAAAGCCATGGCTGCACGGACCGGTGGAGTCTCGAGGACACACACTGATACCGGTGCTGCCGGATCAGGCCTGGACGCTGGACTCCAGGGCCACGGCGCGGGGGTGGAGGATCTGGTTCTCCAGGTAGATGTGCAGGTGCAGGTCCTCTTCCAGGGTCTGGAACCCGTCATACAGGGCGCGGAAGGTGGCGCAGCCGTCCTCGGGCACGGTGTAGGCGCCGGTGAGCTCGCGCAGCTCCACGAGCAGAGCGCCCACGGCCTCGTGCTCCAGCTCCATCACGCGGATGGGGCTCTGCACGGTGCCGAAGCAGGATGATCCCGACAGGCCCTGCTCCAACTGGCCGATGAAAGGGAAGAGGATCTGCTCTTCCTTCATCATGTGCGGCGTGAGGTCGGCCACCAGGGCCCGGTAGAGCTCACCTACGCGCGCCAGCTCGGGATGCCGCTCGCCGTGGGCCCGGAGCACCTTCTCAAGCAGGAACTCCAGCCGGGGCATCTCCTCGCGAAGGTAGTCGTGGTGGGTGGCCACGATGTGCTGGGTGAGATCCGCGAGGGGGGCCTGGGCCCAGTCGCGGGGGGAGGGGATGCCCGCCTGGAAGGGTTCCAGGGCCTCCAGATTCTTCAGGACCTCGGCCGGGGCCTGGTTCGCCACCCGGCAGGCCTCCTCGAGGCTGCGGTGGCCGCCGCAGCAGTAGTCAATACCCAGGCGCTCGAAGTAGCGCATGGTTTCGGGCCGGGCCATCACCAGCTCGCCCACCTTAGTGTTCAGTTCCACGTTCATGCCGGCTCCTTGGTGGGGACCACCCCGGCATCCAAGATGAGGCCTCTGGGCCGTGAGGGGAATCACATCTTGACTAAAAAGGTCATGTTTTCCTAAATAATTTCAAACTCGTATTCAAACAATTGATTTCATTATTTTTAATCTACCGTGATGGACTTGGAGACATTCTTGGGGGCATCCGGGTGGACGCCGTGATCCGCCACCGTCAGGCGGTCCAGGTATTCCATCTTCAGCACCGACATGCGGAAGGCCAGGCGCTGCAGGGCGACGGAGGCTGCGAAGACGAAGAGGTTGGGATCGCCGCTGAAGGGCACCTCGATGTACTTCGACCAGTAGCGCTCCTGGCCCATGGGTTTGCCGGCGACCGCGAGCGCCAGCTCGGGGTTCTTCTCCGCGATGAGCAGGATGTCCGCGCCGCGGATCTTGTGGGTGTGGACCTGGCTGATGGTGATGCGCACATCGCGCTCCTCGCTGGGGCACACGAAGAGCAGGGGATAGTTGGAGAAGCGCGTCTCCACCAGCTCGGGCCAGGCCTGGAGGGCTTCGATGCCGCCGGCGAAGGGGCGCCCGTCGCGGTGCTGCTCGTAGACCTCCAGCAGGCTCGCCAGATCCTGGATGGAGAACAGGGTGTTCTTCCCGAGGATGGTGTTGGGCCCGTGCTTGAACTCGGCGGCATCGTAGCCCTCGGCGTGATTGAGCACTACCTCGCGGATCTTGAGGGCGCCTTCGCGGGCCAGGCCGATGAGGCCGGTGCCCAGGATGTGCAGCGACGGCTCCAGGTAGAGGCGCTTCGCAGCCTCCTCCACATCGGCCTCGACCATCCCCAGCGTCTCGGTGATGAGGTCCTTGGCCCGCTCCAGGTTCGCGGCGATCTTGCGCTCCGTGAGCGAGAAGGAGGCGGCCAGCACGTAGAGGATGGCCACCTGGTTGAGGAAGCTCTTGGTGGCGGCCACGGCGATCTCGGGGCCGCAGAGGATGGGCAGGTAGAACTCGGACAGCTCCTGGGGGATGCGGCTGTTCTCATTGTTCACCAGCGCGATGCGGCGCAGGGCTGGCACGCGGGCGCGCACATCCGTGAAGATGTCCACCAGGTCCTTGGTCTCGCCGGATTGCGTGATGCCGAGGAGGAGATCGTGCGGCTGGAGCGTGTTCAGGTACATGGACCGGAAGATGCCCGGATTGCAGGGGAAGACGGCCACGCCCGCCAGGTTGTTGAAGAAGGTTCCGGCCACGAGAGCCGCGTGGTACGAGGTGCCCGAGGCCACCAGGAACACGCGGCCGCCCTCTTTCTGGGTCTCGCGGATGGCCTGTGCCAGTTCTGTGAGGTGGCGCGTGACCCGGCGCTGCTTCTTCCACACGATGAGCAGGTCGAAGAGGGCCAGGGTCTCCAGGGCCTGGGGATCCAGGCGGCCCAGGTCGATCAGCAGCTGCCGCTCGTCAGAGACAGGCTGTCCCCGATGGTTCCGCAGCACCTCGGCGTGGGGCTGCACGCGGGCGGCCAGCTCCCGGTGGACCGGATCCACCAGCAGGGCTTCGAAGGCCTTCGCCAGGGCGGCCTCGTCCGGTGCTTCGTACAAGGCCAGCACCTTGCCCACCAGGGCTTTGCAGAGATCCTGGCGGTCCTCGAAGGCGGCGAACAGGCCCTCGGTCCCAGGGGCGCGGAAGTAGTAGCGCAGCACCTCGTCCAGGTTGTCGGGCGCCGAGGCGATCTCCTGCTCCATGAAGTAGTGGAAGGGGGCCCGCAGGCCGGTGTCGCGCACGTTCAGCTTGGAACGCTTGGGCCGCGGCACGGAGAAGGCGAGATCCTTGCCCAGGCTGAACACCAGGTATTCGCGTTCCGTGAACCAGATGCCCTCGCCTTCGGACAGCGGAATGAGCATGCGGGTCTTGGAGAGCACCGAGGTGAGGTCGCTGGAGACCACCACGAAATCCCCATGGGCATCCGTGCCGAGGCCCGCATAGAGCGAGGATCCGGACTTCACGGCCACCACGCCAGGAGCCTGGGGGTCGGCGAAAGCCGCCGCGTACGATCCTTCCGCCTTCGCATCGGCCTTCCGGGCGGCATCCAGCAGGAGGAAGGCGCCGTCCGGAATGGCGGCCTTCAGTCCCGCAGAACCGTAGGCTTCCCGGCAGGCGGCCAGGGCCGGCGCGGGATCCGCCAGGTTGGCGGCGTAGGCGTCCTCCGTGAGGTGCGTGATCATTTCGCCATCGTTGTCGGAGACCACCGCATGGCCCTGGGCGGTGAGGGCTGGCTTCAGCGCGTCCGTGTTGGAGATGTTGCCGTTGTGGGCGCCCACCATCTCCACCTTGCAGCGCACATGGTGGGGCTGGCTGTTCACGTCCGTCACGGCGCCGTAGGTGGCCCAGCGGACCTGGCCGATGAAGCGCTGACCCGCTTGCCGGTCGATGCCCAGCTCGGGCACCACGCGGCTGGGGGCGCCGACTTTCTTCAAGAGCTTGATGGCGCCGCCGTCGCCGATGAAGGCGGCCCCGGTGGAGTCATAGCCGCGGTACTCGAGCCGCTTCAGGAGTTCACCGGCCTCGTGCCCCATGGCGGCGACTTCTGATCCATAGCAAAGCGACACGATTCCGCACACGGGCAGACCTCCGAGGGGTGGGTACCACCCTCAATCCTGGGATAGGAAGGTTGTTTATGGAACCGGATCGACGCCGCCGTCCGTCAG
>DASXUH010000031.1:0-17186 GCA_036504935.1 Geothrix sp. | reverse complement strand
TGGGAGGTGATGGTGAGGTCGCCCGCGAAAAGGTGGGCCGCAGAAAGCAGCGTCCCGAAGGCAAGTGCCACTAGCATCCGCATGGGAATTCTCCGTTGAAAGGGTGTCCCGAGGATACGCCCGGTCGTGGCCGGGGGCCAGGTGGGGTACCTTCATGGGTGGGGGTGGCCATGGCCCGAGTGCTCGTGGTGGATGACAGCAAGGAGACCTGCGAGTTCCTCGAGGAACTCCTGGGCACCATGGGGCTGGAGGTCACCAAGGCCACGCATCCGGACCAGGCCAGCGAACTGCTGCGGAAGGGGGCCTTCGACCTGCTGCTGTCTGACATCAACCTGGAGGCCAAGAAGGACGGGCTGGATCTCCTGCGGGAGGCCAAGCCCCTGGGCGTGGACACCATCCTGCTCTCGGGCTTCGGCACCCTGGAAACCGCCATCGAGGCCGTGCGGGAAGGCGCCTTCGACTTCCTCAGCAAGCCCTGGAACAACGAGGAGCTGAAGGCCCTGGTGACCCGCGCCCTCGCCCGGCGGCAGTCCAGTGGCCAGGGTGTCGCCCAGGGCGCGTCCCCCAAGGGCAAGCGCAGCCTCATGATCGGCTCTAGTCCGAAGATGATGGCGGTCTACAAGACCATCGCCAGCCTCCAGAACAGCCGGGCCACGGTGCTCATCACGGGGGAGAGCGGCACGGGCAAGGAACTGGTGGCCCGCAGCATCCACCTGTCCAGCGACCGCCGGGACCGCGCCTTCGTGGCCGTGAACTGCGGCGCGTTGACGGAAACCCTGCTGGAATCCGAGCTCTTCGGCCATGTGAAGGGCTCTTTCACCGGCGCCGTGAGCGAAAAGCCGGGCCTCTTCGAGGAGGCTTCGGGCGGCACCATCTTCCTCGACGAGATCGGCGAGACCAGCCCCAGCTTCCAGGTGCGCCTGCTGCGGGTGCTCCAGGAGCAGGAGATCCGCCGGGTGGGAGGCAACAAGACCATCAAGGTGGATTCCCGCGTCATCGCCGCCACCAACCGGGACCTCCAGCAGATGGTGAAGGCCGGGACCTTCCGCGAGGACCTCTACTACCGTCTCAGCGTGGTGGAGTTGGCTGTGCCGCCCCTCCGGGAGCGGGGGGAGGATGTGGACGCGCTGCTGGACCACTTCCTGGCCGAGTTCGGGCAGAAGGACCAGCAGACCTACCACCTGCATCCCGAAGCACGCCGGGTGCTCGAGGCCTATTCCTGGCCGGGCAACGTGCGCGAGCTGGGCAATGCCGTGGAGAACCTCACCCAGCTGAGCCGGGGCCGGGAGATCACCGTGGATGACCTGCCGGCCAAGATCCAGGCCGACGTGCTCAAGCGGGCCCTCCTGCGGCCGGAGCCCGTCGAGGGAGACCTCTCCTTGATCGAGGATTGGCCTTCCCTGGACGAGCTGGAACGCCGCTACATCCAGATCCTCGTGGGGCGGCACAAGGAGAAGCAGCGTATCGCCGAGATCCTTGGCGTGGACCGGACCACCCTCTACCGGAAACTCAAGCGCTACGGGTTCCACGAGGGCGAGTAGCCCAGGGCCGGTACCGTCGCAGGCTGCGACAGGTTGCAGAACGCAACGGGAATCGGGTCGAATCTGAAATCGTAAGATATTTATTTGTTTGATATTTAGATGTTGGCTCAGAACATGCATCCTTGGGAGCACTTCCGGCCGTGCCGGATCAACCCAGGGAGAACCCCATGAAGAAGCTTGCTGCGCTGCTCGTCGCTGCCGCTCTGATCAGCCCCGTTTTCGCGGAAGAGGCGAAGAAGCCTGAAGCGAAGAAGGTCGAGACCAAGAAGGCCGAGCCCAAGAAGGCCGAGCCCAAGAAGGAAGAGGCCAAGAAGGCCCTGACCGTCGCCGAGGAGAAGAAGGCCGAGGCCGCTCCCAAGGCTGAGAAGAAGGCTGAAGCCGCCCCCAAGGCCGAGAAGAAGGCCAAGAAGCACCACAAGAAGGCTGCCAAGAAGGCCGACGCTGCTCCTGCCGCCGAGAAGAAGGCCCTGACCACCGAAGAGAAGAAGGCCGAGAAGAAGGCTGAGAAGAAGGCTGAGCCCAAGAAGGAAGAGAAGAAGGCCGAGGCCAAGCAGGCCATGACCGCCGAGGAGAAGAAGGCTGAAGGGAAGAAGGCCGAGAAGAAGGCCGAGCCCAAGAAGGAAGAGAAGAAGGCCGAGGCCAAGAAGGCCATGACCGCCGAGGAGAAGAAGGCTGAGGCCGCTCCCAAGGCCGAGAAGAAGGCCAAGAAGCACGCGAAGAAGGCTGCCAAGACGGCCGAGCCCGCCGCTCCTGCCGCCGAGAAGAAGGCCATGACCGCCGAGGAGAAGAAGGCTGAGGCCGCTCCCAAGGCTGAGAAGAAGGCCGCCAAGAAGGCCGAGCCCAAGAAGGAAGAGAAGAAGGCCGAGGCCAAGAAGGCCATGACCGCCGAAGAGAAGAAGGCTGAAGCCGCCCCCAAGGCCGAGAAGAAGGCCAAGAAGGCTGCCAAGAAGGCCGAGAAGAAGGAAGAGGCCAAGAAGTAACAGGCTTCACCGGTTCACGGAAAAGCGGGCTTCGGCCCGCTTTTTCGCGTACCGCTTTCCGGTGCGGCATCCCGGGGCCATGATGGAAACCATGATCGACCCGCTCCTCGACCTCACTGCCGAGACCCGCACTCGCCTCCAGACGTTCCCGGAAGGGGGCCGGCTCCAGCTCCTGGGGTGCGTGGAGGGCGCCTGCCTGCTCAGGGATGGCTCGGGCCTGCACCACCGGCTCGCAGCGCAGGTGGCCCCTCCCGCCGGCCCCTGGGATCTTTCCCCCCTCATCGACCACACCCTGCTGAAGGCCGAGGCCACCGGGGCCCAGGTGGAGGTCCTCTGCGCCGAGGCCCTGAAGCACGGGTTCGCCTCGGTCTGCATCAATCCCCTGTGGGTGCCCCTGGCGGCCTCCCTGCTGAAGGGCAGCGCGGTCCGGACCTGCACGGTGGTGGGCTTCCCCCTGGGGGCCTCCTCGCTGCGCGCCAAGGCGCAGGAGGCGGATCTGGCCGTGATGGAGGGGGCCCAGGAAGTGGACATGGTGCTGGCGATCGGTGCCGCGAAGGCCGGCGACTGGGACACCGTCCGCCGGGACTTGGAGGGCCTGAGGGCCGCGGTCCCCGCACCCACGGTGCTGAAGGTCATCTTGGAGACCTGTCTGCTCACCGACGCGGAGAAGGCCCAAGCCTCGGCCCTGGCCTTGGAAGCAGGCCTTGATTTCGTGAAAACCTCCACGGGGTTCTCCACCGGAGGCGCGACGGAGGCCGATGTCGCGCTGATGCGCCAGACTGTGGGCACGGGGATGGGCGTGAAAGCCTCCGGCGGCATCCGGACCTACGAGGGCGCGCTGGCCATGGTCCTGGCCGGGGCCACACGCCTGGGGCTTTCCGCCTCCGTGGCCGTGATTCAGGGGGGGGCCGGATCGGGGACCTACTGAAAAGTGCTATCCTCATAGATAGCAGTCCAGGCGGAGGTTCTTGTGGCAAAGCTTGATCTCATCATGTTCGAGGAGGAGTACAAACTCCTCCACGAGATCATCAGCCGCCTCCAGAAGGATGCCTCCGCCAAGGTGGTGTTCCTGGTGGACAAGAATGGCCAGCAGATCGCCGCTGCCGGGGAAGTCAAGAGCATCGATGCCACCAGCCTCGCCTCCCTCACCGCTGGCAACGTGGCCGCCACGGATGGCCTGGCCAAGCTCATCGGGGAGAAGGAATTCAGCCTCCTCTTCCACGAGGGCGAGAAGGATAACCTGCACATTTCCATCGTGGGCAAGCGCGGGATCCTGGTGGTGATCTTCGACCAGAACTCGAGCCTTGCACTGGTGCGCCTGCGGGTGAAGAAGGCCAGCAAGGAACTCCAGGAGATCTTCGATCAGGTGGAGCAGCGCGCGCAGAAGGAATCCGATGGCGGCAGCCGCTTCGAGAGCCCCTTCTCGGAAATCACGGACGAAGACATCGACCGCCTCTTCGGCGACTGAGGCCGGGACGACATGACCTTCATCAACTACGCATCGCGTGAGATCAACTGCAAGATCGTCTACTACGGTCCCGGCCTCTGCGGGAAGACGACGAACATCCAGTGGATCTTCGAACAGGCCAACCCCGACAAGCGGGGCAAGCTCGTCAGCCTCGCCACCGAGACGGACCGCACCCTCTTCTTCGACTTTCTGCCCCTCGACATGGGCATGGTCAAGGGCTTCAAGGTCCGCTTCCACCTCTATACCGTGCCGGGCCAGGTCTTCTACGACGCCAGCCGCAAGCTCATCCTCCGCGGCTGCGACGGCATCATCTTCGTGGCCGACAGCCAGAAGGCGCGCATGGAGGCCAACATCGAGTCCATCGCGAACCTGGCCACCAACCTCAAGGAGAACGGCTTCGACGTCCGGTCGATCCCCTATGTCCTCCAGTTGAACAAGCGGGACATGCCCTCGGCCGTGCCCGCCCACGAGATGGAGCGGCTGCTCCGGTTCCGGGGTGAGCCCATGATCGAGGCCGTGGCCAACCAGGGCACCGGCGTCATCGAGACCCTCAAGGCCGCCGCCCGCCAGATCCTGATGGAACTGCAGAAGAACTAGCCGGAAGCGACCAGGATCACAGGTCCCGCCCCTCCCCGCTTGAATCTACGCCCGCCTCAGGTAGAATGGACCCTTGCCCTTTCCGGAGTAGCTCAGGGGTCAGAGCGGGTGACTGTTAATCACTAGGTCGGGGGTTCAAATCCCTCCTCCGGAGCCAGAACAAGCAAGGGGTCCTTTGGGACCCCTTGCTTGTTCTGGCTGTGGCATGAAGCGTTTGAACCCCCGAGTGGCAGCCGGCCCAAGAGCGCGCCGTGGAGGCAGCGCAGAGGCGCTGCCGGAGCGGATGAAGCGCGATTGGTTCGCCGGCAACGGGTTCAAATCACCACGCCCAACAAGCCGGATGCGCCTCATGAAAGGCCCCCGAGTGGTCGCCGGCAACGGGTCCAGCTCCCAGGCCCATGTTGCAGACGGGACCCTCGGGCCGGGGCCCCGCCTCGTGCATCCAGGTCGGGAAAAAACGCGAGATCCTGAAAAAAGGTCGTCACACCTTTACGGGTGGCTGCACCCCATTGGCTGACGACCAGGCCAGCTCTGTGATCCCGCCCGATCGCCGGGCAGGACGGGCCTTGGTGGGTATATCGGGGCTGCAGGGCGGCCCCTGCCGCGGCATCGCCGCAGGAGGATTCCATGATCACGAAACTCGTCGGAGCCGCCACCCTCTTCGCTGCGGGTTCGCTGGTGGCGGGCGGTTCCACCGCCGTCGCTGCCACCCCGGTGGGCGCCTTCGGCGCGGAGGCCGCGCTGACCCAGGCTGGGGACTGCGGTTCCAAGGACGCCAATCCCGACAGCAAACCAGACAGCAAGGCTCCCGCCAAGGCCAAGGACCCCAAGGCCAAGGGCAAGGAGGGCAAGGAAGCGAAGGAAGGCGGCTGCGGCGGGGGTGGCGGCTGTGGCAGCCACGACATGAAGAAGGACAAGAAGGAAGGCAGCTGCGGCAAGGACAAGAAGGAGGGCAGCTGCGGGAAGGACAAGAAGGAAGAGAAGAAGTAGGCGGGAGGCCACCGTGGCACCGAGCCGGTTCCCAGGCCAGGAGCGGTTCACGGGCGTGGGCCTGGGCCTCCGTCGCCCTCACTTGGAGGCGGTGGCGGCCCGGGAGAATCACGGTGTGCCCTTCTGGGAGACCTGCCCCGAGAACGTGATCGGGGATGGCGGGCGGCCCCACCGGGACGCCTGCGCCATCCTCGACCGCGATCCGGTCCTCACCCACGGGCTGGCCATCTCCGTGGGCGGCTTTGATCCCTGGGACGGGGACTATCTGCGGGACCTGGGGCGCTTCCTTGTCCGCACGGGGACGCCCTGGCATTCCGAGCACCTGTGCTTCACCAGCGTGGACGGCAGCTGCCTCCACGAGCTGCTGCCCATCCCCTTCACGCGGGAGGCCGTGCGCCACACGGTGGCCCGGGCCCGGGACCTCCAGGCCCGCCTGCCCGTGCCCCTCCTCCTGGAGAACATCACCTATTACGCCGAGCTCGGCGCGGCGGAGATGGACGAGGCCGCCTTCATCACCGAGGTGCTGGAAGGCGCCGATGTGGGCTGGCTGCTGGATGTGAACAACGTCTACGTGAACGCCCTCAACTTCGGATTCGATCCCAAGGCCTGGCTGGCGCGCATGCCCCTCGAGCGCGTGGCCCAGCTGCACATCGCCGGGCACAAGCGCTTCGGCACGCTCACGGTGGACACCCACGGGGCGGACGTCATCGATCCCGTCATCGAGCTGATGCAGTGGACCCTGGCTCGGCTGGGGCGCCCCGTGCCGGTGCTGCTCGAGCGGGATAACCACATCCCGGACCTGGAGGATCTGCTGGCGGAGCGGTCCCGCCTCCAGGCTGCCTATGAGGACATCCTGGCCGTACCGGTGCGGGGAGGCGGCCATGGCTGAGGCCCGCACCCTCGTGCTCCAGCGGGCCCTGGCATCCCTGGTGCTCGACCCCGAGGGCGAGACCTTCGAAGACGATCCCACCGCCTTCGCCCTGAGCCGTGGACTGCCGGACGCGGACGCGCAGAGCTTCCGGCAGTTCAGCGAGGGCCTGGCCGCGTATCGGGAACTGGCCCGCCTGAGCTTGCTGGATCCCATCGAGACCATGTTCCCCATCACCAAGACCCTGCTCGTGCGGGAGGACGCCTGGGAGGCCTGCGTCGACGCCTTCCTCCAGGCCCGCTGCGTGGCCAGCCGGCACTACCGGGACATCGCGCCGGCCTTCCTGGGCTGGCTGGCGGAGACGGGCTGGGGCCAAGCCACCCGGCCTTACCTCCTGGAGCTTGCCCACGTAGAGCTGCTGGAAGTGCTGGTGGCGCGGTTCCCGGAGGCCGAGCCCCCTCCGGGGCTCCATCCGGATCCCGGGCTACAGGATCGCCTCGTACTCGACCCGGCCACGCAAGTGGTGTCGTACCGCCACGCCGTCCACCGGACGAGCGAGGCGGCGCCGGTGCCCGAGGCCCGGCCCACCCACCTGCTGGCCTACCGGGATGGCGAGGGGCGACCGCAGCTCATGGACCTGACGCCCGCCGCCGCGGCCCTGCTGGTGCGGGCCCAGACGGAGAGTCTGGGCGAGGCCGCCGCGGCCCTGGGGCTGGCGGATCTGGCCGCCACCACGGGGTTGCTGAAGGACCTTCGCGAACGGGGAGCCATCGCCGGATTCCAGGCCGCCTCCTGACCCGGGTGCATCCGGGGCGCTCCTTCCCGTAGACTCAGAGGCTGGAGGCACCATGACGCGCAGACATCTCGCCCTGGCCGCGCTGCTGCTCGCGCTGCCCCTTGCCGGCCAGACCTTGGCCGCCCAGACCTCTGCCCCCGCCAAGAAACGGGCTCAACGCCCCAGGAAGAAAGCGCCCGCCATGATCACGACCGCCACTGGCCTTCAGTACCTCGATACCCAGGTCGGCACGGGGGCCTCGCCCCAGCCCGGCCAGCGCTGTACCGTCCACTACACGGGCTGGCTCTCGGACCACGGGAAGAAGGGCAAGAAATTCGACAGCTCCGTGGACCGCGGGGAGCCGCTGGCCTTTCCCGTCGGCGTGGGCCGCGTGATCAAGGGCTGGGACGAGGGGCTGCTGACCATGAAGGTGGGCGGCAAGCGCACCCTCCACATCCCCGCGGCCCTGGGCTACGGCGCCCGCGGCGCCGGCGGCGACATTCCGCCCAACGCCGACCTGATCTTCGACGTGGAGCTGCTGGGGGTCCAGTAGGGATCAGGAGAACGTCAGAGCCTGCGCCAGATCGGCGCGCAGATCCTGCACGTCCTCCAGGCCCACGGACAGCCGGATGAGGTCATCACTGATGCCGGCCCGCTGCCGGGCCTCGGGCGTCATGGAGGCGTGGGTCATGGAGGCCGGGTGGGCCACCAGGGACTCCACCCCGCCCAGGCTCTCGGCCAGCGTGAACCAGCGCAGCTTCCGGAGCACGTGGTTCAGCCGCTCGGCGCCGCCCTCCTTCAGCTCGAAGCTGAGCATGGCGCCGAAGCCCCGCTGCTGCCGCTTCGCGAGCTCGTGTTGCGGGTGGCCGGGCAGGCCCGGGAAGTGGACCTTCCCCACGGCGGGATGGGCCGCCAGGAATTCCGCCAGCACTTGGGCCGTGGCCTCGTGCTGCCGCATGCGCAGGGGCAGGGTCTTCAGGCCGCGCAGCACCAGGAAGCAGTCGTGGGGCGACTGGGAGGTGCCCAGCAGGTTGTTCACGCTCTGGATCTGCTGGGTCAGGGCCAGGCGGCCGGGCCCCGCCACCACGGCGCCGCCCACCACGTCGCTGTGGCCGTTGAGGTACTTCGTCGTGGAGTGGATGACGAGGTCCGCACCGAGGTCGAAGGGGCGCTGGAGGAAAGGCGAGAGGAAGGTGTTGTCCACGGCCACCAGGCAATCCGGCTGGCGGTGTCCTAGCTCGGCCACGGCGGCGATGTCCGTGAGGCGCAGCAGGGGGTTCGAGGGCGTCTCGATCCAGATCATGCGCGTGTTGGGCCGGAGCGCCGCCTTCACTGCGTCAAGATCCGCCAGGTCCAGGTAGGTGACCTCCAGGCCGTAGAACCGCTGGGCGTGCTCCAGCAGGCGGAAGGTGCCGCCATAGCAGTCCACGGTGGAGATGAGGTGGCTGCCATGCTCCAGCAGGTTCAGGGCCACCAGGATGGCGCTCATGCCCGTGCTGGTGCAGGTGGCGCCGTGGCCGCCTTCGAGCAGCGCGATGGCCTCCTCCAGGGCGGCGCGGGTGGGGTTCCCGCTCCGGGTGTAGTCGTAGCCGGCGTTGGTGCAGATGTCCTTGAAGGCGAACGTGGACGAGAGATACAGCGGCGGCATGACCGCGCCATACGCGGGATCGGGCTGCACCCCCGCATGCACGTACTGGGTGGCCGGCGCCGCGCTGGGCACCAGCCCGGGCCGATGGATCCAGCCTGCCTGGCCCTCGCGTGCCGGAGGCTGGATGCTGAAGTGGTAGGCCGGGTTGCCCGGCACGTTGGTATCGAGGTACTGCTCGCTCACAAGAGCCTCCTGGAAGGGAGGACCTCCGTCGTTCCATGCGATCCAAAGACAGAAGGGGCCCGATGACTCGGGCCCCTTCGCATGTCAGCTTCTGACACGTCAGCATCTCTCCGCAATCGCTTGCGGCAGGAATTGGCACCTTGCTTTCGCAGGTTGCCAAGGTTTCACAGGGCCCGTCCCTCCACCTTTCTGGATATCGCGTGATGAAACTGACAAAGATCCTGTGGAAAACCAGTATGAGAACAAAAAATTGGTATGCCAACAGGTAATTGGCGCCTGTCCGCGGATCAAAGCGTGATGCGGGTCCCCAGCACCTGCAGGAACTGGGCGAGCCAGGCGGGGTGGGCGGGCCAGGCGGGGGCGGTGACGAGGTTGCCATCCGTGACGGCGCCATCGATGGCGATGTCGGCGTACTTGCCCTTGGCGATCTCCACCTCGGCGCGGCAGGCGGGGTAGGCCGAGCAGGTGCGGCCCTCCAGCACACCCGCGGCGGAGAGGATCTGCGCGCCATGGCAGATGGCTGCCACGGGTTTCTTCGCGGTGAAGAAGTGGCGCACGAGTTCCAGCACCTTCGGATTGAGCCGCAGGTACTCGGGCGCCCGGCCGCCCGGAATCACCAGGGCGTCGTACTGGTCGGGCTTGATGTCCGCGAAGGTGGCGTTGAGCGCGAAGCGGTGGCCCGGTTTCTCCGAATAAGTCTGGTGCCCCTCGAAGTCGTGGATGGCCGTGGCGACGGACTCGCCGGCCTTCTTGTCGGGGCAGACTGCATGCACCGTGTGGCCCACGGCCAGCAGGGTCTGGAAGGGCACCATGATTTCGTAGTCCTCCCCGAAATCGCCCACGAGCATGAGGATCTTTTTCGCGGCCATGACTGCCTCCTTGGGGTGGTGAGACCGCCCCGATGATACGCGTCCCGCCGCGGATGGGGGCACAAGTCACGGAAAAGCCCCGCCGGTGGGCGGGGCTTTTCCGTGACGATGGGAGCGAATCAAGCCTTCTGATAGACCTCAGCGCCCTTGGCCACGAAGGTCTCCGCCATCTCCTCCATGCCCTTCTGCAGGGCCTCTTCTTCGTTGTACCCATGGCTCTCGGCGTACTGCCGCACATCATCCGAGATTCTCATGGAGCAGAAGTGCGGCCCGCACATGGAGCAGAAGTGGGCGGTCTTGGCGCCTTCGGCGGGCAGGGTCTCGTCGTGGAACTCGCGGGCCGTGTCGGGATCCAGGGCCAGGTTGAACTGGTCCTCCCAGCGGAACTCGAAGCGGGCCTTGCTCATGGCATCGTCCCAGATCCGTGCTCCGGGGTGGCCCTTGGCCAGGTCCGCGGCATGGGCGGCGATCTTGTAGGCGATGACACCGTCCTTCACATCCTTCTTGTTGGGCAGGCCCAGGTGCTCCTTGGGCGTGACGTAGCAGAGCATGGCGCAGCCGTACCAGCCGATCATGGCAGCGCCGATGGCCGACGTGATGTGGTCGTAGCCGGGCGCGATGTCGGTGGTGAGGGGCCCCAGGGTGTAGAAGGGCGCCTCGTCGCAGACTTCGAGCTGCTTGGTCATGTTCTCCTGGATGAGGTGCATGGGCACGTGGCCGGGGCCCTCGATCATCACCTGCACGTCGTGCTTCCAGGCGATCTTCGTCAGTTCGCCGAGCGTTTCCAGCTCGCCGAACTGGGCCTCGTCGTTGGCGTCGGCGGTGCTGCCGGGACGCAGGCCATCGCCCAGCGAGAAGGCCACGTCGTAGGCCTTCATGATCTCGCAGATGTCCTCGAAGTGTGTGTAGAGGAAGTTCTCCTGGTGGTGGGCCAGGCACCACTTCGCGAGGATGGAGCCGCCGCGGCTGACGATGCCCGTGACGCGCTTGGCGGTGAGGGGCACGTAGCGCAGCCGCACGCCGGCGTGGATGGTGAAGTAGTCCACGCCCTGCTCGGCCTGCTCGATGAGCGTGTCGCGGTAGATCTCCCAGGTCAGGTCCTCGGCTTTGCCGTTCACCTTTTCGAGCGCCTGGTAGATGGGCACGGTGCCGATGGGCACGGGGCTGTTGCGGAGGATCCACTCGCGGGTCTCGTGGATGTTGTTGCCGGTGCTGAGGTCCATGACGGTGTCGGCGCCCCAGCGGATGGACCAGGCCATCTTCTCGACCTCTTCCTCAATGCTGGAGGCCACGGCGGAGTTGCCGATGTTGGCGTTGATCTTCACCAGGAAGTTCCGGCCGATGATCATGGGCTCGGTTTCCGGGTGGTTGATGTTGGCGGGGATGATGGCGCGGCCCCGGGCCACTTCGTCGCGCACGAACTCAGGCGTGATGCGGCTCTTGAGGCCCGCAGCCGCGCGGCCCAGGTTCTCGCGGATGGCGATGAACTCCATCTCGGGCGTGACGATGCCCTGCCTGGCGTAGTGCATCTGCGTCACGTTGCGGCCGGCCTTGGCGCGCAGGGGCTTGCGGTCTGCGTGGAAGCGGATGGCGTCCAGCTCCTGGTCGCGCTCGCGCAGCTTGCGGTAGAGGCTGGTGGCGCCCGGCAGCTCCTCCACGTCCCCGCGGCCCAGGATCCAGTCCTGGCGCAGGGGCTTCAGGCCCTTGGCCACGTCGATGGTCACGGCGGGATCGGTGTAGGGGCCGGAGGTGTCATAGAGCACGACGGGCTCGTTCTCCGTGAGCTGGTCCCTGAAGTCGCGGGTGGGATGGAGCTGGATCTGGCGGAAGGGAACCTGGACGCCGGGCTGGGTGCCGGCCACATGGATCTTGGTGGAGGCGGGAAAGGGCTTCAGGCAGGCCGCCAGGGCCGTGCCGTCCACGGGGGCGGAACCGGATTGCATGGTCATGGAAACTCCGGACTTGGGGAAATCGGGAGGGAATTGATCCCCGAATCAGTAAGTTTATCGCGGGGGGCGGGGGCGACGAATTCAAAGATTGTCACGGGAGAGTCGATGGCCCGGCGGATGGTCCGGATTGGGGGATAATCGATTCCCCGGAGGGATCATGCCGCGACGCGTCCTGTTCATCAGCAGCCTCGCCCTGAGTCTGGTGGCCGCCCCCAGGCCCCAGGAGGATCCCGTGATGAAAGCCCGGGCCCAGCGCGCCGCGGCCCAGGGCGTTTCCGAGGGGGATCTTCCGCCAGTGCCCCGGGGCATCATCGAGCCGCCACCGCTGCCGCCCCCGGAAGCCCATGTGAGGGACACGGCGAAGGGGAGGCGGGCCGCCAAGAGCAAAGCCAGGCATCGCCGAGGCAAGGCTGCTTCGAAGAAGGGCAGGGGCGCCCTCTCCGGGCCCAAGGCGTCCGCCAAGGGGAAGGCGAAATGAAGATCGGCGTCCTCACCTCTGGCGGGGACGCCCCAGGGATGAATGCCGCCATCCGCGCGGCGGTGCGCCAGGCGGACGCCCTTGGGCACGAGGCCTGGGGCATCCGTCAGGGCTTCCAGGGGCTGCTGGAGCGCGATTGGGCGCCCATGCCCAGCCGGGCCTGCGCCAACATCCTGCAGCGGGGCGGCACGGTGCTGCACACGGCCCGCTGCCCCGAATTCCTCGAGGTGGGCCGGCGGGTGGATGCCGCCGCGAACCTGCGGGAGGCGGGCATCGAGGCCCTGGTGATCATCGGCGGGGATGGCAGTTTCCGGGGTGCCGAGGCCCTTCAGCGGGAGCATGGCATCTGCTGCGCCGGCATCCCGGGCACCATCGACAACGATCTGCCGGGCACCGACCGCACCCTGGGCTTCGACACCGCGCTGAACACCGCCGTGGAGGCCATCGACCGGATTCGCGACACGGCCTCGGCCCACGGGCGCCTCTTCCTGGTGGAGGTCATGGGGCGCAGCTCCGGCATGCTGGCCGTCCACACGGCTCTGGCCTGCGGGGCCGAGGCGGTCCTGTATCCCGAGTCCCCGGACGATTCCTACCAGACCCTGGTGGCGCGGCTCCACGCCAACTGGCTCCGGGGCAAGCGCAGCTCCATCGTGGTGGTGGCGGAAGGCGATGATCTGGGCAATGCCATGGCGGTGGGCGAGCGGCTCCGCCGGGACTATGGCCTCGATCTGCGCGTGGTGGTGCTCGGGCACATCCAGCGCGGCGGCAGCCCTTCGGCCCTGGACCGCATCTGGGGCAGCCGCTGGGGCGCCGAGGCTGTGCGCCGGCTGGGCGCGGGCGAGGGCGGCTTCTACCTCGGCGAGGTGGCCGGGGCCCTGGCGGTCCAGCCCCTGGCCCGCATCCTGGATCCCCGTCCAGCGCCCCCGGGGGATCTGGGCGAGCTGGTGGATATCCTTTCGCGTTAGGCCGCTTGTGACGGGTGCAGGACCCGTGGTTCCCTGGAAGAGCCGCGCGGCGGCAGGAGGTCGGTGATGCCGGATAGCCATAAGGATTCCCTGGTTGCCGTGGTGATCTCGGTATCGCCTGCGGCAATACGCGAGACCTCACGCATTGGGGCATCCAGGATGGAGGCATGATGTCGGGCACGATCCACACTCAATCCCTAGTCGCCGTCGTTATGGCCGGAGGCCGCGGCACCCGGTTCTGGCCCCGCAGCCGCAATGCCCGCCCCAAGCAGTTCCTGGCCATCGTGGGCACCGAGACCCTGCTGCATCAGACCGTGCGGCGGCTGGATGGCCATGTGGCTCCCGAGCGCATCTTCGTGGTGACCACGGAGGATCTGGCCGCCGAGACCCGCCGCATGCTGCCGGAACTGCCACCGGAGAACGTCATCGTGGAGCCCGAGGGCCGCAATACGGCGCCCTGCCTGGCCCTGGCCCTGGTGCAGATCGAAAAGAAGTTCCCCCAGAGTGTGATGGCCGTACTCTCGGCCGACCACTGGATCGGCGACCGCGAGCTCTTCCTGGAGGATCTGGACACCGCCGTGAAGCACGCCGCCTGGGAGCGGGAGCTGGTCACCTTCGGCATCAAACCCACCTATCCCGAGACGGGCTACGGCTACATCGAAGCCGAGGGCCATGGCGCCGTGCAGAAGGTGGTGGCCTTCCGCGAGAAGCCGCCCGTGGAGGTGGCTGTCCAGTACCTCGAGTCTGGCCGCCACTACTGGAACGCCGGCATGTTCGTGTGGACCCTGGCGGATTTCCGCGAGGGCCTGATGAAGCACGCCCCCGAGGTGCTGGCGCCCCTGGACGCCTGGACGACGGCAGGGGCGGACCCGGCGGCCCTGCCCGCGGCCTATCGCCGGTTGCCGAAGCTGGCCATCGACGTGGCCCTCATGGAGAAGGCGGAAACGGTCGCCGTGGTGCCCACCCGCTTCCGCTGGTCCGACGTGGGCTCCTGGCCCGCCGCCATCGAGTTCCAGGAGACGGATGCCGAGGGCAACGTGAGCCAGGGCGAGACGCTGCTGCTGGACACCCGGAACAGCGCCTTCTTCGGTGGCAAGCGGCTCATCGCCGCCAGCGGCGTGGACGACCTCATCGTGGTGGACGACGATGATGCCCTCCTCATCTGCCACCGGGACCGCGCCCAATCCGTCAAGCAGATCGTCGAGCGGCTCAAGGCCGAAGGGCGCGAGGATCTGCTCTAAGCTGAGGACTGAAGACTGAGGACTGAGGACTGACCATGGACCGACCAACCACCCTCCACGTGGACAAGCCCTGGGGACGGGGCCCCGTCCGCGAACCCGGAGGGTGAGCGGGAGCACGCCACAGAGGTGGCGTGCGATCCGGGGGTAGTCCCGGAGCCCCCCGCGAGGCTGGCCGAGCGGCGATGATGAACGAACCTTTCCAGCGAGTGACGACCATGCAGCGACCCGACACCCTCCACGTGGACAAGCCCTGGGGCTCCTTCGACCAGTACGCCCTGAACACACCCTGTACCGTGAAGATCCTCACCTGCAACCCGGGCCAGAAGCTGAGCCTCCAGCGCCACACCCACCGGGGCGAGCTGTGGGTGGTCCTGGATCCGGGCGTGGTGGTGGATCGCGATGGCGAGGAACTCCGTCCGGGCGTGGGTGAGGAGATCTGGCTGCCGCAGGGAAGCACTCACCGCCTGCGCTGCGATGCGGCCACGGCCCATCCGGTGCGGGTGCTGGAAGTGAGCCTCGGCACCTTCGACGAGGCGGACATCGAGCGGCTCCAGGACGACTACGGGCGCCGCTGATGCGCACCCTCCTCCTGCTGTGCGCGGCTGCCCTCCCGCTGCTGGCCCAGAGTGGCGAAGAGATCCTCGCCCGCGTGGACCGGCTGCGCCATCCCTGGCCCGTGTTCACCGTGGAGCTGACAGTAAGGGCCCCGAAGACCTCCCAGCGCTGGAAGGTGTCGGCCCGGGAGAACGGCGATGCGCGGCTGGATGGGCTTTCCGAGAAGGAGAAGGGCCGGTCCGTCCTGCTTCGGGGCGATGACATGTGGCTGCTGCTGCCGGGCGCCAGGCGGCCCGTGAAGGTGACCCCCCAGCAGCGCCTGATGGGCCCAGCAGCGGGGGGGGACGTGGCCCGCACGCGGTTCCGTGAGGACTACAGCGTGCAGGCGGTGGCGGAAGAACCCCTGGACGATCAGGCCTGCTGGCGTCTGGAGCTGGCGGCGAAGCGGCCGGCCCTCAGCGCCCGCCGGGTGGTCCTGTGGGTGGCGAAGGAGGGCTCTCTGCCGTTGAAGGCCGAGTTCCGGCTCGCCTCGGGGCGCCTGGCCCGCACGGCCCGGTTCGGCCCCCCGGTCCAGGTGCGCGGCCAAGCGGTGCTGTCACGGATGGAGATCGAGGAGGCCGGCGGGGCAGCGGTCGAGCTGGCCTTCGGGAACTGGACCCGGGGCGGGGCGGCGCCGGGAGCCTTCGACCTGCCCGTGACCGACCGGTGATAGACTGGTAGGCGAGGTGCCCGCAAGGGCTTCCCGCCACCAACCATCCCACCAATCGATCCCAGTCCTGCTTGCGGGACTCCCGCTAAAAACTCCCACCACTCGAAATCCCGCCAAACCTACCCTCACGAAGCGCCCGCACCTCCGGGCGCTTCCTTTTTTGGGGGGTGCCGGGGGCGCAATCGGCGCTCGGACCCGGCGGGTCCCGCTGGCACAATGGAAGGATTCGGAGGATTTATGTCCACGCCCAAGCTCGGCCCTGTCGGCAGCTATGTGAAGCATCATTTCCGGCACTTCAACGCTGCCGCCTTGATCGACGCCGCCGAAGGCTACCGGGTCCACCTGGAGCAGGGCGGCAAGATGATGGTGACGCTGGGCGGGGCCATGAGCACCGCGGAACTGGGCCTCTCCTTCGCCGAGATGATCCGCCAGGACAAGGTGCACCTCATCGTCTGCACCGGGGCCAACCTGGAGGAGGACATCTTCAACCTGGTGGCCCACGACTTCTATGAGCGCGTGCCCCACTACCGCGACCTGACCCCCCAGGACGAGAAGGTCCTCCTGGACCGCCACATGAACCGCGTGACGGACACCTGCATCCCCGAGATGGAGGCCATGCGCCGCATGGAGAAGGCCATGCTCGAGGTGTGGATGGAGGCCGACGCCAAGGGCGAGCGCTACTTCCCCCACGAGTTCTTCCAGAAGGTGCTGAAGAGCGGGAAGTATGAGCAGTACTACCAGATCGACCCCAAACACAGCTGGATGCTGGCGGCCCTGGAGAAGAACGTGCCCATCGTGGTGCCGGGCTGGGAGGACAGCACTCTGGGCAACATGTTCGCCGCCGCCGTCATCCGCGGGGACGTGAAGAACGTCCACACCGTGCGCACCGGCATCGAGTACATGACCTGGCTCGCCAAGCACTATCAGGAGGTCACCAAGACCTCGACGCTGGGCATGTTCCAGATCGCCGGCGGCATCTCCGGCGACTTCCCCATCTGCGTGGTGCCCATGCTGCACCAGGATCTCGAACTGACCGAAGTGCCGCTCTGGGGCTACTTCTGCCAGATCAGCGACAGCACCACCAGCTACGGCTCGTATTCGGGCGCCGTGCCCAACGAGAAGATCACCTGGGGCAAGCTGGGGGTGGATACGCCGAAGTTCATCGTGGAATCCGACGCCACCATTGTGGCCCCGCTGGTCTTCGCTTACCTGCTGGGATGGTAGTTCACGGCCGCCGACTGATAGCCGACAGCTGATGGCTGACAGCCGCTCTATCCCATGATCATCGGCCGTTTCGCTCCCTCGCCCACCGGGCTCCTCCACCTGGGGAACCTGCGCACGGCGCTGGCCTCGTGGCTGTCGGCGCGGGC
>DASXUH010000030.1:0-3387 GCA_036504935.1 Geothrix sp. | reverse complement strand
GTCGTCGCCCAGGCGCAGGTTGTAGCTGTTGGGGTTCAGCTGGTCATCGCGCCAGGGATCGATGCGGATGCGGCCCTGGTTCCGGGCTTCCAGGATCTGCTTGCCGGTGAGGATCACCGTCAGCGGTCCACTTTGAGCACTTCGGACTTGGCCAGCATGTCGCTGAGGCTGATGCGCTCGTCGCCCTTGACGGCCAGGACGATGAGGTTCAGGAAGAGGAAGTTGCCGATCTGCCGCAGGATCGCGGGGCCGAGGTCGATGCGGCCCTGGGGGTTGCCCTCAGGCACTACCCGCAGCTTCATGGCCTTCTTGCCGATGCTGGCGCCGTACTTCGACACGCACCAGGGCACGAAGAACCAGTAGTAGCCAAGCTGCGCGGCGATGTTGAGCGGCAGCAGGATGCAGCCGACGTAGGGCACCGCGGACAGGATCATGAAGGCGATCGAGATGAGGATCGCGGGAACGACATCGATGAGGACGGCCAGCAGGCGCGTGACCAGGTCGCCGCGCTCGCCCGTGGTCACGGCGTCGTCGGGGATCGGGGGCAGGAGGGAGCCCAGGAAGGACAGCTCGGCGGGGAGGCCGGGAGCCGCGGGTCTGGGCGTTGGGAACGGCGCCACGGGCGGGATGGGGGGAGCGGCTTTGACCGGGGTGGGAACGGGCCCGGTGGAGGGCTGGCCCGCAACGGCTGCCTGGGGTTCTCCGGCGGGAGGGGCAGGTGGCTTCCCGGCGTGGATGGCGGCCAGCTCAGCGGCGGACATGCGCACGGTCCCGAGGGGGGGCTGGGCAGCCGCCTCCCGGCTCACCGCCGCTGTGGCGGCGACATCGGCGAGGGGGTCCTGGAAGGTCAGCTGGATCTGGCCCAGCGTGATGCGGTCGCCGTGGTGCAGGGGCGAGGATTGCACCCGGTTGCCGTTCACCAGCACACCGTTGCTGCTCTGGAGATCCTGGATCTCATAGCCGGTGCCCGCCTTGCGCAGCACGCAGTGGTGGCGGCTGATGCTGGGATCCGGGAGGCGCAGCGTATTGTCCAGCTCGCGTCCCATGTGGACTTCGTTATCCACGATCTCGAACTCGCGGACTCCCGCGCTTTCGTGCACCAGCAGCTTGGCCATGGAAACCCTCGGGGATGGTGGGATGGCCGGAAGTGTAGCGCATCAGGGGCGGGCTGGGGGATAGAACGCCCATCCGGGTTCTTTCTTGACGGCATGGCGCAGACCCGCCAATCTTCCCGGGAGATCGCGAAGGTGCAGGCATGGTGCTTTTCAATGCGGCCACCAAGGAGCTGACGGCCAAGATCGTCTACTACGGCCCCGGTCTTTGTGGAAAGACGACAAACCTCCAGCACGTCTATGACACCCTTCCCGGCGAGGGCAGGGGGAAGATGCTGTCCCTGGCCACCCAGACGGACCGCACGCTCTTCTTCGATTTCCTCCCCATCGACCTCGGCACCATCCGCGGCATGAAGACGCGGGTCCAGCTCTACACCGTGCCCGGCCAGGTCTTCTACGACGCCACCCGCAAGCTGGTGCTTCGGGGCGCCGACGCGGTCGTGTTCGTGGCGGACTCCCAGGCGCCGGCCCTGGAGAGCAACAAGGAGAGCTTCCAGAACCTCATCGCCAACCTCAAGGAACAGGGCACGGACCTGTCGAAGATCCCCCACGTGATCCAGTGGAACAAGCGGGACACGCCCAACGCCCTGCCGGTGGGCACCCTGGACAAGGAGATCAACCTCTTCCACGTCCCCACCTTCGAGGCCTGCGCCATGCGCGGCGAGGGGGTCAAGGAAACGCTCACGGGCGTGGCCCGGCTGGTGTTGAAGAGCCTCGCCGAGAAGTACGGCGGCGGTGTGGTCGAGGAACCGCAGACCGTCCTGACGGGAGGGGCGCCCCCTCCGCCCCCGCCGCCACCTCCCGACATGATGGAGTCCACCAAGCCCCTGGAGGTCGAGGAGCTGTCCGCCGGCGAGCTGCTGGAAGAGATCGATGAGTTTCCCGTCGACACCGTCTTCCCGTCCACCAGCACCTTCCCGCCGATCCACATGCCCCATCGCAGCGTGGTCGAGGTCCCCATCGTCCTGGATCGCAGCCTCTTCAGCGGCGAGGGCCCGGTCGAGATCAAGCTGAAGCTTTACATCAAGTAGTCTTCAGTCCTCGGTCCTCAGTCCTCAGGGAAGTCGAGGCCCCACTGAAGACTGAAGGCCGAGGACTGATTCGGGCACACTGGAGGTTTGATTAGAGGCCATTCCATGTCCCGCCAGGTCGTCACCCGCTTCGCCCCGTCCCCCACCGGCATGCTCCACATCGGCGGGGTGCGCACGGCCCTGTTCTGCTGGCTCTTCGCCCGGAAGCACGGGGGGCGCTTCATCCTGCGTGTCGAGGATACGGACCTGAGCCGCAGCACGGACGACAACATCCGCATCATCGAGGAGGGCATGGCCTGGTGCGGCCTGGACTGGGACGAGGGCCCGGTCTCGGGTGATCCCAGCCAATGGAAAGGTCCCCACGGTCCCTACCGCCAGATGCAGCGCATGGACCTCTACCGGGCCAAGATCCAGGAACTGCTCGACAAGGGCCTGGCCTACCGCTGCCGCTGCTCGAGGGAGCTCCTGGACGAGCGGCGCAAGGCCGTGGAAGCCGCTGGCAAGGTCTTCCAGTACAACCGCGGCCTGGATGCCGGGCGGGGCTGCTCGGAGGCGCACCACGATGCCAGCGAACCCGCCGCCATCCGCTTCCGCATGCCCACGGGCGGCGACATCGTGGTGGCGGACCTCATCAAGGGCGAGACCCGCTTCCCGGCGGACAGTCTGGACGACTGGATCATCGCCCGCACCGGCGAGGGCCCCGGCGAGATCGGCGTCCCCACCTACAACTTCTGCGTGGTGGTGGACGACACCCACATGGAGGTCACCCACGTCATTCGCGGCGACGACCATCTGAACAACACGCCCAAGCAGATCCCCCTGTTCGCCGCCTTCGGCTACGATCTGCCCGCCTTCGCCCACGTGCCCATGATCCTGGGGGCCGACGGCGCCAAGCTCAGCAAGCGCCATGGGGCCACGAGCATCACCGAGTACCAGGCCATGGGCCTGCTGCCTTCCGCCGTGCGGCTGGCCCTCGCCCGGCTCTCCTGGACCCCCAAGATCGACGGGAAGGCCGTGGAGAGCGCCGAGGAGGAGCTGCTCACGGACGAGCAGATGATCCAGCTCTTCGATTTGGCGGACTGCCAGAAGAGCGCCGCCCGCTTCGACATGGACAAGCTGCAGTGGCTGAACCAGAAGCTCATCCAGCGGGCCTCCTGGCAAGAGCTGGAGCCCCACCTGCGCCCCTTCATGCCGGCGGAATGGGCCGGGAAGCCCGACACCTGGAAGGCCCAGGCCATCCAGTC
>DASXUH010000029.1:0-25140 GCA_036504935.1 Geothrix sp. | reverse complement strand
CGTAGAGGGCCACCGGCCGGGCCGCGAACTTGTTGCCGCCCATCCAGGCCGTGGCGAAGGGCACGAGGGACAATTCTGGAACAACCGCTCAGGGGTGCGCCAGCGCCGCCAGAGCCCGATCCGCCAGCCGCCCCAGGTCCCCGCTTCCCTGGCTGTTGGCGAGGCTCTTGGCCAGGGCCGCGAGCATGGCCTCCTGCACAGTGGGCGGCAAGTCAGGCAGCAGGTCCGCCGCTGCTGCGACCGCGAGGGTCTGGTGGGCGTGATTGAAGGTGGGGTCGTTCTGGGAGGTGGCCTCGGCCAGGGCTGCCAGGGTGGCTTCCCCGCGCCCAGCCCGTGCCAGGCTCCCCGCATGGCCCATGGCCAGAGCGGGCTCCCCATCCAACACGGCATCCGTCAGAGCCTCGGCGCTGGACTCCCCGACTTCCACGGCCCGCACCCGCTCCTCGGGTTCGTCCGTGGGGAAGAGGTTCACCAAGGCGGCGGCCTGGCACCAGAGGCGGGCATCCGTGGGGCGGATGCGGGTCAAGGTGGCGAGGTAGACAAAGTTCCAGGCGGTCTTTCCTTCGAGGTCGCGGCGGGCGTCCAGCTGCTTCTCACTGGCCGCCAGCACCAGGGCCGCCAGGGTGTCCCCGGCCCCCTGGCCAGCTTTCAGGCGTGCCGTGAACGGATCCAGCAGGGCCACTAGGCCCAGATCGCAGATCTCCCGCACCTGGGCGTCCCAGGCCGCTGCATCGAGGCTGGCTGGTGTCCAGGGGACCGGCCCATCAGCGCCCCCGAGGCGCTTGGCGGCGCGGCGGGCCCAGAAGGTGTCCTCCGGCGAGGCCGCCACCCAGGCCGCGAGGCCAAACAATCGGCGTCCCGTGGCCTTCGGGCGTTCCAGCCGCTCATGAAGGTCGGCGAGGTGATCGCACATCACCGCCTTGTGGCCTACGTTGGCCATGTCCGTGGCCGTCAGGCGGGCGAGGCGCTGGAAGTCTGCTGCTTCCGGCAGGTCGAAGCCCTGGGCTTCGGCATAGGCCAGGCCGGGCCGTCGGGACTGGATGAAGGCCTCCAGGTTCCGCCATTCCCCGCTGCCCTTGGCCGTCATCGCCTGGGACAGGGCCTGGGGCGGCCGGCGCCCCTCGTGGGCGGCCATGTGGAGCTGCGTGGCCAGGACCCGCCGGAAGCTCGCTTCGCCCAGCAAAGGCCTGAGCCGGAGCACCGCCCGCAGACCCAGGATCCCGTGGGGCACATGGGGCAGGTAGGCCTCCCAGTCGATGCGGGGAATGATGGCCTTCACCGCTTCCCGCACGCCGTCGCGCAGCCCGTCAGGTTCCGCGAGCTGGGCGGCGAAGGCCTCGAAGAAGCGCTCCGTGGGCGCCTCCAGCTCCTGCTGCCAGCGGGGGCCAACGGTCATGCTCCCTCCAGCGGCAGATTCCAGGCGGCGGCCACGAGCCGGGCCCAGTGGTGGTTCCAGGCCCGCTTCCACACGAGGCTGCCTTCCTTCATATCGGCAGCTTCGAGCCGCTGATGGAGGTCGGATCTCAGCGCCCCGGCCGCCAGGCCCAGTGCGGCTTCGGCCGTGGCCAGCAGGCTGGCGCGGGCCTCCCGCTCCTGGTCATGGTGGGCCAGGTAGCCCGCAGATTCCGGCGAGGGGGCCTGGGCCCGCAGGCGCTGCCAGGTTTCGAAGGCGGCCTTCGCAGCGGGATCGTCCCGCAGGGGCGCCTTCACCTGGATCCAACCCTTGCCGGCATCCAGTTCTGGGCCCGCCCGGACCACGGCCTCCCGCAGCTTGACGGCCTTGGCGACGTCGCGGTCGAGGTGCTTGAGGGCCACGAAGGTGCGTGGTTTCTCGCGCTTCTCGCGGCGGTCGAAGAAGGCATTGAGGGCCGAGACCACGAGATCCATGGGGACTCCGGCAGCCTCCCAGGCCAGCACCTGCCGATAGTCGTCGGTGCTGAGCAGACCGGCGCGGCCCCAGGCCCGGAAGGCCCACTCACGCTCCAGCCAGTCCTTCTCCTCGCGGGTGTAGGTCATCAACGCGCAGCCGGAGCTTCAGGCACCAGCCAGGTGCCGTCCTTCAGGTGCAGGGCGCCGTTCTCCCAGGCCAGCACCTCTTCGGGAACGATCTTGGCCTTGGCGAACCCGCGCAACCGGAAGGAGCCCGAACCCAGTGGCTGTCCCTTGCGGTCCCAGACTTCCAGCTGCCAGAGGGTGCTCTGGTGGCCACCAACCTTGAGGAAGAGGCCCTCCTTGGCCTCGGCGCACCACATGGCCTCGGGAGGAACTGTAGCCGGGCGGGAGGGGATGCCGCGGCAGGCCGTCAGGCCCGCCGCCAGGAAGGTTGTCGTCACCAGGATCGTCGAAGATCGCGCCATGCCGACATTCTACCGCCTACCCGCTAGACTGGTGATCGAGGGCGAGATGGTTCTGATCCGAGAGCAAATCCGATACAAGAGCCGCAAGGAGGTCGAGAAGCTTCGCGAAGCGGGCCGCGTGGCCGCCAACGCCCTGCGCCTGGCCGCCCGGGCTGCCAAACCCGGCGTGAGCCTGCTGGAGATCGACCGCGTCGCCGAGACCTACATCCGCCAGCAGGGGGCTTCCCCCAGCTTCAAGGGCTACCACGGCTTCCCCGCCACCCTCTGCACCTCGGTGAACGACAAGGTGGTGCACGGGATCCCCTCCAAGTACGTGCTGCAGGAGGGCGACATCATCGCCATCGACTGCGGCGCCAAGCTCGACGGCTACCATGGCGACACCTGCCTGACCGTGGGCGTGGGCAAGATCAGCGACGAGGCCCGCCGCCTCATCCAGACGGCCCAGCTGGCCATGTTCGTGGGCATCGAGCACTGCCGCCCCGGCGAGCGCCTGGGCGACATGGCCACCGCCGTCCAGACGTTCGCCGAGGAGCGCGGCTACTCGGTCGTGCGCGAGTACATCGGCCACGGCCTGGGGCGCGACCTGCACGAGGACCCGCAGGTGGTCTTCGCGGACCAGCGGCCCGGTACCGGCTTCCGCATGGAACCGGGCATGACCATCACCATCGAACCCATCCTCAACATCGGCAGCCACAAGTGCCTGGTGGAGCCCGATGGCTGGACCGTCCGCACCCGCGACGGCCAGCTCTCCGCCCAGTTCGAGCACGACATCGCCATCACCAAGGACGGCCCGGAGATCCTGAGCATTCCGGATCCTGAATTCGAGCTGGAGGACGGGCTGTAAGGCAGTCCTCAGGTTTCAGGCCTCGGGCTTCAGGGGCTCGAGCTGCGCTCCTGTGTATACGAAAAACGCGGACGCATTTTTCGCGTTACCCCTTGGCCCACCAACCTTCAGTCCTCAGGATTCAGGTCCTGGGCCCGGTAGAGGTCCTTGCGGTGGACCTGCATGAAGGGGGAGGGGTCGCTGACAGGGCTCCAGCCCAGCTTGGCGTAGAGGCCGTGAGCGTCGCGGGTCGCCAACATCAGGCGACGCATACCCCTCACCTCGGGCAGGTCCATGAGGGTTCGAACCATGGCTTTAGACAGCCCTCGGCCGCGGTGCTCCTCCAGCACGAACACGTCCGCCAGGTAGCCGAAGGTGGTGTAGTCCGTGGTCAGTCGTGCGAAACCCACCTGGGCGCCATCGGAGGCATAGGCGCCCACACACAGGCTGTGGTTCATAGCCTGTGCCACCACCTCGCGAGGAATGCCTGGGGACCAGTAACTGCGGGTGAGGTAGCCGTGAATCACGTCGACCTGGAGTTCTCCCGGATCCAGGGAGATGCGATAACCATCCGGCAGGGCGGGCATCCCGGAGGTGGCTGATCGGGCAGGAGCACCACCCTCCGCCCACCGTCGTATGTGCTCTGGCAGTTCGGGCTGTGAACCTTCGTAGCCCATGAGGTGGAGCACCTCGGCCATCGGGACATTGCCACTCTTGCCGCGGAAGAGGGCCTTTACCACGCCTTCGGCGGCAAGGTCACAGCCGCGCTTCAGGAAGCGCTGTTCCAGGAAGACCCACTTGTCGTCCCAGCCCAGGAGCCGCGTGTGCAGCTCGTAGGGTTCGAAGGGGGCGAGGCTGCGCCGGTAGCGCATGGTGATGCCGCCAACGAGGGGCTGCCAGCGGTTCCGCAACATGGCCCGACCGAGTTTCGTGCGGAAGCTGAGATCAAAGCGGCCCAGGTCCATGATGCTGAGGAAACGCCCGTTGTTCATGTGGACGTTCACATCCAGGTCGTTGGGCCACACGCGGAAGCGGAGGACCGATGTTCCCAGCGGCTCCAGGGGTGGGCGGAACCAGAGGGTGAGGCCTTTCCAGAGGGTGCGGAAGAACAGAACCATCCCTCAGGCTACCGGGTCGGTGCGCTACCGTGGAGCCATGGAATTCACGGTCCAGGCTCCCGCCAAGCTCAACCGCTTTCTCGCCGTGCTCGGACGGCGGGCGGACGGCTTCCACGAGCTGGAGCTGGTCACCACCGTACTGGAAGGCCTGGCGGACCTGACGGACACGCTGGAGGGTGAACCGGCCTCCACCCTCTCCCTGGCGATCACGGGCCCCACGGGTGATGGGCTGGTGGCCGACGAATCCAACCTGGTGATCAAGGCTTGGCGCCTGCTGGAGGAGGAGGCGAAACGGCCCCTGCCCGCGGCCCTGCGCCTGGAGAAGCGCATCCCCCATGGCGCGGGCCTCGGAGGCGGCAGCAGCGATGCGGCGGCGGCCCTGCGCCTGGGGAACCGGATGTTCGCCCTGGGATTGGACGACCAGATGCTGCTGCGGCTGGCCGCCCGCCTGGGCAGTGATGTGCCGTTGTTCCTCCTGGGCGGCACCGTGCTGGGCCTGGGCCGCGGCGAGCGCGTATTCCCGCTCCGGCCGGTCCCGCTGGAACCCATCCTGCTCGTGAATCCCGGTCTGCACGTGAGCACGCCCAGCGTGTACCGCGCCCTCCAGGACGTGGGCTACCCCTTCCCCGAGGCCCTGGCCTCCCAACCCGGCGGCGGCGCCCCGCCCTGGCGCAACGACCTCACGGGCGCGGCCCTGTGGGTGTGCCCGCCCCTGGCCGAAGTGCGCGACGCCCTGCGCGATACCGGCGGCGAGCCTCTGCTCTGTGGCTCCGGCAGCTGCTGGGCGGCGCGGTATGAAACCATCCAGTACCGGGAGGCCGCCGCGGAGCGCATGTGGGAGCTTCGCTCCGATTGGGGCATCTGGCGGGTCTGAATCCCCGAGTGGAGCCGGAGTAGGATGGCCCGATCCCCACCCCGAGGGAGGTCCCGTGGCAGGTTCCAGAAAAGACCAGGTCCAGAAGGTGCTGGTCATCCTGGGCCACCCCCGGGTGGACAGCTTCTGCGGGGCCCTAGCCCAGGCGTATGTGGACGGCGCCCGGGAGGCGGGCCTGGAGGTGGATCGCCTGGACCTGACGGAACTCGCTTTCGATCCCCATGTCCGGCTGCCTTCGCCCCGGGACCAGGTCCTGGAGGACGATCTGGCGCGGGCCCAGCGGCTGATCCTCTGGGCGGATCACCTGGTCTTCGTGTACCCGGCTTGGTGGGGCACCATGCCTGCCCTGCTCAAGGGGTTCCTGGACCGGGTGCTCACGCCCGGATTCGCCTTCGAGGCCGAAGCGGAAGATCCCTCCACCTGGACGAAATTGCTGAAGGGGCGCACCGCCCACCTGCTCGTGACCATGGACACCCCGCCCTGGGTGTACCGCCTCGTCTACCGCCAGCCGGGCCATCAGGCCATGCGGAGGGCCACCCTGGGCTTCTGCGGCATCGGCCCCACCTTCATCTCCACCTTCGGCCCAGTGCGGCCCGCCTCCCCGGAAACCCGGCGCCGCTGGGTGGAGCAGGCCCGGACGGAGCCCTTCCTGCTGGTCCGGCGGCTCCGCCCAGCATGGATCCGGGACCGCGCCGGAGCTTGGCTGAGGCTCCTCCGCCTGCAGTTCTATCCCATGGCCTGGGTGGCCTACACCATCGGCGCGCTGGCGGCCTCGCGCCATGGTGGAGCCTTCTCCCTACGGGTATATTGGGTCGGCTACCTCTGCCTCTTCCTGATGGAGGCGCTGACCGTGGTCAGCAACGAGTGGTTCGATCAGGGAACGGACCGCCTCAACCGCCATGCCGGGCCCTTCAACGGCGGATCCCGGGTCCTGGTGGAGGCGGACCTGGATCTGGGCAGCGTCCGGCATGCCATGTCGGGGATGGCCCTGCTGCTGGTCCTGGGACTCGCAATCCTGGCGGCCCTCCTGCCCCGCCCCGCCGCGCCGGGCCTCCTGGGCATGGTGGCCCTCTCCCTGTTGGCGCTGAGCTACACCGTGCCGCCCCTGAAGTTCATTTACCGCGGGCTGGGGGAACTCGACGTGGGCATCACCCACAGCGTGGCGGCCATCCTCTGCGGCAGCCTCTTGCAGTCAGCGCACTGGCAGGACCCCTACCCCTGGCTCATCGGCCTGCCCCTCTTCTTCGCCACCCTGGCGGCCATCACCCTGTCGGCCCTGCCGGATCACGAGGCGGACGGGGCCGTGTCCAAGCGGACGCTGGCGGTCCTCCTGGGCCGCAGGGGCGCCGCCTGGGCCGCCCTCGCCTTCGCGGCGGCCGCGGCGGTCTGCGGCGTGGTCTGGCAGCAGCGGGGACTCTTCGGCGGCCCGAGCGGGCTCGCCGTCTTCCTGGCCCTCCCCCACGGCCTGCTGCTGGCCTGGGCCATCCATCGGTATCTGCGGCGGGGGGCGCCCTGCGAACGCATCGACGGGATCATGGTCATGGCCCTGACCTACATCCTGTGGTTCGGGATCATCCCCTTGGCGCATCTCTCCTGACGAGCGCTCCCTGTGCCCACAGAGATCGAAGCCGGGCATGATGATTGTTCCGGAGGTTTCCATGTCTGCTCCAGCCCTCCGCATCCGCGGTCTGCGCAAGGCCTTCCCCAAGGTCATCGCCGTGGATGGAGTCGACTTGGAGGTGGCCCGGGGCGAAGTGTTCGGCCTGCTGGGCCCCAACGGCGCAGGCAAGACCACGACCCTTGAAATCATCGAGGGCCTGACCGAAGCCGACGCCGGCGACATCGAGATCCTGGGCCTGACCTGGACGAAGCAGGGGCAGGAGATCCGCGCCCGCATCGGTGTCCAGCTCCAGAGCACCAGCCTCTTCAACAAGATCACGCCCCGCGAATCGCTCGATCTCTACGGCAGCTACTACCCGAAGCGCCGGGGCACCGACGAGCTGTTG
This sequence comes from Geothrix sp., assembly GCA_036504935.1. Lineage (GTDB taxonomy): Bacteria > Acidobacteriota > Holophagae > Holophagales > Holophagaceae > Geothrix. The sequence goes on along the minus strand of DASXUH010000029.1, from coordinate 17,962 downwards.
GACTTGGTGCAGCTCCAGGAGAAGGCCGACGCCTACCACATCACCCTCAGCGGCGGGCAGCAGCAGCGGCTGGCCCTGGCGCTGGCCCTGGTCAACGATCCCGAGCTGGTGTTCCTCGATGAGCCCACCACGGGCCTCGATCCCCAGGCACGGCGGAGTCTGTGGGACGTTGTGCGCCGCATGAAGGGCGAGGGCCGCACCGTCATGCTCACGACCCACTACATGGACGAGGCCGAAGTCCTCTGCGACCGGCTGGCCATCATGGACCACGGCAAGGTCATCGCCACCGGAACACCCGCCTCGCTCATCGCCGATCTGGCCATCCCCAGCGTGGTGGAGCTGACCTTCGAGGGCGCGGCGCCTGATCCCGCGGCATTCTCCGAACGCCTGAGCCAAGCCGTGGAGCGCCGCGCAGATTTGTGGGAGATCCCCACGCCGGATCCCAAGGCCCTGCTGCCCAGGCTGCTGGAGGCCGCCGAAGCCGCCGCCGTCCCCTTCCAGCAGGTCCATATCCGGCGGGCCACGCTGGAGGACGTCTTCCTGCACCGCACCGGCCGCAGCCTGAGGGAGTAGCGATGATGCTCTGGCGCCAGTTCGCAATGGAATGGCGGCTCTACAGCCGCGACCGCGTGGCCATGTTCTGGACCTTCGCCTTCCCCGTGGTCCTGCTGCTAGGCTTCGGCGTCATCTTCCGGGACGGTGGCGGACCGAAGCTCTCGGTGGTCCGCGTGCAGGCCCCGGCTCCGGGCCCGCAGGACGCCGCCCTGGACCAGGCCCTGGCGGACGTCCAGCTCAAGGTGCAAGCCCTCCCGAAGGCCGAGGCCGAGGCCCGCTGGGCGCGGGGCGAGACCGCAGCCCAGCTGGAGACCGATGGCGCGGGCTATCGCCTGCGCCTGAACAGCTACCTCATGGCCCAGGCGGGCGCCACGGCGGGGTTGGTGAACCAGGCTTGGCTCCTGGCCCAGGCCCGGCTGAGCGGGGCGCCCGAGCCCCAGCGGATTCCCGTCCAGGTGGAGAGCCCCGGCCACAAGCACTCCGCCAACTACGCCGCCTTCCTGCTGCCGGGCCTGCTGGGGCTGAACCTGGTCAGCATGGGACTGTTCAGCGTGGGCATGGTGAACGTGTCCTACCGCGAGAAGGGCAAGTTCCGCCGCCTGGCCGTCACGCCCCTGCCCAAGTGGATCTTCCTCCTGGGACAGGTGCTGCACCGCCTGACGGTGACGGTGATCCAGGCCGCCATCCTGCTGCTGGTGGGCCGCCTTGTCTTCGGCATCCAGAACCAGGGCTCCTTCGTCGATCTGTTCCTCATCATGACCCTGGGCACAGGCTGTTTCATGGCCTTCGGCTTCGCCCTCAGCGGCTTCGCGGACACGTCCGAAGGCTACGCGGCCATCTCGAACCTGGTGTTCTTCCCCCTGATGCTGCTCAGCGGCGTCTACTTCACGCTGGATTCCGCCCCGGCCTGGCTCCAGCACGCCGTGGCCCTGGCGCCTTTGGCCCCCTTCCTCCGGGCCCTGCGGGCCGTGTTCAACGACGGGTCGACCCTGGCCGGCCACGGGGCGGGCCTGGCCATCGTGGCGGCCTGGGGCCTGGCCGCCTTCGCCCTGGCGGTCCGCCGGTTCCGGTGGGCCTGAGGCCATCCAAACCTTGTGTCGAAGGAGGGAAGGGCCGATAAAAGGTCCATGCATCCACCTAGGGAACCACGGGATCCGGTCGAAGCCCTGACCCTGGTCCGCCGCTATCTGAAGGCCACCTATCGCATCAGCGAGGCGGCCATGCGGGCCACGGACCTCCGGGAGCTGTACGCGAGGGTCCACGCGATCGTACGCGACCTCATGCCCGCGGAGAACCTCTACTTCGCCCTCTGGGATCGTTCCTCGGGAACGGTGTCCTTCCCCTACTTCGTGGATGCCGTGGATCCGGCCCCGGAGCCCCGGAGACTCCGGCGGGGCCTCACCGAGTACGTGCTCCGCACGGAGCGGCCGCTCCTCCTGGACCCGGAGGTCAGGCGCAACCTGGAGGCCAAGGGGGAGGTGGAATCATTCGGCACGGATTGCCTGGATTGGCTAGGGGTTCCCCTCGTGGGCGCCGAGGGTACCTTCGGGGTCCTGGCCATCCAGATCTACGAGGGCGACCGCCGCTATACGCCGGAGGAGCGGGACCTGCTCGTCTTCGTCTCCGGCCAGGTGGCCATGGCCATCGAGCGCAGGGTCGCCGAAAACGCGCTCAAGCTCAGCGAGGCGAAGTTCTCGAGGGCCTTCCAGGCCAGCCCCGATGCCATCAACCTCACCCGGCTGACGGACGGGACCTACCTGGATGTCAGCGAAGGCTTCACCCGCCTCACGGGATGGACGCGGGAGGAGGCCGTGGGCCGCTCGGCCCTGAACCTGAAGATTTGGGCCGATCCCGCGGATCGGGACCGGGCCGTCCGCCTCATCCGGGAGCACGGGGAGTTCACGGGGCTGGAGGCACCCTTCAGGCGCAAGGACGGCACCCTCCTCACCGGACTCATGTCCGGCAAGATCATGGACGTGGACGGTGTCCCCTGCCTGCTCTCCATCACCCGCGACATCTCGGGCCGCATGGCCACGGAACAGGCGCTCCGCGCCGAGCGGGGCCTCTTCGTGGGAGGGCCGGTGATGGTGATCAAGTGGCGCAATGCCGACGGGTGGCCGGTGGACTATGTCTCGCCCAACATCCAAGCCATCCTGGGCTACGCGCCCGAGGATCTGACCAGCGGCCGCGTCTCCTACAACGCCCTCGTGCATCCCGACGAATTGGAGGCCATCCACAGGACCGCGGCCGAGAACAAGGCCCGGGGCCTCACCCACTACGAGCAGCAGTACCGCCTCCGCACCGCCACCGGGGAATACCGCTGGTTCTTCGACTTCAGCGCCGCGGTGCCGGGCCAGGGGTCCGATCCCGGTTACCACCTGGGCTACATCCTGGACATCACGGACCGCCGCCGCGCCGAGGAGGCCCTCCGGCAGGCCCAGAAGATGGAGAGCCTGGGCGTGCTGGCCGGTGGCATAGCCCATGACTTCAACAACCTGCTGACCGTGGTCCTGGGCAACCTGAACCTTGCCCAGCTCAAGCTCCAGGACGCCTCCCCGGCCCGGCCCTACCTCGCGAACATGGAGGCCGCGGTCCTCCGCGCCACCGAACTGACCAAGCAGATGCTGGCCTACTCGGGGCGGGGGCACTTCGAGGTCCGGCCCCACGACCTCAATGCCGTGGTCCGGGACCTCACCCAGCTGCTGGAAGTGTCCATCTCCAAAAAGATCGGCTTCCGCCTGGACCTGGCCCCCGACCTCCCCTCCATCAAGGCGGACGTGGCCCAGTTCCAGCAGGTGGTCATGAACCTGGTCACCAACGCCTCCGATGCCATCGGCGACCGCGAGGGCACCATCCGCATCACGACCTTCGCCGAGGATCTGGATGCCTCCACCCTCCGGGAGAAATACCGGCTCGACGCCCCCTCGCCCGGCCTGCACGTGATCCTCGAGGTCGAGGACACCGGGGTCGGCATGACCCCCGAGATCATGGACCGGATGTTCGATCCCTTCTTCACCACCAAGGCCAGGGGCCGGGGTCTCGGCCTCTCCGCCATGCAGGGCATCCTGCGGGGCCACGGGGCGGGCCTCAGCCTTCGCAGCCAGGTGGGGGTGGGCACCCGCTTCCGGCTCTGCTTCCCCGCCGCGGCCGGGGTCGCCCCGCCCCGCGCCTGCGAGGAGTCTTCTCCGCGGGGGGAGCCGCTCCAGGGACTGGTCCTCCTCGTGGACGACGAGGAGCAGATCCTCCAGACCACGGGGCGCGCCCTGGAATCCCTCGGCTTCCGCGTGACCGTCGCCCGGGACGGCCTCGAGGCCCTAGACCGGTTCAGGGCCCACGGGAAGGGCCTCCGCCTCGTTCTCATGGATCTCACCATGCCGCGCATGGACGGCCGGGAGGCCTTCCTGGCCATGCGGAACCTGGATCCGACCATCCCGGTGGTGCTCAGCAGCGGGTTCACGGAGCAGGATTCCCTGCAGACCTTCCCAGATGGCGGGCCCGCCGGCTTCATCCAGAAGCCCTACCTCCTCAAGGATCTGAAGGCCGGGATCCAGAGGGCCCTGGGAGATTGACCCGCTTCATTGGCTAGACTGGTGGGCTGGAGAACCTCATGCCGTCTTCCAAGCGCGCCAGGCTGGCCATCTTTCTCACCGTGTTCGTCGACCTGCTCGGCTTCGGCATCGTCATCCCGATCCTGCCCCTCTACGCCAAGGAGATCGCCGATCATCCGAGCGCCTGGATGGAGAGCGTCAACCATTTCCTGGGCCTGGGGGGGGCGGGCACCACACCTGGGGCCTTCTGGGCGGGCGTGGGCTTCCTCAGCTTCAGCCTCATGCAGTTCATCGCCTCCCCCATCCTGGGCCGCACCTCGGACAAGATCGGCCGCAAGCCTGTGCTGTGGATGAGCCTGGTGGGCTCGGCCATCGGCTACCTGATGCTGGCCCTCACCAGCCGCTTCGAATGGATGCTCGCCGCCCGGATTCTGGACGGCATCACCGGAGGCAACATCTCCGTGGCCCAGGCGGCCATGGCGGACAGCTCGGCCCCGGAGGAGCGCTCCAAGGCCATGGGCATGATCGGGGCCGCCTTCGGCCTGGGCTTCGTGCTGGGGCCGGCCATGGCCGGCGTCCTCAGCGGCAGCGCCTTCGGGCATCACCTGCTGGCGACCCGCGGCTGGCACCTGCCCTTCTTCGTGGCGGCGGGGCTGTCCCTGGGGGCTTCGCTCCTGGTGGCGCTGTGGGTGCCTGAAACGCTCGACAAGGAAGCGCAGGCCCGGTCCCGCGAAACCCGTGGCCACGCCCTGGTGAAGGCCTTCAAGCGCCCCGGGATGCCCCAGCTTCTGGGGGTGTCCATGCTTGCCATGGCGGGCTTCGCCATGATGGAAGGCACGTTCGCCCTGCTGGTCCACCAGGACTTTGATTTCCACCAGCGCGAAGTGGGCTACCTCTTCGCCGGCATCGGCATCCTCCTGGTGATCTACCAGGGCGGCCTCGTCCGGGTGGTGGCCAAGCACATTCCCGAGCGGACGGCCCTCATCACCGGCCTGGTCCTCATGGGCCTGGCACTGCCCGTGATGCCGATGATGTCGGAGACCCTGCGGTTCTGGCCATTCCTGCTCCTTCTCATCCCCCTCGCCTGGGGCAGCGGCATGGGCAACACCGCCGGCTCAGCCCTCGCCAGCCGGATGACCCCACCGGAGGACCAGGGCAGCCTCTTCGGCGTGCTGAACGCCATGACGGGCCTGGGCCGCATCGTCGGCCCCGCCGTGGGCACCTTCACCTTCGCCCGCTGGGGCGGCCAGACCTCCTACACCGTGGCAGGACTCACGCTGGCCTTGGCCCTCTGCCTCGCCCTCACCCTCTCCCGCAAGGTGCCTGCATGATCCGGCTCGATGGACAGTCCCTCACCGCCTCCCTGCTGGCGCGCATCGCCGCCGGCGAGGGCGTCGCTTTGGACGAGGGCGCCATGGCCCTCGTGGCCGAGAACCGGGCCGTGGTGGATCGCATCGTGGCCGAAGGCCGCACGGTCTACGGCATCAACACGGGCTTCGGGCAGTTCGCCACGGTGGTCATCCCCCCGGACCAGCTCCAGCTGCTCCAGCTCAACTTGATCCGCAGCCATGCCGCGGGCGTGGGCGAGCCCCTGCCGAAGGACCAGACCCGGGCCCTCATGGCCGCCCGCATCAACTGCCTGCTGAAGGGCCACAGCGGCATCCGGCCCGAGCCCATCCACCTGCTGATGGAATGCCTGAATCGCGACATCGTACCCGTGGTGCCCTGCCAAGGCAGCGTGGGCGCCAGCGGCGACCTGGCCCCCTTGGCCCACATGGCGCTGTTGCTGGTAGGTGAAGGGCTGGCCTGGTCAGCCGAAGGGCAGATTCCCGGCGGCGAAGCCCTGGCCAAGGCCGGTCTGAAGCCCGTGACCCTGCAGGCCAAGGAGGGGCTCGCCCTCATCAACGGCACCCAGCTCATCACGTCCCTGGGCAACCTGGCGGCCGAGAAGTTCGTCCGTCTTGCGGCGCTGGCGGACGAGATCGCGGGCCTCAGCCTGGAGGCCCTGCGCGGCACCCGTTCCGCCTTCGACCCCCGCATCCACGCCGCCCGGCCCCACCCGGGCCAGATCGCAGTGGCCGAACGCATGCGAGGAATCCTGGGGGAGGCCAGCGAGATCTCGGAAAGCCACAAGGACTGCCACCGTGTCCAGGACGCCTACAGCCTGCGCTGCATCCCCCAGGTGCATGGCGTGACGCGGGATGCGCTCCAGTTCGCGGGCGCCATCCTCGAGCGGGAACTCAACAGTGCCACGGATAATCCGATGATCTTCACAGACACCCAAGAGTCCCGTTCCGGTGGCAACTTCCATGGCCAGTACCCCGCCTTCGCCTGTGACGTGCTCGCCATCGCGGCGGCCGACCTGGCCAGCATCTCCGAGCGCCGCCAGGAGCGTCTGGTGAACCCGGCCTACAGCGACCTCCCGGCCTTCCTCACCCAGAACGGCGGCCTCGAATCCGGCTTCATGATGGCCCACGTCACCTCCGCAGCCCTGGTCAGCGAGATGAAGGGCCTGGCCCATCCCGCCTGCGTGGACACCATCCCCACCAGCGCCGGGAAGGAGGATCACGTCAGCATGGGTCCCATCGCCGCACGCAAGCTGCTCCGCGCCGTGGACGCCCTGGAGCAGGTGCTGGCCATCGAGGCCCGCATGGCCCTCGAAGGGCTCCGCATCATCGGGCTGGCCCCCGCCACGGGCCTCCAGCCCCTGGTCGACCGCCTGGCGAAGGCCTGCGCCCCCTGGACCGATCGCGCGATGTACGAAGAGATCGGCGCCACCCTCAGTGCCCTCCGGACCCATCAGGAAGCCTGCCCATGAATCCATCCACCCCCTGGCGGCCGGCCTGCGAACAAGCTCTGCGGCGTTTTTCGGATGCTGACGCCATCCGGGTCTGGGGCATCGGCCACCAGGTGGACGGGGAGTATCAGCCCATCTTCAACTACCGCTTCGAGCACACCTACGCCGCGGTGCTCCTGGCCCGCTGGCTGGCGCCGCTCGTGGGCGCGGATCTGGAGGTGGTCGAATGCGCCGCCTGGCTGCATGACGTGGCCAAGCGCCTGAAGGACCCCCAGGCCAAGGATACCCATGCGCAGGATGCCTCGGCGCGAGTGCCCGAGATCCTCGACGGCACCGATTTCCCGCCGGAGAAGATCCCCGCTGTGCGGCATGCCATCGAGCATCACGTGGGCCTCAAGCTCACAAAACGGCTGGAGCCCCTCGAGACGGCCTGCCTCTGGGACTGCGACAAACTCAGCAAGATCGGCGCCGCGAGCCTCATCCACTTCGGTTGCATCAGCGGTGCCTTCCAGCCCATCACCACGGCCGAGATCCTGCGCCGTGGCGAGGCCTGGCTGGATCTGGCCCGGGGCATCACCGCCAGTTTCAACACCGCCCCCGCCCGGGAGGAGGGCCAGCGGCGCCTGGCCTTCCTGGAAGCCCACTACGCCCAGCTGCGCCGGGAATGGTCGGACCCCATGAAGGGGACCCCGGAATGAGCGATTTCCTGCAACTCGCCCAGACCCTGGCCATGGCCCTCAAGGCGCTCCAGATGTACACCGCGGCGCACCCAAGGGCGAAAGAGGCGGTGGCGGCCACCCATGCCGCGCTGGACCGCTGGCTGGCGGAGAGCAGCCGCCTCCAGTTCGTCGTCACCGGCGCCAAGGCCTTCGCGGACGGTGTGGTCCAGGACGGGCGCAACCCCCATGTCGCCACGCTGGTCCGGCTCGTGTCCGAACGGGGCGTGAGCGGATTCGTCTTCGAACGGGGGGTGGCCGAAGGTGAGTGCCTCGCGTTCCTCCAGGCCCTTTCCCTCAAGTCCCAGAAACTTGAAGAGCAGGGCGGCATCGAGCTCCTCCTCCAGGCGGCGGACGTGCGGCGTATCAAGGTGTCCCAGATCCGCTACCAGGCGGTCCAGGAAGGCGAGGAGGGCGCCACCGACGACCGGCCGCCCGCCAACCTGATCAGCCCATCCCAGGATCCCTTGCTGAAGGCCATCCGCGAGGCACTTGTGGCGGCGTTGTCCGGTGCGCCCGGACCCGCCGGTCCTGGCGAACGGCGCGGCCTCGGGTTCCTCCGGGGCTTCCAGCCCGCGGACCTGGGCCAACTCGGCCCGCTCGGGTACGAGCTCGGCCTGGGGGAAGGCATGCCCACACCCACCCAGCTTGGCACCCTCCGCCAGATCCTCATGGGGCTGGAACCGGACGTGCAGCTGAGCCTCCTGGGGGGCCTGGCGTCGCTCCCAGATCATCCCGCCGCACTGGCCCTGGGCGTGAAGGCCCTGGCAGGCGAGATCCTGGCGGTGTCTGTCGGCTCCGCCCTGGCCCTGGGAGCCACCTGGCCCCAGCTCCGCGGCCCGCTTGAACACATCCTGCGCCCCCTGCCCGATCGGGAATCCCTGGTGCGTGCGCTGGCGGCCCATCTCCGCGGCACCGGCCAGGACGCCAGCCAAGCCGAGGCCCTGCTCCGCCAGGTGGATTGGGACACTCTCAGCCTCGAAGCCAAGCTGGTGAAGGTACTCGAGGAAGGCTACCTGTTCGAGCTGAGCCTGCCCCAGCGCCTGGCCTTCCTCCGGGAGCTCCTGGACCTCCGCCGGTTCGAGGCCTTCCTCCGGGTGCAGGACCTGCTGATGGAGGCTCTTCGCGACGATCGCGTGGAGATCCGCCTCAAGGCGGCCCAGACCCTCCTGGGGGTAGCCCGCTGGGTCGTGGAGCCCGGCCTGCCGCCGGGCGGCGAGGGCCCCATGGCCGAGGCCCTCCGCGCCCACTTCGCCTGGGAGCCGGAGCCTCCGGTCCACCGGTGGACCGCCGAGGCCCTGGACGCCCTGCTGTCGGCCCTGGTCCTACGGGGCGAACTGGTCCATGCGGTCTCCGGCCTGCAGGAGCTCGAAGGGCTGTGCGCCTTCCTCGGGGAGCCCCAACCCTGGCGCATGGAGGCCTTTGACCGCCTGCGCGCCGTCCTGGCCCGGCCCGAAATGATGGATGCGGCGGTGGCGCACATCCTGGACGTGGGCCGGCATCTGCTGGCCGATGAGGTACAGCCCTACCTGGAGTTCCTCGGAGCGCCCATGGCCCGCCACTTGGTGACCCGCCTCGGGGAGGAGGGGGACCGGACCCGGCGGGGCCGCCTCGTAGAAGCCTTGCGCAGTCTGGGTTCCCTGTCGCTCCCACCCCTGCTGGAGGCCTTGGCCTCGCCCGTCTGGTACCTGGTGCGGAACGCCCTCGCCCTGCTCGCCGACCTGGGTGACGCTGGCTGCCTGCCGGCCATCGCACCCCTCCTCCGCCACGCCGAACCCAGGGTGCGGCGGACCGCGGTGCGAGCCCTCTGGAAGCTCGGCGGCCCCGCCTCGGAGCCTCACCTCCTCGCCCGCCTGAAGGACACGGATCCCGAAACCCTCCACGAGATCCTCTTCGGCCTGGGCCAGCTCCGTTCCGAGGGCAGCGTCGCTCCCGTCGCCGAACTCGCCCAGGACAAGCGAATCCAGGAACGGCTCAGGGCCCAGGCTATCGATACGCTGGGCCTCATCGCCTCGCCCCGGACCCTGCCCGTACTGGCCGAGCTGCTGCGCCGGAAGGGCCTGTTCTCGGCCGCGGAACCCCAGGCTATCCGGATGTCCGCCGCCCGCGCCCTGTCGGCCTTGGGCCTTCCCGAGGCGCGGGAAGCCCTCCAGCGGGTGATCGATGCTGAACCTAGGGGCGAGGACCGTGAGGCCTTCCTCAGGCTCCTGAGCCGATCGGTGGCGCCGTGAGCGGTCTCGTCTGCTTCGACCTGGATGGGACCCTGGTGGATCCCCTGCTGGGCGTGCGCAACTGTCTGCGGAAGACCTGCGAGGCCTTCGGCCTGGCCACGCCGGATGAGGCCACGGTCCGTGCCTGGATCGGCTTCGGCATGCGCGAGTCCCTCGCCACGCTCCGGGGCCTGGAAGATCCGGCACGGCTGGAGGAGGCCCTGGACTTCTACTGGGAGCGCTACCGGGAGGATGGGGTCTTCGAGCACGAACTGTATCCCGGTGTCTTCCATCTGCTGCACCGGCTGAAGCGCCAGGGGCACCGCATCTACATCGTGTCTGCGAAACCCGGCCTCTTCGCCCGGCGCATCGCCTACCAGTTCGACCTCAACCTCATCTTCGACGAGATCTTCGGCAGCAGCCTGAAAGGCCGGTGGCAGCCCAAGACCGAGGTGCTGGCGGGCCTCGCGGAACGGGGCGCGATCTGGCCCGGCGGCGTGTTCATCGGTGATCGCGGCGTGGACATGTCCGCTGCCCACGACCACGGGCTGGAAGCCATCGGCGCGGGCTGGGGCTACGGCAGCCACGAGGAACTGGAGAAAGCGGGTGCGGAGCGCATCTTCGACGAGGTGCCGGAACTGGACGCCTGGCTGCGCGTCCGTTTCCCCCAGGCCGAAATGTTCGATGCCTTCAGCCGTTCGGAGTAGACCTTCAGTGGTTCGGAGTCGCCCAGCGTGTGCTCGCCGGCACTTGGAGCTTGAAGGTGTCGGGCCCAGGCAAGGGCGGCGTCTTGGCATCCAGGAGTTCCAGCCGCTGGCGCGCGCCGGTGGGATCGGTCCATTCGAGGCTGTGGAGCAGGCCCTTGCGTCCAGTGGCCTTGAGGGCCGGGATGTCGGGCGCCTTAGGAACCAGCTTCACCGCATCGCTTCCCAGCGGCTCGACCCGATAGAGGGCCTCGATCCGCGAAGGGTCCAGCAAGATCCCCAGGAGCGGAAAGTCGCGCACGGCCCGCGCCAGGTCCACCCGCTGTGCCGTGCGGGTGTCCGGATCGTACTGCACGAGGTGGCGTCCGTCCGAGGTCACAGTGAGTCCCGAATCGTAGGCCACCTTCAGTTTTCCCCCCCGGGCCAGGAGGAGGCTCCCCTCCCGTGCCATCTTCCCGAACACGGCGCTGTCGCTCTCCTGGCGAAAGCGGCTGGCCAGGACTGGCACTTTGGGAAAGGCGGTCCACCATCCGGGCAGGGCTGCGGAAAGTGGCGCCGCCAGCAGAACCAGGAGACAGAGACGGCCAGGGCGAAGGCGCACTTCAGTTCCGCTTCAGCTCGACGCTGAGCTTGGCGGTACTGCCCTTGGCCGGTGCCGGGCGGTGGATCTGCCCTTCGGCCAACACCGCTCCCTGGTGGCGCAGCTGGACGAAGACCTCAACCTCCTGGCCATCCATTTCCGGGGGCACCTCGAGCCGAAGCACCGAGGGCGCGCCCTGGCGGCCCACCTGGGTCAGCTCGCCCAACAACGAGGAGATGGCGTCCTTGGAATCCGCACCTCTGGGCCGCGGAATCGGGCGCTTGCCCTCCACCCGCAACGAGGCCAGGGCGGCCATGGGATCGGCCTTGGCAGTGGGCTTGGGCGAGGGGAGAGGCACGGGGGCGCTCGGCTCCCAGGGGACGGGGGCCTCCGGAACGGGCAGCTGGGCGTCCGCGGGGAGTTCCTCTGCATGGAAGGCCGAGAATGCTTCGGCGTCGAAGGGCCCTGCGCCATCCTCCATGAGGAAGGACAGGGTTTCATCTTCGGCGGGCGGTTCCGGCAGATGGGGTGCCTCGATGAAGATGCCCGTATCGTCGTCCAGGTCGGGCAGCGGGGCGCTTCCGGAAGCCTGGGCCGAGCCTTCCATGTCGAGCAGGTCGGTGACGGAAGGCAGGTCCGAGAGGGTGAGGGCCTCCCCACCGGACGGCACCTGCTCCCGGGGGGCGGGGGCGCTGGGAGCCGGAGGACCGGGGGCGGCAGCCTGGGGTTCCCCAAGCACGTGGGTCTTGATGTGCGACAGGGCGAGCTTGGTGATCCCGCGCAGTGTCTCGAAGACGCCGGGGCCGTCCGAGGCCACGGACTGGAAGCTGGGCATGCCCCGGGGGTTGAAGACCGTTTCGAGTTCCTCGACAGGGACCACGTTCTTCAGGTCCCGCTTGTTCCATTGGAAGACCACGGGGATGTCCTGGAGGTTCAGCCCCAGCTCCCGCAGGTTCTCGTCGAGGTTCAGCCAGCTCTCCCGGCAGGCGTCCAGCATGGGCACCTGGCTGTCCACCACGAACACGATGCCGTCCACACCCTTCAGCACAAGCTTGCGGGTGCTGTTGTAGAACACCTGGCCCGGCACCGTGTAGAGTTGGAGCTTGGTCTTGAAGCCACCCACCATGCCCACGTCCATGGGCAGCAGGTCGAAGAAGAGGGTGCGGTCCGTCTCGGTGTTGAGGCTCACCATCTCGCCGCGGGCCTTCTGGCTCGTCTTGCCGTAGATGGTGTTGAGGTTGGTGGTCTTTCCACACAGGCCGGGCCCGTAGTAGACGATCTTCGCCGTCATCTGCCGGGTGGCGTGGTTGAAAAACACCATTCTTGAACCTCTTGGGAGGAATAAGTTTAGCCCGGAAAACCCTCCGGGCTCAATGCATTTGCGGGTTTTCCACCCTCAGGGCAGGGTCTTCAGCAGGGCCAGCACCTGCTGATCGTGATCCTTCGTACGAACGTCCGTGATGACCTTCCGGATGACGCCCTGCCGGTCGATGAGGACGGTGATCCGTTTGGCCATTCCGAGCAGGGGCATCTTGACCCCGTAGGTCTCGATGATCCGCCGGTCGGGGTCCGCCAGGATGCTGAAGGGCAGGTGGAACTTCTCGGCAAATGCCTTGTGGCTCTGAGCCGAATCGGCGCTCACGCCGAGAATCACCGCCCCGGCCGACTGGATGGCCGAGAACCCATCCCTCAGGCTGCAGGCCTCGGCCGTGCAACCCGGCGTGTCGTCCTTGGGATAGAAATACAGCACCACGGACGACTTCCCCTGGAAATCCACCAAGCGGACCAGCGCGCCGTGCTGATCGCGGGCCTCGAAGGCCGGAGCCTTCATGCCTTCGGCCACCTCACCGGCGGACACCAAACCGAACATTGAGAGAATCCCCATCGTCGCACCCCACTTCCTGTCCATGGGCACCTCCTGAGGGATGGGAGTGTGGCACCATCGGCTTGGATCCGGGAGTGGAAGAACTTGGACAGCACGATACGCATCGCATTACTGCCCGGCGATGGCGCCGGCCCCGAAGTCATGGCCGAAGCCGAGCCGCTGCTGGACTGGGTCCGGGCACGGGGGCGCTGCCTGGAGGTGGTGCGCCTGCCCTATGGGGCGGAACACTTCCTTGCCACGGGGGAGACCCTGCCGGAAGCCGCCTACATAAACCTCCGGGACGGATTCGATGCCGTCCTCTTCGGGGCAGTGGGAGATCCGCGCGTGCCGGATGGACGCCACGCCGAGGAGATCCTGCTGCGCCTGCGCCAGGACCTGGAACTGACGGTCAATTTCCGCCCCTGCCGGCCCCTTCCGGGCACCAGCGGGGTGGGCCTCCATCTTGAGGTCTTCCGCGAGAACACCGAAGGGGCCTACTGCCTCCAAGGTTCCACCGAACCCGGCCGCGCCGTGGATCTGGCGGTGCATACCGAGGGGGCGGTGCGCCGCCTGCTGGAAGCCGCTTTCGCCCGGGCGCAGGCCCGGGGCTGCACCCTCACCATGGCCCACAAAGCCAATGTGCTGAAGCACGGCCACGGGCTGTGGGTCCGGGTGTTCCAGGGTCTCCAGGCCGCCCACCCGGAGGTGCCCGCGCGAGGCATGCATGCGGATGCCCTCCTCTGCGCCCTGGTGCAGGATCCGACCCCATTCGGGGTGATCGCCGCGGACAACTACCTGGGTGATCTCATCAGCGACTTCACGGCGGCCTTCGCCGGTGGCATGGGCACGGCGCCCTCCCTGAGCTGGGCACCGCACCGGCCCTTCCGCTGCTCAGCCCTGGCTGAACCCGTGCATGGCTCTGCGCCGGATATCGCCGGCAGGGGACTGGCCAACCCCGTGGGCATGATCCTGAGCACCGCCCTGCTCTTCCGGCACCTGGGCTGGGAGACCGAAGCCCAGGCGGTGGAACTGGCGGTGGCCGCGGCGATGCGCGACGGCGCCCGGACCCGTGACCTGGAGGGCAGCCTGAGCACCGCGGAGATGGGAACGGCCATCCGCGATCAGTTGCTCTGATCCTGGATTCCGCCGCTCATGGAATAGACTTTGAAAGGGGGAGGTCTGCGGAGGAGCGAAGGAAAGCGGAGAACAAAACAAATTCTTTTCTCCGCCATCCTCAGCGACTCAGCTCTCCTTTGCTTTCATCGGCTTTTTCGTGGTGGCAGCTTGGTCTTCAGCAGCTGCGCATGACGCCGACGAGAACACCCTGGATGTCGATGTTCTGGGGGGCGTAGCAGTGGGGCTGGAGCTCCGGGTTGTGGGGGATGAGCCACACGCCCTTGGCGTCGCGCCGGAACTCCTTGAGGGTGACTTCCTCCTGATCGATGAGCGCCACCACGCGGTCGCCGTTCCGATATTCGCCTTTGCGCTGCAGCACCACCAGGTCGCCATCGAGGATGGCGTCGTCCACCATGGAATCGCCCCGGACGCGCAGCACGAAGAGCTCGTCCCGCTGCCGGTGGATGCTGTTGGGCACCTCGATGGGCAGGGCCCGGCTCTCGGGCAGGATGGGCGAACCGGCGGCCACATCCCCGCAGAAGGGGAAGATCCGCACGGGACTGACCGGCTCGCCGCGTTCCGGCCTGGGGGCCGATTCCTCCATCACCGAGCCCGCGGCCACCACCAGGTTGTTCCCCTTGCCATGGCTGCGGACGAGGAAGCCCTTGTCCATGAGGTGCTGGACGTGCTTGTGGATGGTCGACACGGCGCTGGAGCCCACGCCCTTGGCGATTTCCGCCAGGGTGGGGCTTCGCCCTTCATCCTGCACGAAGGTGCGGATGAACTTGAGGACCGCCTGCTGGCGCTTGGTGAGATCGCTGGCTTTCATGGTCTTCAAGGTAAGAGCTGATCCCAAGGTCGTCAATCCCTTTTTTTTCGCTTTATTTCAGATCCTCAAAGACACCCCTCCCAACACCTTTCCTGGATGCCCTTGGTGGCCTCTGCCATACTGGCGGATGCTTTGGCGAACCTAGTATTTACGCCCTCTTCGTCGCCATTGCCCCGATGCGAAAGGAGTCCTATGACTGCCACCCTTGCCGCCCCCTCGCCGACCGGAGGAGCGAAAACCAGGATCAATGATTTTTCCATCCAGGTGGCCACGGTCAACGGATCGGGTTCCCAGACAGCCAACACGGTTCTCCTGCGCGCCATTTTCCAGATGGGTGTCTTCGTCAGCGGCAAGAACCTCTTCCCCTCGAACATCGCGGGCCTTCCGACCTGGTTCACCATCCGGGCCAGCGCCCAGGGCTACGTGGCCCGCAAGGCCAGCAACGAGATGCTGATCCTCATGAACCCCGAAACGGCCAAGGAGGACATCGCCAAGGCCGATCCCGGCGCGCTCGTGATCTATGACGAGCCGCTGCAGCTCGACAAGCTGCGCAACGACCTGGCCTACACTCCCGTGCCCTTCCAGAAGCTGGTGACGGCCTCCTGTCCTGAGCCCAAGCTCCACAAGCTGGTCAAGAACATGATCTACGTGGGCGTGGCCGCCCGCCTGCTCGGCATCGACATGGAGGAGGTCAAGAAGGCCATCGCCAAGCAGCTGAAGGGCAAGGCCAAGGCCGTCGAGCTCAACCAGACGGCTTGCATGGCCGGCTATGACTGGGCCATGGAGAACCTCCAAGACCAGGACCACATCAAGGTCGTGCGCGACAACAAGACCCAGGGCCTCATCATCATCGACGGCAACGAGGCCTGCGCCCTGGGCGCCCTCTTCGCCGGCGTGACGGTGGTCGGCTGGTATCCCATCACCCCGGCCTCCAGCCTGGTCGAGACCTTCATCGAGTACGCCGAGGAGTACCGCAAGGATCCCAAGACCGGCAAGTCCACCGTCGCCATCGTGCAGATGGAGGATGAGCTGGCTTCCGCGGGCGTGGTGCTGTCCGCTGGCTGGGCCGGGGCCCGCTCCATGACCTCCACCGCCGGTCCCGGCATCTCGCTGATGAGCGAGTTCATCGGCCTGGGCTACTACGTCGAGGCCCCCGGCGTCTTCTTCAACGTCGCGCGCACGGGCCCCAGCACGGGCCTCCCCACCCGCACCCAGCAGTCCGACGTGGAGCTCTGCGCCAAGTGCAGCCACGGCGACACCCTGCACATCAACCTCTACCCCGGGACCATGGAGGAGTGCTTCCAGTTCTCCTACGATGCATTCGACCTGGCTGAAAAGTTCCAGACGCCCATCTTCGTCGTCACCGATCTGGACCTGGGCATGCAGAACTGGGCATCCAAGCCCTTCGCCTACCCCGCCAAGCCCTATGACCGCGGCAAGGTGCTCAACCAGCAGCAGCTGGCCGATGTGAAAGACTGGGGCCGCTACAAGGATGTGGATGGCGACGGCATCTGCTACCGCAGCCTGCCCGGCACGCCCGGCGGCAAGGGCGCCTACCTGACCCGCGGCTCTGGCCACAATGCCTACGCCCAATACTCCGAGAAGCCCGAGGACTACGTCGAGGTGGTGGACCGCCTGAAGCGGAAGTACGAAACCGCCAAGGCCTTCGTGCCCGGCCCCGTGTTCCGCAACCAGGGCTCCGACAAGGGGGTGCTGGCCTTCGGCTCCAGCGATCCCGCCGTCATCGAGGCCCAGGACATTCTCGTCGCCCAGGGCCTCAAGACCGATTACCTGCGCCTCCGCGCCCTGCCCTTCACCGCCGAGGTCGACGCCTACGTGAAGGAGAAGAAGGTGGTCTACGTGGTCGAGCAGAACCGGGACGGCCAGTTGGCCAGCCTCTTCCGCGAGACCTACCCCGAGCACGCCACCAAGTTCAAGAGCGTCCTGCACTACGACGGCCACGCCATCGACGCCAAGAGCATCGTGGACCAGATCACCGCCTTCGAGCAGAAGTAGAGGAGCCGACCATGACCACCGCCACGCCTGCCGCTCCGGTTCCCGCCGCCCCCACCAACAAGCTCGGCTTCACCAAGCAGGACTACGTGGGCTCCAAGTCCACCCTCTGCGCCGGCTGCGGCCACGACGCCATCACGGCCCAGATCATCAACGCCGCCTTCGAGTCCAGCATCGAAGGCCACCGCGTCACCAAGTATTCCGGCATCGGCTGCTCGTCCAAGACGCCCGCCTACTTCATCAACCAGGGCTGGGGCTTCAACAGCGTCCACGGCCGCATGCCCTCCATCGCCACCGGCGCCTCCCTGGCCAACCGGACCCTCATCAACATCGGCGTCTCCGGCGACGGCGATTCCATGTCCATCGGCATGGGCCAGTTCGTCCACGCCGTGCGGCGCAACATCCCGATGATCTACATCATCGAGGACAACGGCGTCTATGGCCTGACCAAGGGCCAGTTCTCCGCCACCGCGGACAAAGGTTCCCACCTGAAGTCCGGCGCCGTGAACGACTTCCCGCCCATCGATCCCTGCACCCTGGCCATCGAGCTGGGCTGCGGCTTCGTGGCCCGCTGCTTCTCGGGCAACCCCAAGCAGCTGAATGCCATCCTGAAGGCGGCCTTCGCCTACCAGGGCACCGTGGTGCTCGACGTCATCAGCCCCTGCGTCACCTTCAACAACCACGACGCCTCAACCCGCTCCTACAAGCACGTGAAGGACCATGACTTCCCCCTCCACGACCTGGGCTTCATCCAGTATTCCGAGGTGGAGGAAGTGGAGATCCCCGCGGGGCAGACCGAGATCGTCACCTTCCCCGACGGTTCCAAGGTCGCCATCAAGGCCATTCACGAGGGCTACGAGCCCACGGACCGCTTCGGCGCCATGAAGGCTATCCACGAGTCCATGGCCAAGGGCGAGTTCCTGACCGGTCTGCTCTACATCAACCCCACCCAGCCCCCCCTCCCCGAGGTGCTGAATCTGGTGGACGAGCCTCTGGCCACTTTGGGCGAGGATCTGCTCAAGCCGAGCCC
>DASXUH010000028.1:0-14579 GCA_036504935.1 Geothrix sp. | reverse complement strand
TGGGCGAGGTGGAAGACCTCGATCGCGCCATGAAGATCCTCGACGACCTGGAACTGGGCGCGGTGATCGAGTCGATCACCGTGCTGGATTCCTGACCCCTTCGAACGGAGCCTTCCCTGTTCCTCCCACGCCGATTCCTCCACCTTGCGACCCTGATCTGCGGCGCCGTCCCGGCGGCCCTGGCCCAGGCGCCCCTGCTCCAGGACGGGGCCGAGGAACTCCGTCAGGCGCGGCTCGCCTGGGCCGTGGGCGAGCCCGTGCCGCCTCCGTTCCGCGTTCCCTCGCTGGAGGTGGGCCTGGGCGGAGCCGGTTCCGAGGGCCTCTATGCTCCGCTCGTGGGCGGCGAGGGATTCGGCCACGGCATGCAGGGCTGGGGCATCGGCCTCCAGGGGAAGTACTTCCACGGTGGCTGGTCCGTGTCCGCCACCGCCGTGGCCTTCCGGGATGGAGAGACCACCCGGGGGATCCTGCAAAGAGGCGCCATCGCCTATCAGACGGAAGGTGGCTGGCGCTTCGCCCTTGAGCAGGCGCCCTTCCAGTGGGGGTTCGGCCTCAATGGCGGCTACCTCATGGGGGATTCGGCCCGCCCCTTCCCGCGGGTGTCCATGGGCACGCCGGAAGCCACTCTGCATCTGTGGCGCGTTCCCCTGGGCCGCTGGCGGGCGGAGCTGTTCTACGGTCGACTCGAGTGGAACCGGCCCATCCCGGAATGGATGGCCAATCGGCTGAACCAGGAAGCCCAAGTGGCCAAGGTTGGCGACATCCGGCGGCCCGACCTCTCCGGCCTGATGGTGCAGGGGCGGTTCGGTCCCCACGTGGAGCTGAACCTCGGTGTCGTATCCATGTGGGGCGGATTGGACCCCCAGGGCAACAGCCGCCGGCGGGGCTATGGCTGGCAGGACTATGCTCTGGGCTTCCTCGGCGCCGAGAACATCGGCCGCACCGAGGCCAGCGGCAGTCCCTTCAACTTCAATGAGAGCAATTTCAAGCAGATCTCCATGGGCCATGCGCTGGCCGAGGCCCGGGTGCGCATCCCCGCCCTGGCGGAGTACTTCGGGGCCAAGGGCGCTTCGGTCTACCTGAGCCGGGGATCGAAGAACGTGAACTGGCAGTGGAAGGACTTCCTCCACCACCCGGGTGCGGCCATCCACCGGGATCTGAGCAAGGACTGGGACCTCCTCAAGCGTTTCAAGATCACCGGTGGAGGCTATACAGACAGCATCTGGGGCCGGGGCATCCGCGAAGCGGTGCCCACCTTGGAGCACGCCAACGATATCCTCGGCCTCCAGCTCGTCTGGGACCGCTGGGACCTGGGCCTCGAGTACGCGGATACCGTGAACGTCCCCTGGGACGGGGGTGGATACCGGGTCTATTCCCACGACACCTACCTCGCCGGCTATTCACGCTACGGCGATCCCCTGGGCATGGCCTTCGGGGGCGACGCCATCACCCGTACCATGGACCTCGGCATGCCCCTGTTCCTGGAGGGCAAGGGCCGGCTCAAGGTGGTGAGGGGCACCCGGGCCTTCCGGGATAGCCTCGAGCTGTGGAGCGCCGCCCATCCCGGATCGGTGCCCGAACTCGACCGCTTCTGGTTCCTCCAGATGGACGCCCAGTGGCGCACACCGGTGGGACGCATCGGAGCGTCGATCTCATCGGAACGCGACCGGAACCCCCAGTTCGTCAATGGGGCCACATCCCGCTGGGGCTGGGCCTTCAGCGTCTTCCAGAGTTTCCGCGTGTTCTGAGGCCTGGACGCCCTGCGTTATCCTGGTTTCCTTTCTCGAGGTACGCATGGCGTTGTCCCGCGATCAACTGGTCCGCAGAGCGGCGCAGGAGCTGCGTGACGGGTATTACGTCAACCTCGGCATCGGCATCCCCACGCTCATCGCCAGCGCCATCCCCGAGGGCATGGAGGTGGTCCTCCAGAGCGAGAACGGCCTGCTGGGCATCGGCCCCTTCCCCACGCCGGAGGAGGTGGACGCGGATCTCATCAATGCCGGGAAACAGACGGTGACCGCGGCGCCGGGCGCCAGCTTCTTCAACAGCGCCGACAGCTTCGCCATGATCCGCGGGGGCAAGATCGATCTCAGCATCCTGGGCGCCATGCAGGTGGACATGGAGGGCAACCTCGCCAACTGGATGATCCCCGGCAAGATGGTCAAGGGCATGGGCGGCGCCATGGACCTGGTGGCCGCCGCCAAGCGCGTGGTGGTGGTCATGGACCACACCAGCAAGGACGGCGAGTTCAAGATCCTCCGCAAGTGCAACCTGCCTCTCACAGGCCAGCGCTGCGTCCACCGCATCATCACGGATCTGGCCGTCATTGACGTGGTGCCGGGCCGCGAAGGTCTGCGGCTGGTGGAAGTGGCGCCGGGCGTCACCCGCGAGGAGGTCCAGGCCCGCACCGAACCCCCGCTTGTGATGGACCATGTGACCGAAATGACCGGTGTGTGAGGCTTCCATGCTGAAACGTTCCCTGCCCTTCTCGACCTTGCTGCTGGCCCTCGCCTGCACCGCCCCGGGGGATGCCGTGCCCGCCAAACCCGCCGAACCCTTCCAGCCCCTCCTGAGCCTCCGCCCCGTGGCCGTCAGCCTGGCCAAGGGCGCCACCCAGGCCTTCCAGGCGGAGATCAACTACCCCGAGGGTATGCGCTACATGCGCCAGCCTGTGGCCTGGCGCGTGGTGGAACCTGAGGGCGGCACCATCGACGGCGCCGGCCTCTACACGGCCCCCGCCGCGGCCGGCACCTACCATGTGCAGGTCAAGCGCGAGGACTTCCCGGAGGTCTCGGCCACGGCCACCGTCACGGTGAAGTGATGGATCTGTACGCCGCCCTGCGGCCCCTGATCTTTCGCCTCGACCCGGAAACCGCCCACAATCTGGCCTTCTGGCTGGGGGAGCGCGCCTGCTCTTGGCCCTGGCTGCCGAAGCCAGATCATCCAGCCTCCTTCCGCCGAACCGCCTTCGGCCTCGATTTCCCCACACCTCTGGGCTTGGCCGCCGGCCTGGACAAAGGGGCGACGTTGCTTCCCCTGTGGAAGAGCCTGGGCTTCGGCCATGTGGAGATCGGCACGGTGACACCGCGGCCTCAGCCCGGCAATCCGAAGCCCCGCCTGTTCCGCTTCCCCGAGGCGGGCCTGATCCTCAACCGCATGGGCTTCAACAGTGAGGGCGCCGAGGTGGTGGCCATGCGGCTGAAGCACCGCCCCGCTGACCTGATCGTGGGTGGCAACCTGGGCAAGAACAAGGAGACGCCCGCGGCCCAGGCCCTGGATGACTACCGCGCCGCCTACCGTCTCATCGCACCCTGGGTGGACTACGTGGCCCTCAACGTGAGCAGCCCCAACACGCCGGGCCTGCGCAACCTCCAGGCCCCCGAGGCGCTGAAGCCGCTCCTGGCGGGTATGCTGGAGCTGCGGAAGGAGATGGGCCTGGAGCGCCAGCCAATGCTGCTCAAGCTGGCCCCGGATCTCGCGCCGGAAGACCTGGACGCCATCGTGGAGGTGGCTGTGGCATCGGGCATCTCCGGCCTCATCGCCACCAACACCACCCTGGATCGCAGTGTTGTGGCCGGGCCTCTCCGACCCCTCGTCGAATCCAAGGGCGCCGGCGGCCTCAGCGGTCTTCCCCTCAAGGCCAAGGCGCGGGATGTCCGCCGCCACCTTCTCACAGCCCTGCGCGGCCGCCTGCCCCTGGTGGCCTGCGGCGGGCTGGGCTCGGCGGAGGATGTCCAGGGCGCCCTCGACGATGGTGCTGCACTCGCCCAGATCTATAGCGCCCTCATCTTTGAAGGGCCGACGCTGGTCTCGCGGATCCACCAGGGATTGATACCGCAGGACCTCTGAATCGCGCTCGGAGCGGCGCCTTGGCGGCGCTACACTGGAGGGCCGAGGTTTCGATGTTGTCACTCCATTCGAAGATCCGCGATCCGCGCCTGCTGCCCCTGGCGGACAAGGTGCTGCGCGGCGAACGCCTGACCTTTGATGACGGCCTGCTGCTTTACGAGACCCCCGACCTCACGGGCATCGGGGCCATGGCCCACCATGTGCGCCTCCAGAAGAACGGCCGGGCCGCCTACTACGTCATGAGCCGCCGGCTGTCCTACACCAACGTCTGCTTCACCCACTGCCAGTTCTGCGCCTTCCAGGCTAAGCCCGGCGATCCCCGGGCCTACGCGCTCTCCGCCGAGGACATCATCGCGGAGCTGGAGAAGCCCGAGAACAACGGCGTCCGCGAGCTGCACATGACCTCGGGCCACAACCCGAAGCTGAAGATCGACTACTTCGAGGACCTGTTCACCAAGATCAAGGCGCACTTCCCGTCCATCCACCTCAAGGTCTTCACCATGATCGAGATGGACTACTACGCCCGCATTTCCGGCCTGTCCACCGAGGCCTTCCTCGATCGCTGCATGGCCGCGGGCCTGGAGAGCTGCCCCGGCGGCGGCGCGGAGATCTTCGACGAGGAATTGCGCGAGAAGATCTGCATCGGCAAGAAGGACGCCCAGGTGTGGCTGGACACGGCCGAGCTCTGCCACCGCAAGGGCCTGCCCACCAACTGCACCATGCTCTACGGCCACATCGAGGAGGCCCGCCATCGGGTGGATCACCTGCTGCGGCTGCGGGACCTGCAGGACCGCTCCCAGGCCGCGGGCTACCAGGGCTTTCTGGCTTTCATCCCCCTGGCCTACCAGAACGAAGACAACGAGCTGAGCGCCACCCACGTCATCCACGAGACCACGGGCACCCAGGATCTGCGAGAGATCGCCGTGGCCCGCCTGCTGCTCGACAACATCCCGCACATCAAGGCCTACTGGGTGATGATCTCGCCGGGTCTGGCCCAGGCCGGCTTGAGCTACGGGGCGGACGACGTGGACGGCACTGTCATCGCGGAGGAGATCGCCCACGATGCCGGCGCCAAGACCCCCCAGGGCCTGACGCGGGACGAGTTGGTCCGCCTCATCGAGGAGGCCGGGTTCGAGGCTCTGGAGCGGGACAACCTCTACAACGTCTATGCCCAGGTCTAGTCGACCTTTCGCTTCTCATAGCTCTTCGCGGGGTCCAGCGCGAAGGCATAGCGGCTGTTCCACAGACGGTCGTGGATGTGCATGGCCTGGACGGCCAGGAGCGAGTCGCGGAAGATCAGCTCGACGTTCCGGGATTCGGTGAAGTAGCTCTCCTCCCAGTTGCTGGTGCCAAGAATCAAGTGTGTCTCATCCACCACCAGATACTTGCTGTGGATGGTGCGGGAGAAGGGGATGTGGCCCTCCTTCGCTTCCGGGATGGAGACCACTCTCACCTCCAGGTTTGGGATCAAGGAAAGGGCCTTCAGGTGCGGCTGCGCCCGGCCGCCCAGCACCCAGTCCGACACCAGCAGCCGCACCTTCACCCCGCGCACAGCCGCGGCGCGGAGAGCATTGTCCAGCACCGGCCAGAAACGGTCCTGGCCCGCGACCGGCGAATAGGTCAGCAGCTGCACGCGGACTGACTGTTTCGCCTGGCCGATCAGTTCCACCAGCGCCTCGATGGAAGGCCGGATGCTTTTGGGCATCAGGAAGGGCGGGCTGGCCACCAGTTCCACGTCAGGCCGGAGGGTGAGGGCCGGCCGCCCGGGAAAGTCCGGCAGCTTCCCGCTCCCGGCGAAGGCCCAGTCGATGGAATACAACTCGATCAGCCGGGTGACGATGCGCGCATCGGTGGTCCGCACCCCCAGCTCGTGGATGTGTTCCAGGGCCCGCCAATCGAAGTTCTGGCTGCCCAGGGCCGCCTCCCGTCCATCCACCACGAAGTATTTGGCGTGGAGAATGCCCCTCGAAATGCCCGTCAGATCGAAACTGCGGACCTCGGCGCCGGGTATCCGGCGGAGCCGGGCCACGGATGCTGGATCCTGATCCAGCATCTTAGCTGACAGCAGGAAGCGCACCTTTACCCCCCGGGCACCGGCCTTCTCCAGCTCCGCCAGCACGGGCTCCAGGGTGCTGCCAGGGCGGTTGGTGACATAGAATTCCGCGGCGTCCACGCTGGTCTTCGCCCCGCGGATCATGTCCACCCATTCATCCTTGGCGAAGGGCAGCGCGGGATCGGCAAGGTCCGTCTCCGCGGGGATGGATTGCACCAGGCGCGTGGCCGGCGCCGGAGGCTGGATCCCGGGCTGCGCCCGCGCAGACTGGGGGGCGCTGAGGACCAGGCAGGCGGCGAGGACCAGCAGCAGGGATCGGGGGGTCATGGCGTCACTCCAGCTGCGAGGATACTCCGTTGACGCAGACCCTCCGCCCCTGATGAGGTGAAGGCATGGACACCAAGGCCGAGTTCCGCGCCCACCTGAAGGCCCGCCGGGACGCCCTTCCCACCGAATCGCGCGGGGCCTGGTCCGCAGCCATCGCGGCCCATCTCGACCGCCTCTGCCGGAACCGCCATATCACCCGCATCGGTGCCTTCTGGCCCTTCGGCTCGGAGATCGACCTGCGGCCGGCCGTCACGGCCCACCCGGACTGGCTCTGGTTCTTCCCGCGTGTGGCCTCCACCCAGCCGCCGCGGCTGGCTTGGGGCGCGGAACCCCTGGAGAAGGGCCACTGGGGCCTCCTGGAGCCAGCCCTTGCCCAGCATTTCCTCCCGCCCGTGCAATTGCTTCTTGTGCCAGGCCTCGCCTTCGACGACGAGGGCTTCCGCATCGGCTATGGCCGCGGCTTCTACGATGCCCTTCTCGCGAAACTGCCGGAGGAGATCCTCACCGTCGGCGTCGGCTTCGAGTCCCAGATGCAT
Source organism: Geothrix sp. (assembly GCA_036504935.1). Classification (GTDB taxonomy): domain Bacteria; phylum Acidobacteriota; class Holophagae; order Holophagales; family Holophagaceae; genus Geothrix. Next base: position 7,814 of record DASXUH010000028.1, on the reverse strand, counting down.
CTGCCCGTCCCCATCGACCCCCACGACTGGCCCGTCCAGGCCCTCCTGAGCGAGCGCGGCTTCCTCCAGCTGAGATGAGGACTGAGGCCTTGAACCTACTCCAGCTTCAGGATGCTCGATCCATCCGCGTAGCCTTCCGTGGGGGTCTCCCGCATCTGCTGCAGGCCCTGGAGCAGAACCTTGATGCGGTCGGCCATCTCCCCGATCTTAGCCAGCCTGGCCTCCTCCGGGTACTTCCGCTGGAGCATCTCCACTTGCATGGAGATGACCGTCAGAGGGTTGTTGATCTCGTGCTTGAGGGTTCCGGCCAGTTGGCGGAAGGACTCCAGGCGCTCGGTGGCCAGGGCCTGGCCTCTTTGCAGATCCGCCTCGTTGAGAGCCCGGCCCAGCCTGGCCTGGCGGAGGACCAGGGACCCCCGGCGGGCATAGGCCTGGAGGGTCGCCAGATCGAGACGGCTGAAGGGGCGTTCACCGGATTCGCGCTCCAGGTAGATGACCCCCGCCATCCCATCCTCTCCGGCCAAGGCGGCACAAAGAAGGGGACCGCGCCCCAGTTCCTGGGGACCCGCCTCCTCGAACCTGGGGTCCGCCCCGGGATGATTGGAAAGGATCGCCGTATGTTCCCGCGCCACGTAGTCGAGCACCACCTGCGCAGGCCCGGTCCCCTCACGCACCGCTCCCAACTGGTGGATCGAGTGCCAGGCGTCCGGCTCCTGGCGCCGGACGCAGAAGCCGCGATCGCCGGCCACCAAACGCAGGCATTCTTCCAGCATGGTCCTTTCCAGGGCGTCCGAATCCACTTCCCCCAGGAGCCGCTCGGTCGCGGCGTACAGCTGACGCAGTTCAGGAAGGTAGGTCCGCTCCGGATGGGCCCTCAGCTCATCGAAGAGGTCCCCGACCCGCTCCACGAAGGTGGTTCCATCGAGCCCCGGGAACCCCGCCGTGAAGGACAGCCGCCAGGCGCCCAGCACCAGCACATCCCCGTCCCGCAGGGGGCGGCCCAGGGCCTGGTCCACGGGAAGCCCGTTCAAGCTCGTGCCGTGGGCCGATCCCAGATCCTTCACCTGCCATCCATTTCCGGCCCGGCTGATGGCGGCATGAACGGGCGAGACCGTGCCGAGCGCTGGTTGAGCCAGGGCGCATGCCCCGGGGTCGCGGCCCAGCACACAGGGATCCTCCGCCACGGCATGCCGGAAGGGCTGGTCCCCCTCCATCCATGACAGGTAGGGCATCGGAACTCCTTTTCCGGCTTCTCGGGACAGGGTGCCCCGGACTTGAATCAGGCGGGCAAAGGATACCGCGTGTCGCGGGTGCGGCTGGGCCGGAAGAACAGCATCGTGTGGCCGACAGTCCAGACATGTTCAATGCCGGGAACGGCAGCGCAGAGGGCCGCAGCGGCCGTGTCTTCATCCTCGAAACTGTTCTGGTTGATCTTGACCTTCACGAGTTCGAGGCTGTCCACCATCACGTCGAGTTCCGCAGCCTGGGCAGGGGTCACACCGCCCTTCCCGACATGCATGACGGGCTTGAGCTTGTGCGCTTGGGCCTTGAGGAACTGGCGCTGTTTCGAGGTGAGCATCGGATCTCCAGGCGATCAGTTTATCGTGGAAGCCGAGGTGCCCCCATGCTTCGTCTCCTGCTGCTCTCCCTCGCCACCCTGGCCTGCCTGGCCGCCCCGCCCCGCACCCTGAGGGTGGACTACGGTCATACAGGGGATGCCGCGTCCGAGCGGTTCGGCGTGGATCGCGTGGTGCTGGAGCCCCTGCCCTGGCCCGGGGATCCCGCCAAGGCCGTGGACACCAGCAACCTCGGGAAATACTGCTTCGAGGTGGCGGACAAGGCCACGGGGAAGCTCCTCTACTCCCGGGGCTTCGCCAGCATCTACGGCGAGTGGGAGACCACGGACGAGGCGAAGGCCCTGAGCCGCACCTTCTCCGAGTCCCTGCGTTTCCCCCTGCCCGATGCCCCCGTACGCATCCAGGTGCGGAAGCGCGACGAACGGAACGCCTTCAAGACCCTGTGGACCTTCGACCTCGATCCCAAGGATTCCCTCATCGAGCGGGCCCCAGCCCCAGACGCAGGCGCCCTCATCGCCCTCCAGAAGGCCGGTGATCCCGCAGACAAAGTGGACTTCCTCATCCTGGGCGACGGCTACACCTCTGCCGAGCGGGGCAAGTTCGAGGCCCAGGCCCGCAAGGTGATGGAACTGCTCTTCGAACAGACCCCCTTCAAGGAGCACCGGAAGGACTTCAACGTCTGGGCCCTCTGCCCGCCCTCGAAGGAAAGCGGCATCTCCCGGCCCTCCACGGGCGTCCACAAGCGCACACCCCTCGGCGCCACCTACGACGCCTTCGGCAGCGAACGCTATGTGCTCACCTTCGACAACCGCGCCTTCCGCGATATTGCGGCCCAGGCGCCCTACGAGTTCGTGGAGATCCTGGTGAACGCCGATACCTACGGCGGCGGCGGCATCCACAACCTCTACAGCACCGCCTCCGCAGGCAACAGCACCATCGGGTACCTCTTCGTGCACGAGTTCGGCCACCATTTCGCGGGCCTGGCGGACGAGTACTACACGTCGGATGTGGCCATCACCAACAGCCCTTCCCGTCCCGAGCCCTGGGAGCCCAATGCCACCTCGGACCCGAAGCATCCGAAGTGGGCTGCCCTGCTGACGCCCGGCGTGCCCCTGCCCACGCCCTGGAAGAAGGACGAATTCGAAGCCCACAGCCACGCCTACCAAAAGGAACGCCGGGCCATCCGCGCCGCCAACAAACCTGAATCCGAGATGGACGCCCTCTTCGCCAAGGAGAAGGTCTACGAGACGAAGCTGCTTGGCACTGACGCCCACAGTGGCAAGGTGGGCGCGTTCGAGGGGGCCAACTACGAGGCCAAGGGGTACTTCCGCAGCCAGGAGGACTGCCTCATGTTCACCCGGGACGACGTGGGCTTCTGCGCCGCCTGCAGGGCCGCCATCGAGCGCGTGATCGGGCAGTACGCCACCACGAAGCCCTGAACCTTGGAGCACCCAGGATCTTCCTTGGGTTTCCACCAACGTGCGGCCACAATCTTCCCAACCTCATGCTCCCACCCGGAACCCACCTCGGCCCCTACGAGATCCAATCGCCCCTTGGCTCAGGGGGCATGGGGCAGGTCTACCGGGCGCTCGATACCCGGACCCAGCAGCCCGTCGCCCTCAAAGTGCTCAGGGGGACGCTGGTCCATGACGGGGAGCGGCTGGCCCGCTTCCAGCAGGAGGCGCGGACGCTGGCGGCCATCGAGCATCCCGCCCTTCCGGCCATCTACGAATGGAGCACGGACGACCCGACACCATACATCGCCATGGAACTCCTGGAAGGGGAGACCTTGCAACAGAGGCTGCGGCGGGGGGCCATCCCCCCCAAAGAAGCCCTGGACCTGGCCCACCAGCTCGCGTTGGGGCTGGCGGCCACCCACGAGCGGGGGATCATCCACCGGGACTTGAAGCCCGGGAACCTGTTCATCACCACGGAAGGGCGGCTGAAGATCCTGGATTTCGGGTTGTCCAAGGCCCTTCCCACCCTCCTGGATGAGCAGACCCTGATCCAGCGCCCCGAAACGAGCCATCAGACCCAGGTCGGCACCATGATGGGCACCGTCGGTTACATGGCCCCCGAGCAGGTGCGGGGACGGGACTTGGATCCCCGCGCCGATCTCTTCGTCTGCGGCATCCTGCTCTACGAGATGCTTTTCGGCCGGCGGGCCTTCTCCGGCGACTCTCCGGTGGAAGTCCTCAACGCCATCCTCAAGGAGGAGCCACCCCTCCGGGCCACCTCTCCCGGCCCCTACTCGCCGGAGCTGATCGAGCTGCTGAAACACTGCCTCGAGAAGAACCCGGAGGATCGCATCCCCACCGCCCAGCAGCTGGCCTCACGCCTGGCGGCGCTCCAGCACAAGGGGGTCGCGCTCCAGGGGCTCGGCAGGCTCTTCCAGGGCCGCGCGGGCTGGGTGGCTCTGGCCCTGGCGCTGGGGGGCCTGGGCCTGGGTCTCGGCCACCGCTGGGGCCACCGGGATCCCCCCACCCTCAAGCGGCTCACCTTCCGGCAGGGGTTGATCCGGAACGCCCGGCTGAGCCCCGACGGCCAAGAGGTGCTCTACAGCGCCGCGTGGTCCGGCGGCCCCCTCCAAATTTTCTCCACCCGGCCCGACAGCCCTGAAAGCCACGCCTTGGAACTGCCAGGGGCGGACCTGCTCGGCCTGTCCCGCTCCGGGGACCTGGCGATCGCCCTGGGCAGCCGCCCCATCCAGAGCTGGATGTGGCGGGGCACCCTGGCCGCGGTCCCCCTGGCCGGGGGCGCCCCCAGGGCCTTGATGGAACAGGTCGTCGCGGCCGACTGGAGCCCCGATGGCTCCGAGCTCCTGGTGGTGCGCAGTGCGGAGGGCAAAGCCCGGCTTGAATTCCCCTTGGGCCACCCCATCGCTGAATCCTCAGGCTGGATCAGCCATCCCAGAGTCTCGCCCAAGGGGGACCGCGTGGCCTACCTGGAGCACCCGGTGTCCGGGGATGACGCAGGCTATCCCGTCGTGGTGGACCGGCAGGGCGTCCAACACCCTCTGACCGGCGCTTGGCCCAGCATCCAGGGGCTGGCCTGGAAGGGGGATGAAGTGTGGTTCACAGCCGCCGAGCATGGCGTGGCGCGTGGCCTGTACGCCGTTGACCGGGGCGCTCCGAGGCTGATCCTGAAGGTGCCCGCCCCCCTTACCCTGCACGATATCTCCCGGGACGGACGCCGCGTACTCCTCGCCAAGGAGGTCATGCGCACTGGCATCCAGAGCCTCCGCCCAGGCGCGGATCGTGAGCGTGAACTGTCCTGGCTGGACTGGTCGCTGGTGCAGGATCTCTCCGCGGACGGCTCCACCCTCATCTTCAACGAGCAGGGTGAAGGGTCGGGCGCCCACTACGACATCTACCTGCGCCGGACGGACGGAAGCCCCGCCGTGCGCCTGGCCAAGGGCGCCTATCCCATCCTCAGCCCCGATGGGCGCCGCGTGGCGGCCGTAGCCATCGGAACGCCCCGCAAAATCCAGATCCTCCCCACCGGTGCCGGAGACGTCCTCACCCTCCCCGATTCGGGCCTGGAAACGATCCACCGGTTGCGCTGGTTCCCCGATGGACAGCGGCTCCTGGTGCAGGCCAACCGCCCCGGTGAGGGTACGCGGCTGTTCGCCGTTCCCCTCGACGGCAAGCCAGCCGAACCCCTCACCCCGCCAGGACATCAATTCTTCGGTCAACCCATCAGCCCGGACGGGCGCCGCATCATTACCCGGGTCAGCGAGCAGGAGGACAGGATCTTCACGCTGGAGGACGGCCACTCCCAGCCGATCCCGGGCCTGGATCCCCAGGAACGCGTGGTCCGCTGGACGCTCGATGGCAAGGCGCTGTGGGTGGTCGACCTGCACGAGATGCCCTGCACCATCCACCACCTGGACCTCGCCACGGGCGCCCGGAGGAAGCTCCTGGAGATCGCCCCGGAAGACCTGGCGGGGCTGACCGTCAGCAACTTCCTCCTCACCCCGGATGCCAGAGGCTACGCCTACGCCTACCGCAGGGTGCTGTCCGAGCTCTACCTCTACGAAGGACTGCGCTGAATGGAGCTGCTCTTCGACGCCATCCTGCGAGCCGGGCGGGCGGCCGTGGAGCTGTCCCTCTTTGTGCTCCTCCCCATCATGGTGGTGATGCTCTCCGCCATGCGGCTGCTGGAGGCGAGGGGCGTGCTGGACTGGCTGGTGGCGCGTCTCGCGCCTCTCCTCCGGCCCCTGGGCCTCACGGGCCTGGGCGTGTTCGCGGCCCTGCAGATCAGCTTCGTGAGCTTCGCCGCGCCGGTGGCGACCCTGGCCATGATGGAACAGCGGGGCGCCTCGGACCGGCACCTGGCCGCCACCCTGGCCATGGTGCTGGCCATGGCCCAGGCCAACACCGTGTTCCCCATGACGACCATGGGGCTCCGCCTCCTGCCAGTCCTGGCCCTCTCCCTGCTGGGAGGCCTGGTGGCCGCGGCGGCCACCTACCACGGCTTCGGACGCCGCCTGGACGCCGCCGAGCGGCCATTGGAGGAGACCCTCCCCCATCCCGTCGCCGACTCCACCAAGGGCCTGCTCGAAGCCATCAACCGGGCCGGCGCCGAGGCCTTCCGCATCGCCATCGGCGCCATCCCCATGCTGGTCCTGTCCCTGGCCGTGATCACCCTCCTCCGGAGCGCCGGGGCCATTGCCCTGCTCACCCGGGTCCTGAGTCCGGCCATGACGGCCCTGCGGTTTGATACGGCCCTGATCCTGCCCACCCTGACCAAGTACCTGGCTGGAGGCACCGCCATGATGGGCGTGGTGGACGAGATGACCCGCCAGGCCCAGATCACCGGAGCGCTGGTCAACCGGAGCGCGGGCTTCCTCATCCATCCCCTGGATGTTCCAGGCGTGGCGGTGCTGATCTCTGCGGGCCGCCGGGTGGCTGCGGTCTGGAAACCCGCCGTCCTGGGCGCCTGCGCCGGCATCCTGGTGCGCACGCTGGGGCACGTGCTGATGGGTTAGGCCCCCGGTCCGGTGGCCGGAATCAGGCCCGCGCCCAGCAGCCGTTCGCGTCGGGCACGAAGAATGCGGTCGCGTAATTCCGCCGCATCCACTCGGCATGCCTGCGGCATACGCGAGACCTCTCGCGTCATATCGCCGCGGTCAACCGTTCGCGTCGGGCACGAAGGATCCGGTCGCGTAACTCCGCCGCATCTTCGAACTTCATCTGGGAGGCGAGCTCCTTCATGCGCTTCTCGAGCTTGGCGACTTCGCGCTCGAAGGCCTTGTCCTCCAGGTAGAGCAGCGGCTCCTCGGCGGCCCGCTCCTCCTTGGTGACGTTGATGAACTCCCGGGCCAGGGCCTCGCCCATGACGTCGTCCAGGTTGCGCTTCACGGTCTCGGGCGTGATGCCGAACTCGGCGTTGTGGGCCAGCTGCTTGTTGCGTCGCCGCTCGGTCTCGCCGATGGCCTGTTTCATGGAACCCGTCATCACATCGGCGTAGAGGATGGCCCGGCCGTTCACGTGGCGGGCGGCGCGGCCGATGGTCTGGATGAGGCTGCGGTTGTTGCGGAGGAAGCCTTCCTTGTCCGCGTCCAGGATGGCCACCAGGCTCACCTCCGGCAGGTCCAGACCCTCCCGCAGCAGGTTGATGCCCACGAGCACGTCGAACACGCCCCGGCGGAGGTTCTTTAGCAGCTCCACCCGCTCCAGGGTGTCGATCTCGCTGTGCAGGTACTCGGCCTTGATGCCCAGCTCCTGGTAGTAGGCTGTGAGCTGCTCCGCCAGCTTCTTGGTGAGCACCGTCACCAGCACCCGCTCATCCCGGGCTACGGTCTTGCGGATCTCCTCCAGCAGGTCATCCACCTGGGTGCCCACGGGGCGGACTTCCACCATGGGATCCACCAGGCCCGTGGGCCGCACCACCTGCTCCACGAAGGCGCCGCCGCTCTGCTGCAGCTCGTAGTCGCCAGGAGTCGCCGAGACGTACACCACCTGTTTGACCCGGCTCTCAAATTCTTCGAACTTGAGAGGACGGTTATCCAGGGCGGAGGGAAGACGGAAGCCGTAGTCCACCAGCGTGGTCTTCCGGGAGCGGTCGCCGTTGTACATGCCGTGGAGCTGGCCCGTGGCCACGTGGCTCTCGTCCATGAAGACGATGAAGTCCTCGGGGAAGTAGTCCAGCAGGGTGTGGGGCGGCTGGCCGGGCTGGCGGCCGTCCAGGAAGCGGCTGTAGTTCTCGATGCCGCTGCAGTGGCCCATCTCCTTC
>DASXUH010000027.1:0-5557 GCA_036504935.1 Geothrix sp. | reverse complement strand
GCTCCCTTGTGACATGAAGGATTGCGCCTGCGCTCCGGCCGTGGAGGATGGTCCCATGCCCCGTCCCAGAACCCACGAGGAACCCGAGCATGGCTGGCCCCTCGGCTGGGGCGCCAGCCTCCGGGAGTTCCGCACCTTCCTATCCGTGGAGCGGGGGCTGTCGCCCCATACCGCTGCAGGCTATCTCTCCGATCTGAACCATCTGGCCGTCTGGGCCTGTGGCCGGGAACTCCCCGCCACCGACCTGACGCGGGATCACCTCACGACCTTTCTCGTGGCCCAGCAATCGGACGGCAAAGCCCCCCGTAGCCTGGCTCGGCTGAGTTCGAGCCTGCGTGCCTTCCTGACGTTCCTGCGTATGGAAGGTGGCGGCGGCGCCGGTCCCGAGGCGGTGGTCAAGCCGCCCCGTCCGCCCCGCATCCTGCCCCGCACTTTGGGTGAAAGCCAGGTGGAGGCCCTGCTGGAGGCCCCGGACACAGCCACGCCACTGGGCGTGCGGGATCGCGCCTGGCTGGAGCTGCTCTACGCCTCGGGCCTCCGCGTGTCCGAACTGACCGGCCTCCCGGCCCTGTCTGTGTTTCTGGATGAAGGCTTCCTCAAGGTCATGGGCAAGGGACGCAAGGAGCGGCTGATTCCTTTCGGCCAGGGCGCCGAAACATGGATCCGCGCCTGGCTGGCGCTGCGGCCAGGCTTCAAGCCGAAGGGCAGCCAACTCTTCGTGGGCCAGCGCGGCGAGGGCCTCACGCGACAGCATCTCTGGCGCCTGCTGAAGGGCTATGCGCGCACGGCGGGTCTCCGTCCCGAGGCCGTGAGTCCCCATGTGCTGAGGCACGCGTTCGCCACCCATCTGCTGGATCACGGCGCCGACCTCCGTTCCGTCCAGGCCATGCTCGGCCATGCCGACATCAGCACGACGCAGATCTACACCCACGTCCACCAGGCGAGGCTCCGCACCCTCTACGACCAGATGCATCCCCGCAGCCAGAGTTGACCGCCGAGAGCTGATAGCTGACAGCCGACAGCCGATCAGCCATGATGAGCCAGGAGCCGCAGACCCATGGCCGTGACCAAGACCCCCCGCAAGAAGCCCACCGATACCACCCATGAGGTGGAGAAACCCGCCGCCAAGGCCAAGGTCGCCCCCGCGAAGAAGGCTTCGCCCAGGAAGGCCGAAGCCGCGGAACCCGAGACTAGGCAGGTAACCAAGGCCCCGGCGAAGGCCAGGACCCCCAAGGTCGTTGACGTCGCGCCGGCAGCCCCGGAAGCCGTGGTCCCAGCCCCGCCGGCTCCGAAGCCCGTCGCGAGGAAGGCCACCGTCCCATCCGCCCTGTCGGCCCTGGTGGAGGCCATCCTGGCCGCCCTCCGCGAAGGGCGCGCGGTGGAATTCATCTTCGCCGACCCGGATGCCAATGCCCCCCGCACCTTCGAGCCCCGGCAGCTGGCCTTCGACGCCCTCAGCCAGGCCTGGTTCGTCTGGGGCTGGGACCGCCGCTACAACGCCGAGCGCCACCACCGGGTGGACCTGCTGGCCGAAGTGAACGAGGTGGAAGGCGTGGGCCGCGCGGCCCAGGGCCCCTACGCCGAGGACACTCCCGCCAACCAGATCGGCGGCTGGCTGGGCGGTGAGCCCATCGCGGTGAAGGCCACCCTGCTCAAGCAGTGGGTCTTCGCCGTGAAGCAGGCGCCCCCGGCCTTCCCCCACTTCAAGCTCGAGGAGCAGGGCGACGGTCAGGCCCTCGTCACCTTCACAGCCACGGATCTGCGGGCCATCGCCCGCTGGGCCATGCAGTTCGGCGACGGCATCCAGGTGCTGGAGCCCGCCCGGCTGGTGGATCGCATCAAGCAGGTGGGTGCTGTGTGGGCTGGCCGGGAACGGCAGGCCAACGCCCCTGCCCCCAAGCCCGCGCCGCGGCCCGAGCCCCGGGCCGAGCAGGAACCCCGCCGGCACGAGCCCAGGCATCACGCAGAATCGAAGCCTGAAGTCCGGCCCGAGCCGAAACCCCATCGCGAGCCGCGCCCCGAGCGCGAGCGCGAACGGGAGGACGCTCCCAAGGGAAAGCCCGGCAAGGTCGAGACCATCCATTTCGACCGGCTGTAGGGCGCTTCACTCCACTAATTTCCAGCCCCGCTTGCCGGGCCAGAAGCCGTAGGCCTGTCCCAGCACGTTGAAGGACACCCCGCGCAGCCGGGCATCCGCGAGCACCCGCACCAGGATGTAGTTGAGGGGGATCACGGGCTTGTCGCGCCAGATGATCTCGGACAGCTTGAGGTAGATCTTCCGGCGGGACACCCGGTCCAGCGTGTAGCGCCCCTCCTCGAACAGCCGGTCGACCTCCGGATTCAAGTAACCGCTCACATTCGCCTTGGTGCGGTAGCCCTCCTTGGTGAACAAGGGGGCGTCCACGTCGGGATCCAATGACGTCGTCCAGCCGTACGACCAGATGTCCCCGTCGTGGTTGGCGGATTTCTCCGTGAGGGCCTCGAAGGACAGCCGGCGGACCTCGATTCGCATGCCCACCTTCGCGGCCTGTTCCGAGAGCAGGCGGGCGGTGCTCCGGCTGATGGCGGTGTTCTGCTCGTAGGCCACCAGAGACAAGGGACGGCCTCGGTGATCATGGCGGATCCCGTCACCGCCCATCCGCCATCCGGCGGCATCCAGGATGGCTTCGGCCCGCCCGATCTGGGGCAGTGGCCGCGGCGCATCGTCATGGGCCCAGTTCTCCGGCGGCCAGAACGCGGAGGCCAACCGGGCCGGGAAGAAGCGCCGCGCCCGGGCCAGTTCCTGCCAGGGCACCAGCTCCGCCAAGGCCTGGCGCAGGGCAAGATCGCCCAGCAGGCTCAGCTTGGGATCGCAGTTGAGGAAGAAGGCCCCGAAGGCCGCCTGGGGCACCGAGTAGGCCTGGAGACGGCCTCCACCCTGCGCGCCCTTCCGGACGAGGTAGTGCGGCAGGCCCCCCACCAAGGCGTAGTGGTAATGGTGGTCCAGGAGGGCCTGGACCAGGTTCTTCTCTTTCGAGGAGTCTATGAACTCGAAGGCGGGCCAGGTGCCGGGATGGGCTCCCCTGTAGCCGGGCCAGAGTTCGAGCCTCGCCTGCGTGGTGGTGGCCCGGCCGACGACCCGGTAGGGCCCTGAACCCACGGGCTGGAGGTTCACCGGGTCCGCCAGGGGTTTCGGGCCGACCCGGTAATGGCGGCGGGGCACGGGGATGAAGTTGTAGAGGTCGGACAGCAGCGTTCCCCTAGGCCGCGCCAAGCGGATCCGCACCCGGAGGGGCCCTTCGGCCACCAGACTGTCCATGGAGGCCGCTCCACCCACGGTGTCGGCGATGGCCCGGACCTGCGGCAGCCGGAGGGCCTTCCAGGTGAAGACAAGATCCTCCGCCTCGATGGGGGTCCCATCCTGCCAAATCATGCCTGGGCGGAGGTCCAGGACGACCTCGCGCCCGCCGTGGAGGACCGTCCAGCCCTGCAGCAGCCCGGGGATGAACGTCCCCTCCGCATCCATGGTCACCAGGCGATCGAAGACAAGGTCCACCGCCTCCCCATCCGTGTCTCTCGACAAGAGGAGGGGATTCATCGTGGTCCAGCCATCCACCGCCACCCGGATGGGCTCAGCGGCGCCCAGGCCGCAGTAGAGGCAGGTGATCAGGATGAAGGGGCGCCAGCGCATGGTGTCCTCTCATCGGCGGCCCGGCCGGTGGCCTGAAATCCGGAGGGCCTCAGAACGGATGTGCGGCGGACTCCACCAGCTCCACCAGGGCCTCGGCCATCCGCTGGCCCGCCCGGGGCGGGTTCTCCTCCACGGTTCCCACCAGCTTCTGGGCGCCCCCCGGCTGGGCGGCGAACAGATAGAAGGTCGGCACCCGCGCCACCGCCTGGGGGGGAAACCCCTTGGGCCAGGCGGCCTCCGCCACCTGCTTGTCCCGGTAGACGCCCAGGTAGTGGATCTCGATGAAGGGATTGGATTCCGCCTCCAGGGCCAGCAGGTCCGGCAGCTGGTACTGGCTGTCGCCGCACCAGGACCCGAAGACCGCCACCAGGGTCAGGGGCTGCCGCACGGCCTTCCACCGGACCTTCAGCTCCGAGGGCAGCTGGATGGCAGCGGCGGTGTCCCGGAAGACGGCCCGGTGGGCCAGGATCGCCTCGGCGGTCGTCGGCCCCAGCAACAGCGGCTGGTGGTCCCGCGCATCGCTGGGCAGGCCCCCAGGTGTGGTGGCCGGGATGGGCGCCTGAGGCAGGGACGGCTCCGCCTGCAATCCCAGGCTTCCAAGGGCCAGAAAGACAGCTTTCATGGGATTCTCCGGATTCCAGTCTAGCTGTGCGACAAACTTGACTCAATCGCTCAAGAATACTAGCCTGGAGCCTGGAGTAGCTTTCGTGAAGATCTCGGCCCGAGGCAGATACAGCATGCAGGCCCTCTTCGACCTGGCGCACCATAGCCATGGCCAGCCGGTGCCCCTGCACGTCATCGCCGAGCGCCAGAAGCTCTCCCTGCCCTTCCTCGAACAGATCTTCAACAAGCTCAAGAAGGCCGGTGTCGTCGCCAGCGTGCGCGGCCCCAAAGGCGGGTACATCCTCACGCGGCCCTGCAACCAGGTGAGCGTGGGCGAGGTACTCCGCCTCACGGACAGCAGCTTCTACGCCGTGGCCAAGGAGGATCCCAAGGCTGCGAACCTGGCCCTGATGGCCGACGAACGCATGAGCCTCATGCTCTGGAACCGGCTCTCCGACCACATCTCTGCCTTCATGGAGAAGGTGACCTTCGCGGACCTGTGCTCCGAAACCTCCAGCAACACCTGTCCTGATTGCACCTGCCCCGAGTACGTGAAAGACGTCCAGGGTCAGATCGTGCGGGGTGAGCGCAAAGCCTGCGGCGTGATGTGAGCAATCCCTGCGCCCTTCCCAGTCTGGCCCTGCCGCCCACCGAGGCTGATCTCAAGACCCTGCCCCGGCTTGAGAAGAAGCTTGCGCGCCGCGTGGGCGAGGCCAATGCCGCCTATCAGCTGATCGAAGAGGACGACCGCATCCTGGTGGCCGTGAGCGGCGGCAAGGATTCCTGGGCTCTGCTGGACGTGCTGGAGCGGCTGCGCAAGCGGGCCCCCGTGACCTTCACGGTCGATGCCGTCACCGTGGATCCCGGCTTTCCCCAGTTCAACCCCGATCCCATCGCGGAGACCTGCGAACGCCTGGGGGTACCCCATCACATCATCCCCGCCCCCATCGACAAGATGGTGCGCAGCAAGCCCGAAGAGCTGCCCTGCATCATCTGCTCACGGCTACGGCGCGGTGTGCTCTACTCCTTCGCCAAGCAGCACGGCTACACGAAGATCGCCCTGGGCCACCACCTGGACGACCTGCTGGAGACCCTGCTCATCAACCTGTTCTTCGAGGGCCGCCTCAGCACGATGCCCCTGCGCCTGGAGAGCGACGACGGGGCCAATACGGTGATCCGCCCCCTGGGCACCTGCGAGGAGAAGGACCTGCAGCGCTACGCCTGGCTGCGCGGCTTCCCCATCGTGCCCTGCGGCTGCCCCCTCTGCGGCTGCTCCAGCCTGGA
>DASXUH010000026.1:0-9938 GCA_036504935.1 Geothrix sp. | reverse complement strand
TCCTTCCCGGCGGTGCCACCGTCGGTGTAGAAGCGCCAGGCTTCCTTGCCGAGGTCCAGGGTGAAGCTGTCGGGGGCCACTTCCTTCACGGTGCCGGTCTTCTGGTAGCTGGCAGCCGCAGCGGCCCAGCCCAGGGCGGCGCCCAGGATGGCCGTGGCCGATAGGACGGCGAAAGACTTCATGCGCATAAGGCTCTCCTTGGAAAAGGTGCCCCAAGGCTAGCAGGCCCGTTTGAAAGGGCAAGGACTACACGAGGGCCAGCAGTCCCACCAACCAGAAGCTCAGGTCCACGCTCAGTTCGAAGCGGTGTTTGCCGGTGGTGAACCGCTCGTGGTAGAGCCACAGATACAACACCGGGTAGGCGGCGCAGACCACCAGTACCAGCGCCACGGCCAGGGGATGCCCATGCTGGCGGTTGTCGAAGGTGAGCCAGAGGGTGCCGGCCAGGAGGATTCCCAGCAGCCCCACCAGCACCGCCTTGGTGGCCGACTTGCCCATGAGGATCGGCAAGGTCTCCTTCCCGACGATCTGGTCGTTCTGCATGTCCCGGATCTCGTAGATCACCGTGCGGACAAAGGCCAGGACACCCACCAGGAAGACAGCCGCGAAAGCGCGGAGGTCCCAGATCCGGCCCTCCTGCCAGACGGGCATGATGACGGCCACCGTGGCCAGAGCCAGGGCCACCACCACATCCTTGGAGCCCGGGATGTTCCGCAGGCTGAAGATGCGGCCGCCCACCTGGAAGCGCCGCTTGTAGCCCGCGCCCACCAGGGAGGCGCCCGCCGCCACGGCCAGGGCCTTCAGGCCCAGCGTGGCCGAGAGTCCCAGGGTGAGGGCCAGGGCCGCCAAGCCCGCGGCCAGCAGGACCCTGCGGTTGCGCTCCAGGAACCGCGCCCGGGCCGGGCCCTTGGCGCCGACCCCCAGCGGGTCCAGGAAGGGGGTCAGCAGGTACATGGCCAGCACGTAGGTTCCCGCCAGGAGCGGATAGCGCCATCCCAGAGGGAGGCCCAGCCACTTGTGCACGCCGAGGGTCATGAAGGCCGCGCCCGTGGCCAGCAGCGACGAGCTGCCGAAGGCCGCCTGGAGGAAACTGCGCCAGCGGCTGGGACCGTCGCCCAGCTGCTCCAGCACATCTACCACTTCATCCACCAGCCAGGTGGGGGTGGAAGCGCCCGCGAGGACGCCCACAGTCTCGCGGCCCGTAAACGCCTTCAGATCCAGTTCCGCCGCCGTCTCCACGTACTGCACGGGCTTGCCGTAGTGATGGGCCAGCTCGGCCAGGTGCTTGGTGTTGCTGGAGGCCTTGCCACCCACCACGATGACCGTGTCCACGGTGCGGGCCAGCTCCTTGGCCTCGTCCTGCCGCATCCAGGTGTCCTCGCAGATGGTGTTCTCGAACACGGCGTCCACCGCGCGGGTCCGGAGGTAGTCGGTGATGGCGTGGTAGTCCTTCACGGTGAAGGTGGTCTGGGCCACCACCAGCACCTTCTTGAGCTGTTCGTCCGTCAGGGTCTCGGCCTCGGCCATGCTCGACACGATGATGCTGCCGCTGTCCGCGAAGCTGCGGTGGGCCACGCTTTCCGCATGGCCGTGGCTGCCCAGGATCACCGTGAAGTAGCCCTTGGGGCTCCACTTCTTGATCTTGTGGTGGACCTTGGCCACCTCAGGACAGGTGGCGTTCACGATCTTCAGCTCACCCTTGGCCTGGCGCTCCTTGAGTCCCCGCAGGTCCTGGATGGGGATGCCGTGGGCGCGGATCACCACCGTGCCGTTCTGCACTTGGCCGGGCGCCTCCGCCACAGCCACGCCACGCCTGCCGATGAGTTCCAGCGCCTGGGGATTGTGGATGAGCGGTCCCAGCGTCTGCACGGGGCGGCCATCATTGCGCACCGACGCCTCCAGCACCGCGTCCATGGCGCGCTTGACGCCCCAGCAGAAGCCCGCGGTCTTGGCGACGATCACTTTCATGGGTGCTCCACAATCCTGACTGGTTTAGTCGGATTACCTATCATAGCGCTCGGACCATGCGTACGCACGGTTCGAGATGGGGAAAGAGACCGATCGGGTACTCTGGCTCAGACCACGCGACTTTCACCTCCTCCTGGGACCTTCCCCCATGGATCTCGACCCCCTCGACAAGGATCGGCGCCTGAAGGAGGACATCCGGCTCCTCGGGCGCCTGCTCGGGGACACGGTCCGGGAGCAGGAGGGCGAGGAGACCTTCCAGCTCATCGAACGAATCCGGCAGAGCGGGGTCAGGTTCCGCCGTGCCGCGGATGCCACGGCCGGCGATGCGCTCAAGGCGACCCTGAGAGACCTCAGCCCTGGCCTCGCCATCCGGGTGGTCCGGGCCTTCAGCTACTTCTCCCAGCTGGCCAACCTGGCGGAGGACCAGCATCACCTCCGCCGCTCCCGGGCGCACCGCATGGAGGACACCGAACCCCGGCCCAGCTCCCTGGACCACGCCCTGGACCGGGCCGCCGAGGCGGGGCTGGACGCCGTCGCCTTGCGCACCTTCTTTGCTGGCGCCCAGGTCCGTCCCGTGCTCACCGCCCACCCCACCGAGGTGCAGCGCAAGAGCATCCTCAACGCCCAGATGGGGATCGCCCGGCTTCTGGACGAGCGGGACCGCCATGCCGCAACGCCCAGGGAGACGGCCCTCCGGGCTGAGCACCTGCAGCGGCAGGTGCAGCTGCTGTGGCAGACCCGGATGCTGCGCCCCCAGCGGCCCGCGGTCGCCGATGAGGTGGCCAGCGCCCTCTCCACCTTCGACCGCACCTTCCTGCGGGAAGTCCCGGCCCTCTATGCGGATCTGGAGGATCGCCTGGGCGAAGATCCCGCCTGGGGCGACCAGGAGTTGCCGCCCTTTCTCCAGATCGGCAGCTGGATCGGCGGCGACCGCGATGGCAATCCCTTCGTCACCGCCGAAGTGCTCCAGCAGACCCTGCGGACCCAGTCGCGCACCATCCTCAGCCACCTGCTGCGTGAGACCCGCACCCTCGCGGAGGAGCTCTCCCTCAGCCTGCAGGTGTCCCAGGCCTCCCAGGAGCTGCTCGAGCTGGCGGATCGCTCCCCGGACCACGCTGCCCGCCATGCGGACGAGGCCTACCGGCGGGCCCTCTCCTTGATCTTCGACCGGCTGTCGGCTACGCAGCAGAACGAGCTGGCCTCCGGCGGCGGGCCGCTGCCCGGCTCCACCCAGCCGTACGCGTCCCCCACCGAGCTCCAGGCGGATCTGGACATCCTGGACCGCTCCCTGCGGTCCCACGGCGGACGATGGCTGGCCCGGGGACGCCTGCGGGAGCTGCGGCGGGCGGTGTCGGTGTTCGGCTTCCACCTCGCGCCCCTGGACCTGCGGCAGAGTTCCGACGTCCATGAACGGGTGGTGGCCGAGCTGCTGGAGGCCGTGCGGCCCGGCACCAAGTACTTGGGCCTGGCCGAAGCGGACCGGGTGGCCCTGCTGGTTGCCGAGCTGGAGAGCCCGCGTCCCCTAGCCTCGCCCTACCTGGCCTACAGCGGCGAGGCCCAGGGCGAGCTGACCCTGTTCCGCGCCGCTGCCGACGCCCAGCGCCGCCTGGGGGCCGAGGCGCTCCCCAGCTGCATCGTCAGCCACACGGAGGGTCTCTCCGACCTCCTGGAGGCCGCGGTGATGCTGCGGGAGGCCGGCCTCCTGCGGCCAGCCGAAGACCGCCTCGACCTCAACCTCATCCCCCTCTTCGAGACCATCGAGGACCTCCAGCGCTGCGGCGACATCCTGGATGGCCTGCTCGCCCTGCCCCTCTACCGCCGCCTGCTGGATCGCCGCGGCGGCGTGCAGGAAGTGATGCTGGGCTATTCGGACAGCAACAAGGACGGCGGCTTCCTGACCTCGCGCTGGGAGCTCTACAAGGCCGAGCTGCGCCTGGTGGAGGTCGCCGAACGGCATGGCATCCGCCTGCGGCTCTTCCACGGCCGGGGCGGTTCCGTGGGCCGGGGTGGCGGCCCCAGCTACGAGGCCATCCTGGCCCAGCCGCCCGGGGCCGTGCAGGGCCAGATCCGCCTCACCGAGCAAGGTGAGGTGATCGCCGCCAAGTACGGCCATCCTGCCGTGGGCCGTCGCAACCTCGAGGTGCTGGTGGCGGCCACCTTGGAGGCCAGCCTTCCGGATGCGGACGGCGCGGGCATGGATCCGCGCTTCCCGGAAGCCATGGACGCCTTGTCCGAGGAGGCCTGCCGGGCCTACCGCGACCTCGTCTACGGCACGGAGGGCTTCGAGCGGTTCTTCTGGGAATCCACCCCCATCGCCGAGATCGCCCGGCTCAACATCGGATCGCGCCCCGCGAGCCGGAAGGCGAGCCGGGCCATCACCGACCTCCGTGCCATCCCCTGGGTCTTCAGCTGGAGCCAGTGCCGCCTGATGCTGCCGGGCTGGTACGGCTTCGGCGCGGCGGTGGCGGCCTTCGAGCGGAAGCGCGGTGAGGCGGGCGTGGCCCTGCTGCGGGAGATGCACGCCCGCTGGCCCACGTTCCGCGACCTGCTCTCCAACATGGACATGGTGCTCGCCAAGGTGGACCTTGGGATCGCCTCCCGCTACGCAGACCTGGTGGACGATGCGGCCCTGCGGGACCGGATCTTTGAGCGCCTGCGGGGAGAATGCGAGGCCTCCATCCGCGCCCTGAAGGCCATCACCGGGCAGCACGAGTTGCTGGAGGACAATCCCTCCCTGAGGCGCTCCATCCAGCACCGCTTCCCCTACATCGACCCTCTGAACCACCTCCAGGTGGAGCTGCTGCGCCGCTACCGCGCCAGCGATAGCGACGATCTCACTGTGCGGAGCATCCTCCTGACCATCAACGGCATCGCCGCGGGCCTGCGGAACAGCGGGTGAAGCCTGGCTCGGGCCGGGAAACCTACTTCCGGGCCGGGACCTGGATCATGGGCGTGGCGCCACCCATGGGGGTGATGATCAGGTTGCCCTTGGCGCCGATGTCACGCAGGGCCTGGATGCGCTGGTATTCGATGATCTGGGGCGTCAGGCTCTGGCTCACGATCTGCTGGGCCCGGGCCTGGCCTTCAGCCTCGATGCGCTTGCGCTCGGCCTCCTGCTTCTCCTTCTGGAGCACGAAGGCCATCTTCTGGGCGTCCTGGTCAGCGCTGATCTTGTCGTTGATGGACTTGGTGATCTGGTCCGGCAGGATGACATTGCGGAGCAACATCTGTTCCAGGGTGATGCCCCTGGCCTCGAAGGCCGCCTTGAGCGTCTTCGACACCTGTTCCACGAACGCCTGGCGTTTGGAAGTGTAGAGCTCGGTGGCGGACAGGCTGGCGGCGGCGTCCCGCAGGCTGGCGCGGATCTCACTGCGCACGATCCGGTCCTCCACATCGGGTCCGATGGTCCGGTAGATCTCCGGCAGGCGAGCCTGCTGCAGCGAGTAGAAGATGGTGGCGTCCAGCTTCACGGTGAGGCCATCACTGGTGATGACCGAGATGGAATCATCACCCCGCTTCTGGCCCTCGTCGGCCACGGTCGACATGGTGTAGTTCCGGGTGCGGACTTCCATCTCCACCACCTGGGCGAAGGGGTTGATGAAATGGAGGCCCGAAGGCAGCGGCTCAGCGTTCACCTTGCCGAACAGCACCTGGATGCCCGCCTGCCCCGGCGGCACGATCACGGCCATGGAGGCCAGCAGGACGATCACACCCAGCCCCAGCCCCGCCCACTGCAGGATGGCCAAGCGGGCCGACAGGGGATACCCGACCTTGGTCTTCCATCGCCAGGCCAGGGCGCCGACGACGAACAGCAGAAGAGCTATGAGGACCACGGAATACCTCCAAGGGGCGGGTCAGGTTACCAGGCCAGCCTGCGCCGGCCTGGACAAAGGCAGGGCCCCCGCCTCGCGGCGGGGGCCCTGCCCTGTGCGCTGAGACCTCAGTCCTCGGCTACCGCGAAGGCGGGGGCCACGCCCACGTTCTCGCGGACAGGCTTGGTCTCCTCGGCGGTCCTCCAGCCCCAGGCGCCGATGACAGCCTTGAAGGTGAAGATGATCACGGCGAGGGCGCCGAGGCCGAAGAGGGTGTCGCCGGGCATGCGTAGCCAGGTGAAGGTGCGCATCAGCGGAGACTGCACCACTTCGGCGCTGCGGGCATACCAGGTGCCGTGGTTCAGGCTCTGGGCGACCTGGTAGAAGCCGCTGGGGATCAGCGACAGCGCCAGCATCAGGACCAGGCCCAGGTTCAGGCCCCAGAAGCCGTACTTCAGCCACTTCTCGTCCCAGGCCTTGTCCGGCGTCATGCCGCGCAGGGCGAAGAGCATGAGGGAGATCGCCAGGAACCCGTAGACCCCGAAGAGTGCGGCGTGGCTGTGGATGGGCGTGGTGTTCATACCCTGGCCGAAGTAGAGCACGGAGGGCGGGTTGATGAGCATGCCGAAAACACCGGCGCCCAGCAGGTTCCAGAAGCAGACCGCCGCGAAGAACTTGAAGGGCCACTCGTAGCCACTGCCCAGGGCACGGCCCGCCTTCAGGCTCATGGCGATTTCGTAGCCCACGATGGTGAGGGGCACGATCTCCAGGGCGCTGAACACGGAGCCCAGAGCCGAAATAGAGGCCGGGGAGCCGGTGAAGTAGAGGTGGTGGAAGGTGCCGATGACGCCGCTGCCCAGGAACAGGCCCATGGAGAGGCTCACCGCGCGCAGCGCGGTGCTCTCGCGCAGCAGGCCCATGCGGGTGGAGAGCAGCGCGATGGCGACGGTGGCGAAGACCTCGAAGAAGCCCTCGACCCAGAGGTGGACCACCCACCAGCGCCAGTACTCGGCCATGGCGAGGTGGGTTTCGCGGGTGTACATGAAGCCTGCGGAGTAGAAGAGGGGGATGGCGATGGCGGACAGCACGAAGAGCTTGAGCAGACCCAGGCGGCCCTTCTCGCCCTTCAGGGCGGGCAGCAGGGCACGCACCACCAGCACCAGCCAGATGACCATGCCCACCGTCAGCAGGATCTGCCAGAGGCGGCCCAGCTCGACGTATTCATAGCCCTGAGTGCCCAACATGAAGGAGCCGGACAGCTTGCCCACGATGGCCTGGTGGGCGCCCACGAGAGCCCCGACCACCACCACCACCAGGGCGGCGAGCAACCCGGCCACGCCCAGCCACTGGCCCTTAGGCTCCTTGGCACTGAGCTTGGGGCCCAGGTAGAGACCCGTGGCCAGCCAACAGGTGGCGATCCAGAAGACGGCCAGTTGCAGGTGCCAGGTGCGGGAGGCTGCGTAAGGCAGGATGTGCGACAGGTCGATGCCGTAGAGGCCGTTGCCCTCCACCGCGTCATGGGCCGTCAGGACGCCCATGCCGACCTGCACCAAGAACAAGGCCATGGCCACGGCAAAGTAGATGGCCGACCAGCGCTGGCTGGGAGTCGCCGGGGCGGGCAGGATGGGCTTGGGATCGGGAAACGCCTCGGCTGGCTGGGTGGCGTGGTGCCAGACCATGAGACCCACACCCAGGATCAGCAGAATGATGGAGAGAATGCTCCAGAGGTGGCTGATGGGCGTGATGGTGTTGCCCACCAGGGGTTCCTGGGGCCAGTTCTGGGTGTAGCTGTGATCCGCGCCGGGACGACGGGCAGCGGCGGCCCAGGCCGTCCACAGCCAGAAATCGGCCACTCGCTCGCCCTCCTCCATGGTGGGGATCCACCGGGCAGGAATGGCCGCGCCCTTATCGCCTTCCACCGCCACCTTGGCCAGCTCGGTACGAGTCGCCAAATAGGCGGCGGCCTGGGCGGCACTCAGTGTCAGCGTGTTGGTGGATAATTCATACCTATTATTCTGAAATATAGTTACGGTGCTTGCCTTGGCATCCGCGATGGACACCCCCTGGGCCTTCACGCCATCAAGGGTGTGGGCGGCCCACTGGTGCAGAGCCTTGGCGGACCAGTCGGGCGCCAGGTAGGCCCCGTGCCCCCAGACAGATCCGATGTGCTGGCCACCGTGCCCCAAGTAGCTGACCTGGCCTTCGAGGATCTGCCCGGGGCCCACCAGCTGGGTGCCGTCCTCCGCCACGATCCGCTGCGGGATGGGGGGCGCATTCTGGGCGATCTGCCGCCCACCCAGTCCCAGCACGCCAAAGCCCGCGAGGAGCACCAGCAACACCAGCCACCACCTTGCCTTCATTGGAACCTCCGTACGTGCCCGCGCTGGGCGCCGGAAAGCAGTGTTCCACAATTCTCCATATTTAGGACCATTAATTCTTAATTGTGATCTTCGACACGCGGCCCCTGCCTGGGTCGGAAGCCTTGCGCGATCTGGCAAAACCTCTGGCCCCAGGAGGCGGATTCCAAGTACCTTGACCTTGGCACTCCGGATCTCTGAAAGGGAATTTCCGTCCTATGGCTCATCCCGCCCTTCTGCCCGTCGTCCTCACCTGCAACACGGACCTGCGCTTCATCGACCTGATCCAGGTGGTGGGCGCGGAGTTCCTGAAGCATCTGAGCTTCACCCAGGAAGACGGCGAACGCCTGTGGCTGGCGATCCAGGAAGGCATCGCCAACGCCATGCGCCATGGCAACAAGCTGGACCGGGACAAGCCCGTGAAGGTCACTTTCACCCCCAAGACCGACCGCTTCGAGATCCGCATCGAAGACCGGGGCCCCGGCGTGGACCTGGAGGCCCTGCCCGATCCGAACCTGCCTGAGAACCTCCTGAAGCCAGGTGGCCGAGGGGTGTTCTTCATGCGCCAAGTCATGGACGATGTGCATATGGAGCGCCATCCCGAGGGCTCCACCCTGGTGCTCGTGAAGGCCCGGAAGGTCCGCGAGCCGCATCCGTGACGGAGAAGCCCGTGGACTGGCGCCGCCGGGCCCTCTGGCTCTGCTGGATAACCATCGCCTACAACCTGGTGGAAGGCCTGGTGTCCATGGCTTTCGGTTGGGCGGACGATTCCGTGGCCCTCTTCGGCTTCGGCGCAGACAGCTTCATCGAGGTGGCCTCCGCGCTCCTGGTGCTATGGAAGCTGCTGGACCACGGCAACCTTGCGCGCGAGCGCAAGGCCACGCGCGGCATCGGCGGGCTGTTCCTCTTCCTGGCCCTGGGCATCGCGGGCGGAGCCATCCTCCAGCTCACGGCCCGGAGCCACCCGCCCACCACGGTACCGGGGCTCGTCATCGCGGCCCTGTCCCTCTCCTTTATGGCCTTCCTCTGGCGCGCCAAGCTGCGGACGGCCAAGGCCCTGGACAGCGCGACCGTGGAGGCCGACGCTGCGTGCAGCCTGGCCTGCATCCAACTCTCCGTCGTGCTGTTCCTGGGTAGCCTGCTGTTCCTGCTCGTCCCCGCCCTCTGGTGGGTGGATGCCGCGGCCGCCCTCGGTCTGGCGCTCCTCATCGGAAAAGAGGGCCTCGGCATGGTCCGCGCCGCGCAGAGCGCGTCCTTCACCGGCGGCTGCGGCTGCGGGCACTGATCAGCCGGATCTTCTCGCTGCTGATCAGGCGCGCGTCTTCTCGTTGATGAAGCCGCATTCGGCGGGCACGCGGATGTAGAACATGGACTGGCCTTCGGCCTCGATGAAAGCGATCAGGCGCTCCGCCTCTTCTTCCGTGGCCATGAAGGTCACTTCCACCGGCAGATCCCCCGCCAGTTCGATGAAGTGGTCCGCGTGGATGAGGCCATGGCGACCGAATCCCGCGATGGCTTTGAAGGCCGTGCCGCCCTTGAGGCCGAGCCGCCGCGCCTCTTTCAACAGCCACTCGTAGACCAGGACCCCGTGATGGGTCCGATCCTCCTGGACAAAGAAGGTCAGGTAGGTGCCCTTCATGGTTCCTCCTCAGGCCCTCGTGAACGCCTTCACCGTCAACAGCCCCAGCAGGGTCATGGAGAGGGAACCCGCCAGGTGGACGGCCATGTGGCCAGCGGCCCAACCATACTCCCCGCGGGTCAGGAGATGCACAGCTTCGGCGGAGAACGTCGAGAACGTGGT
>DASXUH010000025.1:0-49753 GCA_036504935.1 Geothrix sp. | reverse complement strand
TCGGTGACCATCCAGGCCAGCTTCTCCTGCTGGAGCTGGAAGCTGGCGATGGGCTTGTCGAACTGGATGCGGGTCTTCGCGTAGTCCAGAGCGCATTGGTAGCAGGCATCAGCGGCGCCGAGGGCGCCCCAGGCGATGCCGTAGCGGGCCTGCGTGAGGCAGCCCAGAGGCCCCTTGAGTCCCTTCACGTTGGGCAGCAGGCTGACCTTTTCGTCGACGATGACATCCTCCAGCACCAGCTCGGAAGTCGTCGAAGCGCGCAGGCTCCACTTGCCCTTCATCTCGGGGGCGCTGAAGCCGGGGGTGCCCTTCTCCACCAGGAAGCCGCGGATCCCATCCTCGGTCTGGGCCCACACCACGGCCACGTCCGCCACGGTGCCGTTGGTGATCCACATCTTGGTGCCGTTGATGCGCCACTTGCCGCCTGGCTCGCGCACGGCCTTGGTGAGCATGCCGCCGGGGTTGGAGCCGAAGTCGGGCTCCGTGAGGCCGAAGCAGCCGATCTTCTCCCCCGTGGCCAGCTTGGGCAGCCAGTATTTCCGCTGCTCCTCGCTGCCGTAGGCGTAGATGGGCCACATGACGAGGCTGCCCTGCACGGAGGCGAAGGAGCGCAGGCCCGAATCGCCGCGTTCCAGCTCATACATGAGGATGCCGTAGGCCACGTTGGACACGCCCATGCAGCCGTACTCCTCGGGCAGCGCAGGGCCGAAGAAGCCCAGCTGGCCCATCTTGGGGATGAGGTGCTTGGGGAAGGTCTGCTCCTGGGCATGCTTCTCGATGATGGGCAGCACCTCGGCGTTCACGAACTTCCGCGCGGTCTCGCGGATCATCCGTTCTTCCTCGGTGAGCAGGCCCTCGAAGCCCATGTAGTCGGTGATGTGGGTGAAGGTGGCGTAGGCGCCGGCCATGGGGAACTCCTGGTGTGCCCTGAAGCCTCGGGCGAAGTGATGGATTCGACGCTGCAGCAGCGCGCCGGAGCCAGTCTACCGCTGCCTCAAAGCAGGGCCGGAGTCACATTCCGCCTTGCGCCTCCAAAAAGGATGTCGTGTCGGGGATCACCTTGACGAAGTGGAAAATCACTCCCCCTCCAGCAGCCGCCCTCCCGTGGCGTGGGGGGTCTCGTGGCAGTGGCGGCAGCGGGCCTCGTAGGCTTCGGCGGCGCCCACGAGCACCTGCCCGCCAGTCTGCACCATGCGCTGGGTGCGCCCCGCCAGGGCGCCGCAGACCATGCAGATGGCCTGGAGTTTGGTGACGTACTCGGCCTTGGCCAGCAGGATGGGCATGATGCCGAAGGGTTCGCCGTTGGAATCCTGGTCGAGGCCGCCCGCGATGACGCGCACACCGTGATCGGCCAGGCCCTCGATGATGGGGATGAGTCCCTCATCCATGAACTGCACCTCGTCCAGAGCCACCACCTGGGCCTCCGGATCCAGGTGCCGGGCCAGTTCGACGCTGTCCTTCACGGGGATCGCGTCGTGCTTCCTCTGGCTGTGGCTGGCGATGGCAGAGACATCGTAGCGGTCGTCCAGAGCGGGTTTGAAGACCTGCACCTTCTGCTTGGCGATGATGGCCCGCTTGATGCGCCGGATGAGTTCCTCGGACTTGCCGGAGAACATGGGACCGCAAATCACCTCCAGGGAACCCTGGCGCTGGTGCACGAACATCGGAAATCCTTATCGCTTCGGCCGCGCAGGCGGCTCGGGGGCCTTGGCCGGAGCCATGGGGTCAGGCAGGGTGGTCAGGTCGGGCACTGGATTCTTCCCGTCCAGAGGGGTTCCGAGCCGCTTCGCTAGCGCCACGCCGCCATCCTTCGGGGCGGCCAGGCGGAGCGCCCATTCATGCCGGAGGCGGGTCGGCCCTTCGGGCACCACCTGGACATCCACCGGCTCGAGGCTAGCCAGGCCAAGGTTCATGGACCCGCGCTGGTGAGGCACGTACAGGGCCAGCGGAATCGCGAACCCCAGCACCACCAGGGGCCAGAGCAGGAAGCTCGGTTCCCATCCTTCCGGCGCCAGGTCCGGATGGCCTTCCACCCAGGGTCGCGCCACCTTGACCGCCCCGTCGCCCGTTTTGGGCTCCAGCAGGCCAGCCCCCAGCAGATCGGCGATGGCCTTGCAGGTATCCAGCTCTTCGTAGCGGCTGATCTGGATGATCTCCTTGGGGCTCTGGGGATGGTCGAAGTAGGAGAGCACCATCTCCTGCTCATGCGTGAGCCCAGAGGAGCCATGCACCTGGCTCTTCCCGTCCAGCACGGAGGAGACCTCGCGGTCGATGTCCAAATGCAGGGCCTGCGCCCGGGGCGATTTGCCGAGGGGCGTATCAAGGCCAGGCAGCCGGCGCTCCACCTCGGGCCATTCGTCCTGGATGCGCGCGGCCTCCATCAGCACCGTGTCCACGGGGATGGGGACGAAGTGTTCCCGGTCCAGATCCGCTGGCAGGAAGGAATCAAAGCGGTAGTCCCCCTCCACCCAGCGGAAGGTGCGGTGGAGGATCGCGGTGGCCTGGCTGAAGAGGGCGTCCTGCAAGTCACTGGCCGAGACCTTGCCGCTATCCAGCAGGAGGGTGCCCATGCGCTTGAGGGTTTGCCGCTGGACCTGGACCATGCTCAGCAGTTCCTCGCCCGTGAGCCTGCCCAGCCGCACGAGCATGGTGCCCAGACGGTCCTCCATGCGGACCTGGTTGGAATCGCAGCCGACGATCTCGCCGTTTTCGAAGAAGACTTTGACGAACTCCTGCCCCTGGGACAGCACCAGGGTGCCGTTCTTCCCCTGGATCTTGATCATGTTGAAGAGGGAGAAGAGGTCGAAGTCCCGGAGGGATCCTTCCAGCGCCATCTCAGGCCCTCCTCAGGAACAGCTTCAGCCACGAGCGGAGGTAGAGCAGGCCCACCAGGATCGCTCCGAGGGCCAGCCAGGTGGAGGTGGGATCCGACAGGATCTCGCCCGGATAGCGGACTGAACGGCCCGTGGCGAGGACCATGCCCACCGCGATGCAGAAGGGAAGGAACTCGATCAAGGCCTCCCGGGTTTCCCCGAGGAAGGCCAGATCACATCCCGGCAGAAGGACGATCAAGGTCTTGTGGATCCAACGGGTGTCCCGCTGGTGAGCGGCCACCTCATCGAGTTTCTTCCGGCGGCTTTGGGTATGGAGTCCGTCCCTCAGAACGAAGAGGTGATGGCACTTCGAGCACACTTCGGGATCAGGGCTATCCGTGGTGCGGTAGGGCTCGCCGCAGCGGATGCACTGCCCCGGGTGGGCCATCCGCATGCTCCTCCGCACCCGCAGGAGGAAGCCCCCGATCCCCAGGAGGGGCAGCAGGAGGGCCACCAGGAAGGCTGGCTCCGAGAGGGGCAGCCGTTCCACCTTCCGCCCCCCGGCAGCATCGGCGAGGGCCTCCACCCGAAGCGCTGTGTCAGGAAGGGGCGTGGGGTAGGTGCGAACGTCCTTCCGGGCGTCGTTCAGGGCGATGAGACGAGCGTAGGCCTCAGGGTCGGCCTGCCTCGCCTCATCCTGCTTGGAGGCTCCCAGCGAAGTGTCGAGCCGGTTGAAGGCGAGGATGCTCTGGTTGAGGAGGACCTCCATCCGAACTCCCGCCCGTTGCGCCTCCTGGAAGGTGCGCTCGGCCCCAGCGGCATCGCCCAGCTGGTACCGCGCGACGCCGAGGTTGTTCAGCACCTCGGCCTGATCCGGATGGCGGCCCACCAGGTTCTGGAAGGTTTCTTCAGCATCCTTCCATTGCTGGTTCTGGAGCTGCTCCCACCCCTTGAGGAAGACCTGGTCTGTGGGGGGCAGCAGGTGCAGCGCGGCGGCCGGGATGGGTTGCACACGGGGCTGTAGCTGGAGGGTCTGGATGCTGGGTTCAAGCTCCCGGGCCGCCATGGGCTCCATGACCGCCAGAATGGGATGGACCAGCTGGAACAGCATGATGAAGACCGTGATCCTCACTTCGGAAGCCAGGAGGAAAGGGGCCAGCAGGAAGAGCCAGAGCAGGGCCGCCACGAGCGGATCCATGCCCAGGAGCACCGGCCCGGCCAGGATCGCGGCACCGACCACCGCGGCGAGCGTTGGGTTGATGCCCTTGTGCTGGAGGGGCTCCTCCCAGATATGCCGGAGCACATGACGGTAGCGCAGGCCCATGGTGAGGGCCCAGCCCCAGAGCAGCAGTGTGGCGCTCAAACGCAGCATCCCCAGGTGCTGCAACAGCCAGAGCCAGCGGTGCGCCGGCTGCTCGATGCGCAGGCGAGTGAGCCGGAGCAGATCGGGGAAGCTCCAGAGCCATCCTCGCACCCCCTCCTGCCGCATCAGCGTGATGCGGCTGCCAAGCAGGGTGGGATGGTCGGGAGCCCATCGCTCGACGGCCTGGAGCGCCTCCAGCCCAAGGGCCGGTCGCCCGACCACTCCCTTCTGCCGGGCCCAGAAAGCCACGGCCTCCACCAACGGAGTGACATCCATGGTGGAGTAGGTGCGTCGCAACGCCTCCACTTCGAGTTGGGCAGCTCGCACCGCCTCGGGATCGCCTTTCGAAAGGGCCTCGAACAGATGCTCGGCCCGGTGGCTGAGTGCGACGGCGGCTTCCGTCCCTGTGTCCTGAGGCGCCGCGGCTGGCCTGGGGGCCTCAGGCCTGGGGGTGGCAAGCACCGTGGAAAGCCCCGCCAGCCCCGCCAGGGTGGCAGTGCGCAAGACCTTGATGAGTCCCGTGGCCAACCTTCCGAGGCTCATGGCTTGGGATCCGTAGGAACGCCTGCAGCCGGCTTGAGGTCCATCAGCCGCATGCGGAGGCCGTACAAAAGGTCGTCAAGCTGGCGCGTCTCGGCGTCGTCCCGGGACCCCTCCGTCTTGTCTTTCAGCACACCAAGAAGGTCCACGTAGAACCTTGCCACCGGAAGATTCGCAGGTGGAACTTCCTTCATCATCGGATGGGGTACGCCAAGGGCCATAAGCGCTTGCTCCGCCAGGAGATGCATCAGGGCGGTCAAGGAGGCTTCCGGCACCGCAGGATTCATGGGCTACCTCGAACACTTTCAGGACTTGTCTGCCCGGAAGCCTACCACAGCCCGGATTTTCCTGCATCCGACGCGAAATGCCTCGCGCCGCAGAGAGATGGGAGACCGGCTGGGCGCTTTTTTGACCAAAAGCACTCCGCAGCGAAGCAGCCCTGTGGAACGATGGATGGGTTTGGAGGAAGACCCATGCGACGCCTCATCTCCGCGATTCTCATTCCGGCCGCCTGCCTGTCCCTGTATGCCGAGACCACCGGTCGGATCAGCGGCAAGGTGCAGACCAAGGACGGCAAGCCCATCGCCAACGCCACGATCACCCTGAAGCGCCTCGATCGGACCTGGGTCAAGGAACTGGTGTCCGACAAGAAGGGCAATTTCCTTCAGGTGGGCCTGGATCCCAAGGAATTCGAACTCACCATCAAGGCTGAAGGTTTTGTGGAATACCGGGAATCCATCCGGATTCCGCTGGCCGACGTACTGGTGAAGAACGTCACCCTGCTGACCCCCGCCGAGGCCCGGACTGCCGCCCCCGCTACCGGTGGAACCCAGGCCGCTCCCGAGGATCCTGGCGCCGCCCTGGATGCCGCGGGCCGCGATGCCTTCAACGCCGCGATCCCGCTCTACAACGAGGGCAAGTACGAGGAGGCCCTGCCTCAGGTGGACAAAGCCTACAAGACCCTGACCGAGGCCTTGACCAAGCTGAAGGACGAAACCTCCAAGGCGGAACTGGCGCCTGAGCTCCTGAAGATCGAGCGGGTGCTGGGCATCTGCCTCGCCCAGGCCGGCGCCAAGAAAGAGGAGGGTGAGCCCTACCTCCTGAAGGCACTGGAACGGAACCCGAAGGACGAACGCGTGATCGCCGGCCTCATCGAGACCAGCAAGGCCAAAGCCGACAAGGCGGCCCAGCAGAAGTACACCGCCATGCTGGAGGCCATCCATGGGCCCAACCCGGATCTGATCTACAACAAGGGCGTCGAGTCCTTCAACGCCGGCAAGATGAAAGAAGCCAAGGCCCAGATGACAAAGGTTCTGGAAGTAGACCCCAAGTACGCCAGGGCCCACTATCTGCTTGGCATGGTCGAGTACACCAACATGAATCTGAAGGGCACCAAGCAGCACTTCCTTCTGTACCTGGAATTAGCCCCCACCGGTGACAAGGCTGCGGAGGTCAGGGAAATGTTGAAGGATCCTTCGCTCAAGAACATCAAGTAGGGTATCTGCCCAAAAAGAACGAGGGCCCCGGTTGGGGCCCTCGTTCTTTTTGGAGTTGAAAGGATCAAAGCAGCTCAAGACTGATGGGGCAGTGGTCGGAACCCAGGACATCGGCGTGGATGCTGGCGTCCTTTACGCGATCCAGCAGCATCCGGCTGGCGAGGAACAGGTCAATCCTCCAGCCCACGTTCCGCTCCCGGGCGCCCCCCCGGGCAGTCCACCAGGTATAGAGGCCGGGCACACCTGGGTTGCGCTCCCGCAGCACATCCACCAGGCCCGCCCCCAGGTAGAGCTTGAAGTCCTCACGCTCCTCCGGCGTGAAGCCTGGGTTCTTCGTGTTGTCCTTGGGGCGGGCGAGGTCGATCTCCTCAGGAGCCACGTTCATGTCGCCGGTGAGGATCACCTGGTCGCCTGCCTGGTGATGTTTCGCGACGATGGCCGCGAGGTCCTTCGCGAATTGCCGCTTGAGGGGCAGTCGCACCAATCCCTGGGAGGCATTGGGAAAGTAGCCCGCGATGAAGACGAGCTTGTCCTTCCGCGAGATGATCATGCGGCCTTCGGCGTCGTAGCCGTCAATGCCCAGACCCTTGCCGTGAGTGAATCCGAGTTCTTTCTTCGCCAGTGTCGCCGAGCCGGCGTACCCCTTCTTGCTGGTGGCGGGGAACCAGCTGACGTCGTAGGCGCTTTCGAGCTGGCGCCGCACGGCGAGGTCGACTTCCTCCCACTCGCAGCGGATCTCCTGGAGGGAGAGCACGTCGGGCTCGGTCTCCTCCAGCCAGTCCATGAAGCCCTTCTTGAGAACCGACCGGAAGCCGTTCACGTTCCAGCTGTAGAAGCGCATGGGGACTCCTTAGCCGACCAGGGTAGCGTAGGCTTCGGAATCGTACCCAATGACCGTGCCCCTGGGATGCACGAGGATGGGCCGCTTGAGCAGGTTGTTGTCCTCGACCATGAGGGCGATGGCCTCGGCCTTGGTCAGCCTGCGGTCCTTCAGGCCGAGCTCCTTGTACTTCGGACTTTTGGTCCCGAGCATCGGCGCGGGGTCCGCGGGCAGCAGGCGCTCCAGTTCCGCCGCGTCCAGGGGCCTCTTGAAGTAGTCCCGGATCTCCACCTCGATCCCCAGGTCCGCCAGCTTCGCCTTCGCGTTGCGGCAGGTGGTGCAGCTTGATTTCATCCAGAGTACGGCCGTCACAGTTCCTCCACGAACCGGTCCAGCAGGCGGTCGGTCCGCCAGCGCAGCAGGCCGAACAACAGGAAGGCCGACCAGCCCTTCATGCGGCCCTCCAGCCGGAGATGGGCGCCCTTGGGGTCCGGAGCGAGGATCAGCATCCCGGATTCTTCCGCTCCCGCCACCCTGCGGGCCCAGCGCAGCACCAGGCGGCCTTCGTCCTCCTCCAGCGGGGCCCACCCACTCAGGGGGCGCAGGCTTTTGAAGGTCAACGGGTTTGCATGGCGCAGCCGCCCGGCGATGTGGTCGTAGGGGGCGTCCGTGAGGAGCTCGGCCTCGAAGCTGAAGACGGGCCGCTTCACTTCACCAGGAATCCGGGCTGGGCGTCATCGGGAGGAGCCACCAGGTAGGGTTTGCTGGCGTTGTCGCTGGCGGCCAGCAGCATGCCGTGGCTTTCGATGCCCATGAGCTTGCGGGGCGCGAGGTTCGCCACCACCACCACGAGACGGTTGAGCAGCTCCGCCGGCTCATAGGCCTTGCCGATGCCGCCCACGATGGTGCGCTGCTCTAGCCCGATGTCCACCTTCATCTTGATGAGCTTGTCGCTCTTGGGAACGCGCTCGGCCTCCAGGACCTTCCCCACGCGCAGGTCTACCTTGAAGAAGGTATCGGCGTCGACAGTCTCGCGGATCGCCGGAACATCCAGGTTGACCTTGATGTCCGTGGGGGCCGCTGCGGCCTCGAGTTCACTCATTTCCTTCTCCTTGTCGATGCGCTGGAACAGGGGTTTGGGCTCGCCGATGGGGCCGATGGCAGGGCCGTCCAGGGCGAAGCCATGGAAGGTGCGGTCGGCGACCTTGGTGTCGTGGCCGAGGCTCTCCCACAGGGTCTGGGCCAGCTCGGGCATCACGGGCGCCACCAGCAGGGCCGTGGCGCGCAGGGCCCGGTAGAGGATCGCCAGGACCGCGTCCAGCTTGGGGTCGTTGGCGGGATCCTTGGCGAGCTTCCAGGGTTCGGCTTTCACAATGTAGCCGTCCAGGGCCCGCAAGTAGGTCCAGAGCGCATCCAGGGCGCCATGGAAGTCGTTGGCACGGGCCTTTTCCAGATACTCGGGGAAGACCGCCAGCAGCTGCCTCGCCATCTCCTGGTCGAAGTCGTCCATGACCGTTGGCATGGGCACCACGCCAGCCCGATAGCGCTGGATCATGCTGAGGGTGCGGGAGGCCAGGTTGCCCAGGCCGTTGGCCAGATCCGCGTTGAGGCGGTCCATGAAGCCCTCGTAGCTGAAGCCGCGATCGTGGCCCACCTGCATGTCGCGCATGAAGTAGAAGCGCAGGGCGTCATTGCCGAAACGGAGCAATGTGTCGGGGCGCACCACGTTGCCTTTGCTCTTGGACATCTTGTCCTCGCCCATGAGCCACCAGCCGTGGGCCAGGATGGTGGTGGGCTGGAACATGCCCGCCGCCATGAGGAAGGCCGGCCAGTAGACCGCATGGAAGCGCAGGATGTCCTTGCCCACCAGCTGCAGGTCCGGCGGCCAGGTGTTCGCCGGGCAGCCCGTGAGGTAGTTCAGCAGGGCGTCGAACCAGACGTAGATGACATGCTTCTCATCCCCCGGAACGGGGATGCCCCAGCTGATGCTGGTGCGGCTGATGGAGAGATCCTGCAGGCCGCCTTCCACGAAGCGCTTCACCTCGTTGAAGCGAAAGTCCGGTTGCACGAACTCGGGGTGCTCCTCGAAGTGCTTGAGGATGCGGTCCTGGTAGGCGCTGAGGCGGAAGAAGTAGGTCTCCTCCTCCAGCTCCACCAGCTGGTGCGCGAGCCCCTGGGCCTGCAGTTCCTTGGCCTGGGTCTCGGTGACGTAGGCCTCGTCGCTGACGGAATAGAGCCCCTTGTAGGTAGCCTTGTAGATGTCGCCCTTGTCCAGCAGGCGCTTGAAGAGGCGCTGCACCTGGGCCTTGTGGTCCTCGTCCGTGGTGCGGATGAAGCGGAAGTGGGTCATGCCCATGGCCTTCCACAGCTCCGTGTAGTTGGCCACGACTTCATCGGCCAGCTGCTTGGGCGTGATGCCCCGGGCCGCAGCGGCCTTCTCCACCTTCTGGCCGTGTTCGTCGGTACCCGTGAGGAAATACACCTCTTCGCCGCGCATGCGGTGGAACCGGGCGATCACATCCGCCAGCACCGTGGTGTAGGTATGGCCGATGTGGGGCCGGTCGTTGACGTAGTAGATGGGCGTGGTGATGTAGAAGGGCTTGGACACGGCAGCTCCGAGCCTTCCAGTCTACAGCGAGTCAGGCCCTTGGCGCTTCCAGCAGGTGGCCAGGTGGTCGTCCACCAGGCCCAGGGACTGCAGGTAGGCGTACATGATCGTGGGCCCTACGAAGGTGAAGCCCCGCTTCTTGAGCGCCTTGCTCAGGGCCTCTGCCTCCGGGGATACGGCCGGAACCTCCGCCAGAGTGCGCGGATGGTTCACTTTCGGTGCCCCGCCCACGAAGGCCCACAGGAAGGCGTCGAAGCTGCCGAATTCCCTCTGCACCGCCAGGAAGGCGCCGGCGTTCTTCCGGGCCGAGAACACCTTCAGGCGGTTCCGCACGATGCCCGGGTCCTGGAGGACTGCCTCCAGCTCGGCATCCGTCATTGCGGCCACCTTCACGGGATCGAACCCGTGGAAGAGCCTTCGGTAGGCCTCGCGCTTCCGGAGGATGGTGATCCAGCTGAGCCCAGCCTGGGCCCCCTCCAAGACCAGCTTCTCGAAGAGGCGCCGGTCGTCGTGCTGGGGAACGCCCCATTCCTCGTCGTGATACGCCACATACAGCGGATCCGTCCCGCACCAGCCGCAGCGTTCTTTCATGTTCTCACCCGCCTTTCTCAGCGCAAAATCGGGCGGCTCTGCCGCCCGATTTTGCGCACGTGAAAAGCCAAGATCAGGCCTCAGTGACCGTCGCCTTGATGATCCGGTCGTTGGTCTTGATGGCCTGCACCACCTTGATGTCGGCCTCCGAGGAGCACTGGCCGAAGACCGTGTGCACGCCATCGAGGTGCGCCACGTTGCGGCGGTCCCCGTTCACCACGAAGAACTGGCTGCCACCGGTGTCTTTGCCGGCATGGGCCATGGAGACGGCCCCCAGCTTGTGCTGGTGGGGGTTGCCTGCGGTCTCGCACTTGATCTTCCAGCCAGGACCGCCGGTGCCGGGCATGCCCGAGGCGCCGGGCTTGGTGTTGGGGCATCCGCCCTGGATGACGAAGTCGGGGATCACGCGGTGGAAGGCCAGGCCATCATAGAATCCGGATTCGATGAGCTTCACGAAGTTCGCCACAGTACCCGGGGCTTCCTTCGGGAACAGCTCCAGGTTGATATCGCCCTTGTCGGTCTGGAAGAGCACGCGGGTCATGGTTCACCTCTCTGCGTCAAACCACCAGAATAGAAGGCGGATCCCCTGGAGTCAGCATGAACTTCTTCTGCGCCTGGTCCTGAGACCTCCGGGCCGCTGATCGCATATCATCAAGGTTCCGGAGGTTTCATGAAGCTCCACCCCCTCGTTCCCACCCTGGTGCTGCTGGGATCCTTTTCCTTCCTGGGCTGCCGCAAGGTTCCCCTGACCCCCAGCTCCCCCATCCCCACGGGAACGGTCGTGTTCCGTTTCACCCGCAAGGTGCAGGGTCCGGTGGAGTTGAGCCTTGACGGAGCCCGCATCCCGGTCCAGCAGCTGCCCAAGGGCGCGACCAGCCTCGTGGTGAAGGGACTCGGGGCCGGGAAGCACCGCTTCTTTCTCACCAGCCAGCGCGAGACCTTCAGCCCCGATCTCGGCGAACTGGACATGGGCCAGGACAAGGGGTTCTACCAGATCACCCTGGTCCAGAAGCTGGATGCCGTCCTCTACGGCAAGCCAGACCCCCTGCCCACGGCCGAGGGTCTGGCCGGCGTGACCGCGGCGCTCGCCAAGTAGCGATGGCACTGGTGGCCCGCACCCGCCGGGCGGACCTCGTCATCCGCGGGACGGGGACCCTGATGAAACGCTGCCTGGCCGGAGGCCTGCCCGTGGCCTCCGCCTGCTCCGGCCGGGGCGCCTGTGCCAAATGCCTGGTCACGGTCCTGGACGGCGCCATGTACCTGACCCCGCCCCGCCCTCACGAATCCCGGACGCTGGGGCGCAACGGAGCCGGGCCGGGCCAGCGTCTCAGCTGCCAATGCCGGGTCACCGACCCCTCCGTCACCGTCCTGGTCACCACGGGCTACTGGTGAGGCCCCGGGTCTGGATCACCCTGGGCGCCCTGCCCCTGCTCGCCACGGGGGGGTTCATGGCGTGGAAAGCCCGGATGGTCGCCCGGGAACTGGTGGACCCGCCCTTCTACCGTCCTCAGCCGTTGGCACGAGTGGAAGCCACCT
This sequence comes from Geothrix sp., assembly GCA_036504935.1. Lineage (GTDB taxonomy): Bacteria > Acidobacteriota > Holophagae > Holophagales > Holophagaceae > Geothrix. The sequence continues at coordinate 37,986 of DASXUH010000025.1, read as the reverse complement.
ACCGTGGCCTCGCTGCGGGCGAGGACGGGGATCCCGGCGGCGCCTGGTCGACCGAGGAGGTGGACGGTCTGGAACTCTGGCGGCTCCGGCGGGAAAAGCGCTCGCCCGGCGTGGTGCTGCTCCTCCACGGGTTCGGAGATGACCGCTGGGGCACCAGCCCGGCCCTGAAGTGGTTCCCAGGGCTCGATGCCGCGATCTTCACCTACCGGCGGCGGGATGATGCCCTCCGGAGTGGCGGCCCGGCGCCGGCGGTGACCTTCGGCGTGTCCGAATCCCGGGATGTGGTCCGCATCGTCCACCATCTGGAAGCCTCAGGCATTCCCCGCAGGAGGATCCTCCTGATGGGCCGGAGCCTGGGTGCTTCCGTGGGTCTGATGGCCCTGGCGGACCTGGAACGGGAAGGTCGCGGCCCTCTCGCGGGACTCATCTGGGAGGGCGCCCCCGCCAGCAGCCGGAGTTTTGCCGAGCGCCTGGTGCGCGGCCCTGCGGATCGCTGGTGGCATGTCCTGGCCCCGCCCATCGGGGCCATGGCCAGCCGGGCCGCGGGCCGCATGGGCGGCTACGACCCTGCGGACACAGACCTCCTGCTGCGCACCGGAAACCTCCGCTTCGCCACGCCCAGCCTCTGCTTCCTCGCCACTCAGGACCGGCTCGCGCCGCCGGAGGTCCAGCGGGCGCTGGCGGCCCGCTTCGCCTCAACCCACGTGGTGGAGGTGCCCACCTGGCACCTCCACTGCGCGGAGGTGCTGGGACCGGCCTACGCCGGAACCATCGAGAAGGCCGTGGATGTCTGGTATCCGGACGCGGCGGGGGGCCCCGGAGGGCCCCCCGCAGGGCGCTGAGGCGTCTTCAGTCGTCTTCGTGGGCTGCGACCGTGGCACGCAGCAGCTTGGGCGTGATGCGCTGGACGATGGGCTCGAACACCTTGTTCACCAGTTCCTCATCGTACTGGACCTCGGCGCCAGTGCCGGCCACCTTCACGCTGGTATCGGAGATCTTGTCTTCATCCTTCCAGGCGCCCAGGATCTCGCCGGTCTCCACCTCGATGAGGCGGATATCCAGGCGGCCCGTGAAGGAGGCCTTCTTCACGTTCACGCTGCCCGCCACGGCGCCGGCCATGCCGTTGCCGGTGACCTTGCCCACCAGAGCGCCCACGCCCCAGCCCGTGCCGAACCCGCCTTCCTTGTACGCGAACCGGGTGATCTTGCCGGTCATCACGTATTTCACGCCCAGCAGCTTGCCGATCTTCTGGACCGTGGCGGTATCCACCTCGCCGCTCTGCTGGAAGTTCAACTCCTCACGGATCTCAGACAGCCGTTCCCGCTCAATGACCCGGATCTTGTTCCGGCCCTTCTCCATGATCTCGGTGGTGAAGAGGTCGCGGAGCTGGTTGGAGATGGTGCCCATCTGGTTGCCCCAGCCGCCGAAGCGCCAGCCGTGCCAAGCATCCGGCGCGGCCTTGAACTCCAGGATGGCGATGCGGGGAAGCTTCGCCTTCTCCTCCTTGGACATCTTTTTCTGGGCAAGGGCCGGTGTCGCGACAGCGAGAGCGGCCAGCAGGGCCAGGAGCAGCTTGCGGAAACGCATGGGGACTCCGTGGATGGTGGATTGAACGGCTACTCGTCGATGAGCTTGCTGCGAAGCTCCTTGCCCAGCTTGAAATAGACCACGCGCTTCGGCGGGACCTGGATGCTCTCGCCGCTGCGCGGATTCCGGCCCTGGCGGGCCCGCCGGTCCCGCAGGCGGAAGCTTCCGAACCCGCGAAGTTCCACGCCTTCGCCAGTCTTGAGGGACTCGATGATGCTCTCCAGGAAGGTGTTCACCAGGAGATCCGCATCCTTCTTCCCCAGTTCGAGCCGCTCCATCAGGTGCCGGGAGAGGTCAGCCTTGGTGAGGGTCTCCATCGCTTCCATGGGAACTCCGAGGGTGTTGGGCGCTCAGGTGGATTGTAGGCAGTCCTCAATAAATCCCCATCCGTGCCCTGCGGTCAAGAGGGATATCTTCACCCATTTGAAAAAAAGGGGGCAATGCCCCCTTTTCGGCCTAGTGATCCGAGGTTCAGTCCATGAGCCATTCCAGGAGGAACCGGGGGCCCTCCCCACTGGCGCCGTGGGTGCGGTAGTCCCGCTCCTTGCCTGACCAGCTGCCGGCGAGGTCGATGTGGGCCCAGGAGGCGCCGCCCACGAACTCCCGGAGAAAGAGGCCGGCCGTGATGGTGCCGCCCCAGCGGATGCCGGTGATGTTCTTCAGGTCGGCCAGCGGGCTCTTGAGCAGTTCGGTGTACTCCTCCACCAGAGGCAGCTGCCAGAGGTGCTCGCCCGCGGCGCTCCCGGCGTCCAGGAGCCGGTCCACCAGCTTCTGGTCCGTGCCCATGACCGCCGAAACGCCATCGCCCATGGCGACGAGGGCCGCCCCGGTGAGGGTGGCCAGGTCCACCACATGATCCGCGCCCAGTTCCCCAGCGTAGTGGAGGAGGTCCGCCAGCACGAGCCGGCCCTCGGCGTCAGTGTTGAGCACTTCGATGGTCTTGCCACTGCGGCTGCGGAGGACATCACCGGGCTTGTAGCTGGAGCCGGAGGGCATGTTCTCCACCAGGCCCAGGAGGCCCGTGACCTGGACCGGGACCTCCAGCTGGGCACAGGCCGCCAAGGTGGCCAGGACGATGGCCGCGCCGGTCATGTCGTCCTTCATGGTCTCCATGCTGGAGGCATCCTTGAGGGACAGGCCGCCCGAATCGAAGCAGACGCCCTTGCCCACCAGCACCACGTGCCTCTTGGGCTTCTCCTTGGGCTTGTACTCGAGCTTCACCACCCGCGGCGGACGCACACTGCCCTGGCCCACCGCCAGCACCGAGCGGAATCCGCCCTTTTCGAGGGCCGGCACATCCAGCACCTCGCAGTGGAGCTTGTGCTGCTTGGCCAGCTTCACGGCCATTTCAGCGAACACCTCGGGATAGAGATCGCCCGGGGGGGTGTTGGCCAGATCACGGACGCGATGGCAGGCCGCCACACCGGCCTCGATCACAGGCAGCTTGCGGCGGGCCTTCCGCGTGTCGTCGCCATTGGTGAAGATCTCGATGGATGTGAACTGCTTCGGCTCCTGCTTCCCGCCTTTGAAGGCCACCAGGTCGTAGTTGGCGAGCAGGGCGCCCTCGGCCACGGCGGCCTGCACCGCATCGTGATCCAGAGTGGAGGTTGACGGGGACAGCACGCCGATCTTCTTCCACTTCTTCTTGAGACAGAAGCGGCCAGCGGTTCCCACCGCCTTGCGGATCTTGTTGAGCGTCACCTTCTCTTCGTCACCCAGACCGACAAGCACCATCCAGCGGCTCTCCTTGACACCATTGGGGTGATGCAGCGGCACAACTTCGAGATAGTCCGCCTTGAAATCCTCTTCGTCCATCACCTGGCGCGCGACCTTGCTGATGGCAAGTGGCAGGCGATGGCGTTCGCGCCCGGAAAACACGGGAACGATCAAGGTATCTCCGGCGAAGTCCTTTCCGGTCTGAGAGCTGATATCCACTGAAGGCATGGAGGTTCCTCCTGGCCCAAGAGCCTAGATCCTGAGCGAAAAAAAGAAAAGCCTGTTTTTCGTCGCTATTTGTCATGGACCACCAATTTATTAGCGGCAACTTTTTCAACACTAGCTAATAGAGTGAGTTCCGGCATCCGATGGGATGATATCCCCATGGACCTCACCCCCCGGCACCGCCGGCCCTTCCCCCTCCCCGGGCCATGGCCAGCCTACGCCCGGACCCTCCTCGGCCGGGGTGGCGCCTGGCTGCACACGGGCGGTACAGGCGAGGGGCTCCTGGGTCTGCCGGACGGCCCGGTTCTCGCCTCCCGGTGGTCGGGCCATGCCTGGACCACCTTCCTGGATGGCCAGATCCGCCCCGGGTCGCCCTGGGCGGCCCTGGAGGGCGCCCTTCCGGAGCATCCAGGCCCCTGGATCGGCGCCGCGTCCTTTGAACTCGCCTGCGACGAAGCCTCCCTGCCCCGCCAGGCCCTGGCTCCCGGTACCCTGGGCCAGCATTGGCGGGGCCTCCGCCAGGCGCTGCATGTTCAAGGGGGCGAGGCCGAACTGTGGTCCTGGGGCGACGCGCCCGCCGACCCTGAGGCCTGGGCGCCCCTCCTCCGGCCCGGTGCCACCTCGGCCTCCGCGCCCCTGGCGCTCCAGCCCCGTTGGACCGAGGCCCATCACCGGATTGCGGTGGAGGTGATCCGCGAGCGCATCCTGGAGGGCGGATTCTATGTGGCCAACTTGTGTGTTCCCTTTGATTCCGTTTTCCCAGATGACCCAGTGGAACTGGCCCTCGGAGCCTTCAAGCGGGCCCGCCCTCCGTTTGGCGCCGCGCTGGACCTGGGAGACCTCCGCCTCCTCTGCCTGAGCATGGAGCGGCTCCTGTCCCGCCGGGAGGACCGGATCTGGTCCCAGCCCATCAAGGGCAGCGTTCCCCTTACGGGCGACCCGGCATTGGACCGATGCGCCGCCGAGGCCCTGGCTGCCGATCCCAAAGAACGCGCCGAACACACCATGATCGTGGATCTGGTGCGCAACGACCTGGGCCGCGTGGCCCGGACTGGAACCGTCGCCGTGAGCCAGCCCATGGCCGTGGAGCCCTATCCCACCGTGCAGCACCTGGTGAGCACGGTGGAAGCCCAGGCCCGCCCGGGTCTCGGCCTGGCCGACCTGCTCCGCTCCGTGCTCCCCGGCGGCAGCGTTACCGGAGCCCCCAAGCACGCGGTCTGCGCGCACCTAGCCCGGACCGAGGCCTCGCCCCGGGGCTTCTACTGCGGGGCCCTGGGCTGGATCACCCCCAACGGCGACCTGGACCTGGCCCTGCCCATCCGGACCGCCCAGATCGCTGGCGGGGCCCTCACCTACTGGGCGGGCGGGGGCATCACGCGCCGCAGCGATCCCGCCCGGGAATGGGCGGAACTGCACCTGAAGACCCGCGCCATCACTGGTTGATTCGGACGATCACGCCGCGCTGGCCCGCTTCAGCAGCTCCTCGAAGCGCTCAAAGAGGTGCGCCCGGGGGCCCTTCGGCTGGCGCTTGAGGATCATCCCGGCCTGATCGGGTGTACGGCCACCCTTGATCTGGTTGCAGGGCAGGCAGCAGCCCACCAGGTTCTGCCAGGTGGTGGAGCCGCCCTGGCAGAGGGGGACCACATGGTCCACGGTGGTGGCCTTCCGCTGGCAGCCTTCGTACTGGCAGAGGTAGTGGTCCCGGCGCAGCACGCGCCGCTCCAGGCGGCCGATGAGGAGCTTGGAGTCGCTGCAGGCCTGGGCGTGGGGGAAGATGATGAGTTCGAGGCTCCCGTCGAGGTTCCGGTGCCGCTCAAAGGTGGCCGGGTTGAGCACATGGGCGCGTCCCGCCACCACGGCGCAGAGCGCGCGCCTTCGGCTCACTTCCTGCATGGGGACGTAGTTCCGGTCGACGGCGATCACCTCGCCCGCCCCGTGACGTTCACGTCCCTTCAGCATCACACCCCCTGGATTGGCCCGTATCCTAAGGCAATCCGAGGATTTGTGAAGTGAATTATTCCGTCAAATTGGATAAAACAGGCATAGATGAATTGGGCAATTCTCCGGGCAGGCCCACGGAACCGGCCTCTGGAGCTGACTCCACCCCCGCCAATCTCTTTTCCATCTGATCCCGCCGGGCGGCGACATCGCCCAGCTTGCCGCTGGCCTCCTCCAGCTTCTTCTGCACCGCCGCCAGGGCGCCGCCGAAGCGCCCGAACTCGGCCTTGACGTGCCCGAGAACCTTCCAGACCTCACTGGTCTGCCGGCTGATGGCCAGGGTCTTGAAACCCACCTGGAGGCTGTTGAGGAAGGCTGTGAGGGTGGTGGGGCCCACCAGGATGACCTTGCACTCCCTCTGCAGCCGCTCAAAAAGGCCCTGGCGGCGGAGGACCTCTGCGTAGAGCCCTTCGAAGGGAAGAAAGAGCAGACCGAAGTCCGTGCTGTGGGGCGGGGCGATGTACTTGTCGCGGATGTCGCGGGCCTGGGAGAGCAGCCTCGCCTCCAGGGCTTTCCCGGCAGCCTCGACAGCCACCAGATCACCCGCCTCGTAGGCCTCCATGAGCCGCTGATAGTCCTCCAGCGGGAACTTGGCGTCGATGGGCAGCCAGACCGTGCCGCCCTCCTCAGGCCCCGGCAGCTTCACCGCAAACTCCACCACCTCGGAAGACCTCGGTCGCACATGGACATTGGCCTGGTACTGCCCGGGGGACAGGAACTGCTCCAGCAGCGCCCCCAGCTGGGCCTCGCCCAGCACGCCGCGGGCCTTCACGTTGGTCAGGGCCCGCTTGAGACCACCCACGTCCTGGGCCAGTCCCTGCATCTCGCCCAGGCCCCGCTGCACCTGCTCCAGACGCTGGGCCACCAGGTTGAAGCTCTCCCCCAGGCGCTTCTCCAGGGCCTCGTGCAGCTGCTCGTCCACAGTGCGGCGGATCTGCTCGAGCTTCGCCTCGTTCGAGACCTGGATGGCGCCCAGCCGCTGGTGGACCTGCTGCTGGACCAGGTCAAGCTGGGCCGCCTGCTCCGAACGCGAGGCCCGGAGCGCCTCCTGGATCGCGGTGGTCAGCAACCGGAAGCCTTCCGCCAGCTTCTCGGCCTGGGCTGTGCGGAGCTCACCAAGCTCCGTGGTCAGGGGCCGGATCTGGGCCGCGAGCGCCTGGTGGGATTCGGAGCGGTTCCTCGAAGCCAGCTCCTCGGCATGGCGCCGCAGGGCCTCGAAGGGCGCGGGGTCCGCCGAAACCCGCCGCAGGGCGGCCCAGGCGGCGAAGATGGCCGCGATGCACGCGAACAGAGAGGCGACCAGGGCGAGGTTCATGCCCCATCATCGCCCAGGTGATTCGCCAGGCAGTGTCCATTCGGCCCGCCGTCCCTCACCCTCGGGCTCCAGCGCCAGCTCGGCCACCCAATCCGAGGGCCAGGGGCCGTCCTGGCCTGCCCACTCCACCACCAGCCGGTCTCCGGGCCCGATGGTCTCCTCGAGGCCCAGGGCCCAGGCGCCTTCCGGGCCGGGGCGGTAGAGGTCCAGGTGGAAGAGTCGGCCCTCCGGGAGTCCATAGCGATGCAGCACGGCGTAGGTGGGCGAGGCCACCTCATCCGGGTCGCCCCCCAGCCCCCGCAGGAAGCCCCTGGTCCAGGTGGTCTTGCCGGCTCCCAGTTCCCCGCGCAGCAGCCAGGTGCCGCCGGGGGGCGTGAGCTGGGCCAGAACCTCGCCCAGGGCCTCGGTGGCGGCCTCGTCGGCGAGGTGGCGTTCAGCCACGCAACAACCCCGGAAGCTGCTCCGCCAGATCCCGCGGCAGCAGGCCGGCGCCGGGGAGGCGGTCCGCCGCAGCCCCGTGGAACCAGGCCGCGGCCGCCACCGCTTCGCGCATGGGCAGCCCCTGGGCCCGGAAGCCAGCCACCATGCCTGCGAGCAGGTCGCCGCTGCCGCCGGTGGCGAGGCCCGGATGGCCTGTGGGATTGATCCACAGCTCGTCACAGGCGCCGCCGGCGAGGACGCTCTGCGCGCCCTTGAGCAGCAGGACACCGGGCTTCCCCGTGGACACCTGCCGGGCCTGGGCCAGGCGCTCATCCATCAGCATCGGGCGGGGCAGCCGGAACAGCCGCGCAAACTCACCAGGGTGGGGCGTGATGGCCGTGCCGGGGCGCTCCATCCAGCGTTTCCCTTCGCCCTCCTTCAGGGCCGAGGCGTCCAGCACCAGGGGTCCCTCCCAGTCGGGCACGTGGTCGATGCCACCCGGGCCCACCAGCAGCACATCGGCCTCGGCGGGCAGGGTGCCCTGCCAGGGCCGCACCATGGCCTCAGGCACCTGGGCGGCCACCTCGGCGCGGACCTCGGGATCGGTCAGCACGGTCACCAAGCCAGCGCCCACGCGCAGGGCGCCCAGAGCCGAAAGCACAGCTGCGCCGCTCATGCCCAGGCTCCCAGCCCGGATGGCCACGTGCCCGAAGCTGCCCTTGTGGGCATCCCAGGCCCGCGGCGGGAGGATCGGACGCTCCAGGAGGTGCAGGGCAGCCTGAGGAACCCGGTCCAGCGGAATGGACACCACGGTGATCTCGCCGCAGGCCTCCCGGGCAGGCATCAGGCCATGGCAGACCTTGCGGAACCCGAAACAGGCGGTCCGGGTGGCGCGCACGGCCTCGCCGGGGAGCTCCGCGGCGCTGGGATCCAGGCCCGAGGGCAGATCCAGGGCCAGCACCGGCAACCCTGAGGCATTGAGGGCCCGCACCCAGGCCAGGGCCACGCCTTCCAGAGGCCGCGTGGTGCCCAGGCCAAGGAGCCCATCCACCACCCAGCCCCGCCAAGCCGCCATGACCTCCGCTGGCGATGCTGACGTGCGGATCTCGCCGCCGAGGCCCTTCCAGAGCCGGGCCTGGTGGGCGGCGTCGCCGCGCCACCCGGGCTGGGCGGTCGGGGACCACACCGAAACCTCGCGCCCCTCCAGGCGGGCGAGCCGGGCCAGGGCCAGGGCATCGCCCCCGTTGTTGCCGGGGCCTGCCAGCACATGGACCGGCTGCCCCAGGGGGAGCAGAGCCAAGGCCCCGAGGGCCGCGTGTTCCTGGAGCACCAGGGATGGGACACCCCAGCCTTCGATGGCCTGGCGCTCCGCAACCCGCATCTCGTCGGCAGTGAGGAGGGGGATCATGGCGACAGTCTATGCCTGTTCGACCAGGTATGCCGCCAGCGCCTTCGGGTACAGCTCCATCTCCGCGGCATAGACCCGCTTCTGAAGGTCTTCCGGGGTATCGCCGGGAAGCACGGGGACCCGCAGCTGGTCCAGGATCCGGCCGTGATCGTACTCGGCGTCCACGAGGTGCACCGAGGCGCCGGATTCGGGTTCGCGAGCCTCCAGCACGGCCCGGTGGACGTGCATGCCGTACATGCCCGGCCCGCCGAACCGGGGCAGCAGGCCGGGATGGATGTTGAGGATGCGGCCCTCCCACCGCCGGGGCACGGTCAGCTTCTTCAGCCAGCCGCAAAGGCAGATGACCTCCGCACCCGCCGCCTCAGCGGCCTGGTAGCAGGCCTCCGAGAACCCCTCGTCCGATTCGAAGTCCTTTCGGACCACCGCCACCATGGGCAGGCCCTCTCCTTCGAGCCGGGGGATGCCGCCGGCCTTGGCGCTGGACGCGAGGCCCAGCACGGGGAGTGCGGGGACCCGGCCCTCGCGGCAGGCCCTGAGGAGGTTCAGGGCGTTGCCGCCGGTGCCGGAGATGAAGAGGGCGATCCGCTTCACTGGAGGGCCGTCAGCACGGCCACGTCCGCGATGTCCTGGGGGCTGCAGCCGCGGCTCAGGTCGTTGGCCGGGCGGGCCAGCCCCTGGAGCAGCGGACCCAGGGCCACGGCCCCGCCCAGTCGCTCCGTGAGCTTATACGCGATGTTGCCGGCGTCCAGGTCCGGGAAGACCAGCACGTTGGCCCGGCCCGCCACGGGAGAACCTGGCGCCTTCCGCTGCCCCACGGAAGCCAGCAGGGCCGCGTCGGCCTGCAACTCCCCATCCACAGCCAGACTTGGCGCCCGCTCCTTGATGATCGCCAGGGCGGCGCGCACCTTGTCCACGCGGGCGTGCTCGGCGGATCCTCGGGTGGAGAAGCTGAGCAGAGCCACCCGGGGTTCCACATCCATGACCCGGCGGGCATTTTCGGCGGAGGCCAGGGCGATATCCGCCAGTTGCTCGGGCGTGGGGTCCGGCACCACGGCGCAGTCCGCGAAGATCATGGCGCCCTGCTCGCCGAAGGCCGTGTCGGGATGGATCATCAGGAAGAAACTGGACACGGTCTTGATGCCCGGGGCGGCGCCGATGGCCTGGAGGCAAGCCCGCACCGTCTCCGCGGTGGTGTTCAGGGCGCCGGCTACCATGCCGTTGCAGGACCCTGCCTGCACCATCATCGCGCCGAACCAGAGGGGGTTGTGCACGGCTTCCAGGGCCTGGGCCTCGGTGATGCCCTTGGCTTTGCGCCGCTCGTAGTAAGCCCCGGCCAGCTCCGGGAGCAGGGGGCTGGCGGCTGGGTCCACCAGCACGGCCCCCTTCAGGGAGAGCCCGAGCGCCGAGCCGCGCTTCGTCATATCGGCGGGATCACCCAGCAGGGTGAGGCGGCAGAGGCCCTGGTCCAACAGCAGCTGGGCGGCCTGGAGGGTCCGGTCATCCCGGCCCTCGGGCAGGATGATGTGGCGCTTCAGGACCTTGGCACGGTCACGGAAGCGCGCCATCCAGCGGGCGTGATTGGCGTGGCTCATGGATTCCTCCGGTGTCGGGACGAGGGTTTGGGCAAAGGGGGATCTGCCAGGAAAACGTGGGGATCCTGGCCTGTGTGATCGAGGAAAGTGTCTGCCAGGCTGGGGGCGCCCGAGCTTACTTCGTCGAGGTACAAGGTCTCGATCCGGTGCATGGGCAGGAACCGGGTGCTCAGGGCCACCTGATCCGCCTGGCCCGTGCGGACCAGGGTCAGAACCTCGGTCCAGGGGGCGAGATCGACACCGCGGACGGCCACGCCCGCGGCCTCCAGACCTAGGATCCGGCCCCACAGGCGCTCCCTCGGGGAATGCAGCACCACCACCACGAGGTCGCCGGGACGGAAGGGCATGGCAATGGTCATGAGTCGGCTCCTGTCCGAATCTTACAGGGCCGGGCCTTCAACGATGAGGTGGCCTTCGGTGAAGCCCTCCATCGCCCATCGGGGGCCTTCGAAGCCATTGCCACTGCCCCGTACGCCGCCGAAGGGGGCGGCATCCAGGCGGAAGGTGGGCGGCAGGTTGAGCAGCACGCCACCGGCGCGGAGCCTCGCTTCCGCCTGCCGCAGGTGCCGCTGGTCCCGGCTGTAGGCGCTGGCCCGCAGCCCGAAGCGCGTGGCTCCGGCGCGGTCGAGACCCTCCTCGAAGGTGTCCACGGGCGTCAGCACCGTGATGGGCGAAAAGGCCTCCTCGCACTGGAAGGGATCATCCTCGGGCAGTCCGGTGAGGATGGCCGGCGGCAGAAGCGCACCCTGCCGGGGCCCGCGCAACAGGATCTCGGCGCCCGCGGCCACCGCGCGGTCCAGGCCTTCATCCACGCGGCGGGCGGTGGCTTCATCGATGAGAGGTCCGACCACGGTGGCGGGATCCATGGGATCGCCCACAGGCAGGGCCTTCACGGCGGCCACGAAGGCCGGGGCGAAGGTGTCCCAAAGGGCCCGATGCACGTAGATCCGCTGGGCCTTGGAGCAGCTCTGGCCCGCCCCGGCCACGGCCGCGGGGGCGATCTGCCGGGCCACGGCGGCCGCATCCACGCCTTCATCCACCACGACGGCTCCGTTGCCGCCCAGCTCCAGCAGCAGCCGCTTGCCTGCCAGCACCTGCTCCAGGTGCCGCCCCACCCGCTCGGAACCCGTGAAGCTCACGGCCGCGATGCGGGGATCCCTCGCCAATGCCTCGGCGGCGGCGGGATCCGGGGAGGCCAGCTGGAGCATGTCCGCGGGCGCGCCCACCTGCCGGCGGGCGGCATCGAAGCTCTCCCAGAGCAACTTCGACGCCCGCGGCGCCTGGGGGCAGGGTTTCCAGATGACGCTGCACCCCGCGGCCAGAGCGGGGCCGAGCTTGTGCACCGCCAGGTTCACGGGGAAGTTGAAGGGCGTGATCGCCAGCACGGGGCCTACCGGGAAACGCCGAAGCACCGCCCGACAGCCCTCCGCCCCCGCCATCAAGTCATAGGGGACGGCTTCTTCTCCGAAGCTGCCCACGGCCTCAGCGGTGGCGCGCAGGGTGGCTTCCGCGCGGCCCACTTCGCCCCGGGCGAGGGTGATGGGCTTGCCGGTCTCCCCGGTGACCAGGTGCGCGAGCTCCTCCCGCACCAGACCCACTTGCTCCAGCCAGGCTTCGATGAGCCTCCGCCGGTCCAGCCGCGAGACCTCACGCCATGCATCGAAGGCGCGCAGAGCCGCATCCACCATGCCATCCCCCATCGCCGCCATCATGGTCCGCCCCTCCAGGAAGGTCCATCCGCGCCCCGCCTGGATCCAGATTAACCCCGGCCCGCGCCCCAGGAGATTGAGGGCGATCACATCCGCACCGGCGAGGGCACTGGCTGGCTGCGGTAGAATCAATGGCTAGGAGCACCACATGACCAAGCCTCTCGTCCCCGCCGATCTCCTGCAGCAGGTCCAGGCCGCGGACATGCCGGTTTCCGTGGCCAACACCGGGAAACCGAAGGCCGATACCCACCCCAAACCCGTCGTAAAGGCCTCGTCCCGACCCCAGGGCAAGACCGGTGTCGCCCACACGCGCATGAGCAACCGCGGGAAATAGTACCTACAATTTAAAGACCACCATCGCCAGGGCCGCCACCAGGGAAGCGGTCAGCATGGCCGTCAAGCGCAGGCCGAAGGCACGCCCGCCCGAGATCCACGCGAAACCCGCCTTGGCGAGGGTGTTCGCGGCGATCGCCAACACGATGGCGAGGACTGCGGTCCCTGCCGGCAGATGACTGGTGTGCAGCTGGCTGCTCACCGCCAGGGTGATGGGGTCCACGTCCGCCACGCCAGAAAGGCCGGCCGCCACCAGGAGACCCCGGTCCCCGAACCAGGCCCGGGCCGCGGCGGACACGAGCATGACCGTGGCCAGCGACAGGCCCCAGCCCAGGGCCCGTTTGAGGTGGAAGGGGTTCCGCAGGGGCATCTCCTCCGTGCCGGTTTCGCGGCCCTCGTTCGTCCGGAAGGTCCACCAGGCCGCCGCCAGCAGCATGGCCACCATGGCGGTCATGGGCAGCACCAGGGGGCGGAGGAGGTTGGCCCCCCCCACCACGCCGGCGAGGATGGCCACGCGCACCGCCATGACGGCGCAGGCCAGCATCACGGCCACCTGGCCGGAACTCCGGAAGGAGGGATCCTCCCTGGCCTGCCTGGACATGGTCACGGTGACCACCGTGGAGCTGACCATGCCTCCCACCAGTCCCGTCATCACGGCGCCACGCCGGGAGCCCAGCACCCGGTTGAGGGCATAGCCAAGGAAATCCACCGCGGCGATGAGCGCCACCATCCAGCCCACCTTCTTCGGCGAGAGGGCGCCCCATGGATCGAGGGTCTTTGAGGGCAGCAGTGGCAGCAGGATGGCGAAGACGATGAGGAGCTGCATGGCCGCGATGAGATCTTCGCGGTGCAGCCGGGGGATCCAGGCGCGGATCCAGGGCTTGGACAGCAGGAGCAGGGTCACGATCACGGCCAGGGCGACCGCCAGCAGGGCGTCCCGGGTGAGGAGCATGCCCAGCAGGGGCGCGGCCAGGGCCGCGACCTCCGTGGTCAGTCCCCGATCCGGGGAGCTGGTCTGGCGGTAGTAGAGGCCGATCAGGATCGATGCGAAGCCCTGCACGGCGATGGGCATGGCGATGCCATCCCCCCCGACCTTCACCGAGATCCAGCCCAGGAGCGTCAGAAGCGCGAACGTGCGTGCCCCGAGGCTGCCGTGAAGGGCCTCGGCGTGGTCGGATTCCCGGCGTCGGGGATCCTCGTGGCTCTCCTGCGTCCGCTCGAAGCCGCTGCGTTCCCGCTCCAGGCCCATCATCAGGCCCAGGGCCACGGCCATGGTCGCTTCCTTCAGGGTGGCGAAGTCGAGGCTCAACATGGGGTGCTCCCGAGGATCCCTATCTATTCCTGATCGGCCGGATGCCAGATCTGGATGTGGCTGGTCCGTTTCAAGATTTCGGCCACGAGGTCCGGGGCCGCCTGGCCGAAGGTGCGTGCCCGGAAGGTTTCCCCTCCAGGCAGGTGGACGACGTGGATCGAGGCCCCGCCAGGGAAATCTGGATGGCGGGCCAGGGGCCGGGCCATGGCCTCAAGATCCAGCGCTTCGAGCCAGCCCGTGGGCAGAGGCGCCATGCGCGCCCCCGGAACCAGGGCCCCGACCTCCCGCGCCTGGAGCAGCACCAGATGCCAAGCCCCCCCTCGCTGGCCTCGCCAGCACAGGAAGGGAGGCAGATCTCCGAAGGCGATGCCCCCTTTGCAGACCTCAGGCCAGGCGCGCAGCGAGGCGGCTCCGGCCTCATCCGCGGCCGCCATGGCGAGGCGGGCCAGCTCCGGCGACACGGGGGGAATCCAGGGTTCCACGCTCCACATGCCGTCGAGCATGGCAGATCGGGTAGGCTTGGGCCCATGTGTACGACGCCCCAGCGCGGCATGCAAACGGCCCGGACCTCCGGGGAGCAGCCATGAACGCCCGGAAGCCCGTGGTCGCCACCGGGCAGCAGATCGGGGCCGGCTGGAGCCCCGCCCTCTCCGTGGCCAAAGCCTTGGCGGCCCTGGCCGAGGCCCGCCGCACGGGCGCCGAGGCCGTCTACTGGCTGGCAGACGAGGATCATGACCGCGCCGAGGTGGCTTCGGTGGTGGGCTGGAAGGCGGGCCGCCTGACGCGCCATCGCTTCCGGTTCGACGCGCGGAGCGGCACCGCCACCGGCTGGCTGCCGTGGACACCAGGGCATCAGGCCGAGGGCACCACCCTGTGGGGGGCCCTGCCCACCCCCCAGGAACCCACGCTTCGTGGCCATGTCCTGGCTCTGGGACAGCCCCTCTGGGAACGGGGTCTCCGCCCCTTTTCGCCCACCGATCCCGCGGTCCGCGAGCCCATCCAGGCCGAGCTGGAACGCTGGCGGTCCCTCGATCTGGACCACCTGTTGATGCGCCAGGCTGAACGGCTGGAGGCCGAAGGCGCCCCCCTGCCCCTGGATCCACGGGTGCAGGCCGCCTGGTTTTCGCTGGATCCACGCACGGGCCTCCGCCAGCGCCTGGACCGCGGGGAGCCGCTTCCGGCAGGCCGCTGGCTCAGCCCCGGCGCGGCCGTCCGCCCCCTGATGCAGTCGCTGATGCTGCCCGTGGCCGCCGTGGTGCTGGGACCCTCTGAACGGGCCTACTGGCGGCTCTGCGAACCCCTCTGGGAGCGCGTGGGCATCGGAGCGCCGAAGATCCTCCCGAGACCCAGCGTCTTCGTCGTGCCCCATGGATTCAGGGTGTCAGCCGCGCAGCTGGACGCTCTGCGCCTGGGGGCCTGGGATCGCCTAGCTCCATGGCCGGGCCCACTCCCCACGGCCCGCTTCCAGGTGGCGGAGCCGGATCCATCCTGGCCGGAGGCTCTGCAGGTGCGTTTCCAGCGGGAGCAGGCCCGCACCCGTGCACGGCTGGCCAAGCTGGACCATCGCCTGCACCGGGAAGCCGCCGCGGGTCCGGTGGGCGGGGATCCCGAACGACTGCGGCAGGCCCTCTTCCCCTACGGCGCGCCCCAGGAGCGGGTGCTGCCCGGCCTCCCATGGCTCCGAAACGGCGCCCTGCTGGACCGCATCCTGGAATGCATGGACGGCACCACATCCGTGATCCTGGTGGAGGAACCATGAGCCACGACTTCGACATCCTCGCTCTCGGCGCCCATCCGGACGACGTGGAAGTCCATGTGGGGGGCCTCCTGGTCCTGGCCTCGGACCGCGGGATGAAGGCCGGCATCCTGGACCTCACCAGCGGCGACCTCGGCACCCGCGGCACTGCGGAAACCCGCCGCAGCGAGGCGCAGGAGGCGGCCCGCATCCTGGGCGTGCCCCGCATCGTCCTGGATTTCCCAGATGGCCGCTTCACGGAGGAGGAGGCCTACCGGCTGCGCCTGATGGCCGAGTTCCGCCGACTCCGGCCCCGGGTGGTGGTCCTGCCCGCCCCGGACGACCGCCACCCCGACCATCGCCGCACCCACCGCCTGGCCCGGGAGGCCGCCTACTACGCCGGGCTGAAGAACTACCCCTGCGACGGAAAGCCCTGGCGCCCGGAAGCCATCGCCTGGGCCGGCGGCGAGAACCCCGGCCAGCCGGACCTGCTGGTGGATGTGAGCGCCGTGTGGGAGCGCCGCATGGCCGCCTTCGACGCCTTCGGCAGCCAGTTCGCCCTGGACGCCTCCCAGCCCGCCACCCGCATCGCCCACCCCGCCTTCCGCCGCGGCGTCCTGGGCCGGGCCATGCATTGGGGCTCGCTCCGCATGTGCGACTGGGCCGAGGCCCTGTGGTGCGAGCGGCCCGTGCCCCTGGCCTTGATCCAGCTCGTGGACCGCCTGAACGCCCCGGCATGAACCGATTCGAATCAGACCTTCTCGCGCAGATCCAGCGCCGGGGCGATGGCGTCACGGGCCGTGTGCTGGTGGCCTGTTCGGGCGGGGGAGATTCGGTGGCACTGCTGGCGCTGCTCTGGACCCTGCGGAAGAGCCTGGGCCTGGAGTTGAGCGTGGCCCATGCGGACCATGGGCTGCGGCCGGAAGCCCCGGAGGAGGCGGAATTCGTGCGCCAGCTCTGCCGGGCCCTGGACCTGGACCTCGCTGAGGCATCGCTGGGCGTGCGGGCGCACGCGGAAGCCAGCGCCCAGGGTTTGGAGATGGCCGCCCGGGAACTGCGCTGGGACTGGTTCCGTCAGGAGGCCGAGCAATGCGGCGCCGGCGTCGTGGCCACGGGGCACACCCTGGACGATCACACGGAGACGGTGTTCCTGCGCCTGGCCCGGGGCGGGGGATTGGGTTGCCTCCATCCCCTGGCCCCTCGGCAGGGTCTCCGCTGGTCGCCGCTGGCCGAGATCCGCCGTGCGGAACTTCGCGCCTACCTGGCTTCGCGGAACATCCCCTGGCGGGAGGACGCCAGCAACGCCGAGCCTTTCACTGCGCGGAACCGCTGGCGGCCGATCCTTGAAACCATCAGGCAGGAAGCACCCGGCCTGGACCGCCACCTGTTCGAGACCCATCGCCAGGCCGAGGAGGCCGAGCAGCTGGCCCGGACGCTGGTCGCTGGGTGGGAGGGCTCCCGTTGGTCCATCTCAGACGAGGCAATCGTCCTCAAGCGCGAGCCCTGGACCGAGCCGGAACTGCGCTGGACGCTGGAATCCGCGTTCCGCCGTCTCGGCTGGCCCCGGGAAGCGGCCCTGCTGCGAAGCCTTGCGCCCTGGCTCGCCGCGCGCCTCGCAAGGTGCCGCAAACCTTCGACCTGGGGGAATTTCCACCTAAACCCCGAACCAGATGGCAGGTATCTGCATCTAAGGTTCAGCTGCCTTCCCGGGCCTAGTACACTGGAGGGCCACCCGGGCGAAGGCCCCAAGGAGTGACCCTTTGAATTCCATGATGAAGAGCGTGCTGGTCTGGCTGGGCATCATCGCCCTCTTGGTGCTGGCCTTCCGCCAGATCCCCCAGAACAGCCGCCAGATCGAGATTCCCTTCTCGACCTTCTATACCGAAGGTGTGGGAGGCAAGTACAAATCCGTGACGCTATCCGGCTTCGATGTCGAAGGCACCTACAAGCAACCCGAAAAGAATGCCAAGACCGGCGAGGTCATCGAGAAGTTCCGCACGGTGGCTCCGCCCATGCAGGACCTGGGCAAGGTCATCCTCAGCTGGAAGACCGAGGGCCAGCTCGACGAGTTCAAGGCCGCCAAGCCCAGCGAGAACAACTTCGCCTATGTCCTGATGTTCTGGGCGCCCCTGCTGGTTTTCGTGGTGCTCTGGTTCGTGTTCATGCGCCAGGCCCAGATGGGCGGCAACAAGGCCCTGAGCTTCGGCAAGGCCCGCGCCAAGGGCCTCTCCAGCAGCGCCAAGCGCGTCACCTTCTCGGATGTCGCCGGTTGCGACGAGGCCAAGGAGGAACTGAAGGAGATCGTGGAATTCCTGAAGGATCCCGCCAAGTTCGTGAAGCTCGGCGGCAAGATCCCCAAGGGCGTCCTGCTCATGGGCCCTCCGGGAACCGGCAAGACCCTGCTGGCCCGCGCCATCGCCGGCGAGGCCAAGGTCCAGTTCTTCTCCATCTCCGGCTCCGATTTCGTGGAGATGTTCGTGGGCGTGGGCGCCAGCCGCGTGCGCGACCTCTTCGAACAGGCCAAGAAGAGCGCCCCCTGCATCGTGTTCATCGATGAGATCGACGCCGTGGGCCGCCATCGCGGCGCGGGCCTGGGCGGCGGCCACGACGAGCGCGAGCAGACCCTGAACCAGCTCCTCGTCGAGATGGACGGCTTCGAAGGCAACGAGGGCGTCATCCTCATCGCTGCCACCAACCGTCCTGACGTGCTGGACCCCGCCCTGCTCCGCCCCGGCCGCTTCGACCGCCGCGTGGTGGTGGACCGCCCCGACGTGAAGGGCCGTTTCGAGATCCTGAAAGTGCACACCAACGACAAGATCCCCCTCAGCCCCGACGTGGATCTGGAAGTCATCGCCCGCGGCACCCCTGGTTTCGCTGGCGCCGACCTGGCCAACCTCTGCAACGAGGCTGCCCTCACCGCGGCCAGGGGCAGCAAGAAGTGGGTCGAGATGGCCGATTTCGAGAACGCCAAGGACAAAGTCTACATGGGTGCCGAGCGCCGCAGCCTCGTGATGACCGAGGCCGACAAGCGCATCACCGCCTACCATGAGGCGGGCCATACGGTCGTCGCGGCCGTGGTGCCCGACAGCGATCCCATCCACAAGGTCACCATCATCCCCCGCGGCCGCGCCCTGGGCGTCACCTGGCAGCTGCCGGTGACGGACCGCTACAACACCACGCGGGACTACATGGAGAGCCGCATCGCGATCGCCATGGGTGGCCGCATCGCGGAGGAGATCTTCTTCAACCAGCTCAGCACCGGCGCAGCCAATGACATCCAGCAGGCCACTGAGATGGCCCGGTCGATGGTCACGGAATTCGGCATGAGCGACAAGCTGGGCCCGCTGAATTTCGGTGGCGGCGGCAACCATGAAGTCTTCCTCGGCCGCGATTTCGCCCAGCATCGCGAGATCTCCGAAGATACCGCCCGCCTCATCGATGTCGAGGTGCAGGAGTTCGTCCTGCGCAACTACCGCCGGGCCAAGGCCGCCATCGAGGCCCATCGCGACCAGCTGACGGCCATTGCCGAAGCCCTGCTGGTGCGCGAGACCCTCGACGGCAACGACATCGAGATCCTCATGAAGGGCGGCACCCTGCCCCCGCCGAAGGCGGGCAGCACGCCCACCGCGCCGGCCACGGTGGAAGGCCCCACGACGGACCCCGGTCTGAATCCGGCCCTCAAGCCCGCGTGACCGTCCTGCCGTTCCCCGTCCTGCCGTTCCAATGGGGGCCGCTCCTCACGAGCGGCCCCCTTTTCATTGGCATCCTGAATTTCTCGGTATCGCCAAAGGCGATACGCGAGACCTCCTTCGCACATCCACGAGGCCAACATGTGGGTTGAGCTCACCTCCAAGCCCCTCTACGTCGGCATCCTCAATCTGACTCCAGATTCCTTCAGTGATGGCGGCCGGTACGTGGATCCTTCCGCGGCCTTGGCCCAGGCCTGGCGCCTCGTGGAGGCCGGGGCCCGCATGCTGGACCTCGGCGCCGAAAGCACCCGTCCCGGCTCGGCGGTGGTCGATGCCGCCACGGAGTGGGGCCGCCTCGAGCCTGTGCTGCCAGCGCTGGCCGAAACCCTGCCGCACATCCCCCTCAGCCTGGACACCCGCCACGCCGCCGTGGCCGCGAAAGGCCTCGCCGCGGGCGCCTCGGTCATCAACGATGTCGATGGTTTCACCGATCCGGCGATGTTGGAGCTGGCCGTGGGCTCCCCCGCTGGTCTCATCGCCATGCGCAGCCGCCGTCTGGGTGAGGGGTTCCTCATGCCCTCCTATGATGGTCCAGGGCCTGGAAGTGCTGAAGCGGGCATCGACGAACTCCGTACGGTCAGGGACCGGCTGCAGACCGCCGGAATCGCACCGGATCGCGTGCTGCTGGACCCCGGTTTCGGCTTCGGCACCACCTTCGCGGAGGATCTGGCCCTCTGGAACGCCCTGCCGCGACTGCCGGAAGCCCTCGCCTGGCCCGCGGGACGCATCTGCATCGGCATCTCCCGCAAGCGGTTCCTGGCGGTCCGCGCCGGCACGCCTGGCCTTGCCCCGGACCGGAGAGACCCCCTCACGGCTGCGGCCCACGCGGAAGCCACAGAATGGGGCTACCGGGTCTTCAGGACCCACGCCATCGGTTAATCTGACGGCATGAGTCTTCGCTACTTCGGAACCGACGGCATTCGCGGGCTGGCCCTGCACTCCCCCCTCACCCTGGAAGAGGTCTCCCGCTGGGGCGCCGCCTGGGCCCAGGTGGCTCGTGAGGCCGGCGTGAAGCGGCTGGTGGTGGGGTGGGACCCCCGGTCCAGTTCCGGCCCCATGTCCGAAGCATTCATCCTGGGCGTGGGGATGGGCCTGAAGGTGTCGATCCTGGGCATGGCCCCCACCCCGGCGGTGGCCTGGGCCGTGGCCAAATCGAGCGCAGAGAGCGAGAAGACCTGGGGGCTCATGATCTCCGCCAGCCACAACCCGCCCGAAGACAATGGCCTCAAGGGCTTCAATGAGCTGGGCGAGAAGCTGGAGGAGGACCAGGAGCTCGCCATCGAGGCCGCCTTCGATTGCATCCCCGAACCGACCACCATCTCCTTGCCGCCCGGCCACCTGGACCTCCAACCCTACCTGGCCCACCTCGGCGGCATCGACCTGCCCCGGGATTTTGGCGTGGTGATCGACTGCGCCCATGGCGCCACCGCCGAAGCGGCCCAGGAACTCTTTCGCGGTGACGGCATCCACTGGATTGGTGTGCCCCCGGACGGCCCCTCCATCAATGTGGGTGTGGGCTCCACGCACCTCAATGCCCTGTCCGCGGCCGTCGTGGCCCGAGGAGCCCAGCTGGGCATCGCCTTCGACGGTGACGGAGACCGCTGCCTGCTGGTGGACGGCCAGGGTGACTTGGTGGACGGCGACCAGATGGTGTGGCTGCTCGCCCAGGATCGCCTGGCCTGCGGGGACGCTCCTCCGGGCGTGGTGGGCACGGTGATGACCAACGGCGGTCTGGCCCAGGCCCTGACCCAGGCCGGTGTCCCGTTTGTGCGAACGCCGGTGGGCGACAAGTTCCTGCTGCGGGAGATGGCCAAGCGGGGCTGGGACCTGGCCGCCGAGGCCTCGGGCCATCTCATCCAGAAACGCGTGGGGCCCAGCGGTGATGGCATGGCCGCCGCGCTCGGCATCCTCCGCGCCCTCCTGCACCGGCCGGTCAACCGTCGGTGGGCCTGGACCTTCCGCCCCTGGCCCCAGCGCCTGGTGAATGTGGTCGCGAAGGATCGCCGGACGGTGGAGTCCTGCCCGGAGCTGGTGTCCGCCATGGCCGGCATCGACGCCCGCTGGGGCGAGGGCGTACGCCAGGTGGTCCGCTGGTCCGGAACAGAACCCAAGCTCCGCCTCATGGTGGAAGCGCAGGAGTCCGCCTGGGTGGACCAGGCCCTCCACGAACTCGAATCCGCCGCCCGCCGCGATCTGGCGCTGGCCTAGGACCGGATATGGCGCCCGACGTCCGCCGCCCCGTCGACCGCTGGCTGGTGTTTTTCGCCCTCGCCCTGGTCGCCGTCGGCATGGTGTGGATCTACTCCGCCTCCGCCATCAAGGCTTCCCAGAATCACGCCGCCGCCACGGCCTTCCTGACCCGCCAGCTCTTGGGCGGGGCCATCGGCATCGCGTGCATGCTGGCGCTCTCCCAGGTGGACCTGGCGCCTCTCCAGGACCACGCACGGCCAGTCCAGATCACCTACGGCATTCTGGTGCTGCTCCTGGTGGCAGTGCTCTTCTTCGGGCCCAAGATCAATGGCGCCCACCGCTGGATCCGCCTGGGCGCCATGAGCCTCCAGCCCTCGGAGCTCTTCAAGCCCCTGTCCGTCCTCATCGCCGCGAGATGGATGGTGCGCCACCGCGAAGCCTGGTCCAGCCATCGCGACGCCCTGCCCAAGCTGCTGGGACTGGCCGGCCTCATGGCGGTCCCCTTGGCCCTCATCCTGCGCGAGCCTGATTTCGGAACTTCCTTCCTCATCGTCTTCGTGACGCTGATGGTGGTGTTCCTGGGCGGCGCGCCCAAGTGGATCTTCGCCGTGGCGATCCCTGTGCTCGGCGCCCTTGGCACGGCCTTTGTGGTGCTATCGCCCTACCGCCTGGCGCGCGTGACGAGCTTCCTGAACCCCGCGGCCGATCCCCTCGGCAAGGGCCACCAGGCCCTCCAGAGCCTCGTGGCTGTGGGCAACGGCGGCTTCATGGGCGTGGGGCTGGGCGGTGGCAAGCAGAAGCTCTTCTTCCTTCCCGAAGCCCACACGGATTTCATCTACGCGGTGATCGCCGAAGAGGCCGGCCTGATCGGGACCGTGGCGATCCTGGCCCTCTTCATCGCGATCCTCTGGCGGGGTTACCGCATCGCCCGGCGCGTGAACGACACCTTCCTCAAGCTCTGCGCCATGGGCTTCGTCCTGCTGCTGGTGGCGCAGGCCCTGATGAACATGAGCGTGGTGCTGTCGCTGGCGCCCAACAAGGGCATCCCTCTGCCCTTCATCTCCTTCGGGCCCAACAGCCTCATCGCCAGCCTGGTCTGCCTGGGCCTGCTGCTGGCCATCAGCAAGGAGGCTGGTTCAGCCTAGGCGCAGGGGTTCGTCGTCGTCCTCGTCCACCAGGGTGATGTTCGAGCCACCGCTGAGCAGCACCGCGTCCTCGTACATGTTCTTGAGCTTGGGCTCGAAGCGCTCCGCCTGGGCCAGGCGCGGATCGGCCCTCAGGTCCAGGGACAGCCGCAGGAGGCCCCGGAGGGCGCCAGGTTCGAGCCCCAGGATGGCCGCGTGGACCTTGAGGGGATTGCCGGCCTCGGAGCCACCTCCACGCGTCGTGCTGAAGAGGGTTCCTCCCTCCCAGCGCAGCTCCGTCACCAGGGGCCGCAGATCCAGCGGCTTGACCTGCTTGCGGCCCTCGACCCGTCCGCCCTTTTCCCAGATCCATTCCGCCGCGGCTAAAAAGGCGGTGGTGCGAAGCCTGGCCCCGGCCGCCTGCTCCACCGGGCAGTTCCACCGCCAGTGGGAGGCATCCGCCAGCTCTCCCACCGGCGAGGCGTACGGTGCATGGGAATCCCAGCGATGGATCCGCAGCCCTTCCGGAAGCCGCCCATTCAGCCGGTTCATCAAGACCTCTGGTGCATCATGCGGTTCCACCCGGAACACAACCTCCGCCCATTCCGAAAGACCACCTGCACCCGCGGGAAGGGGGAGTTCCAGACGAAGCGAGGGCCGGGGCCGCTTGCCGAGATCCAGGGCCAACCGGAATCCCTCAAGCCGGAAGGCCTGAACCAGGATCGCGTGGACATCCCCTTCGTCGAAGTCCAGGGCCTCACCCTCTTTTGCATAACCCAGGCGCACGGTGGCGCGCCGGCTGTCCAGTTGCCAACCCACTTCGCGCCGTTCCATGGCCTTGGCCGCCAGCGGCGCCAGGAGTGAAGCGATCTCCTTCACGCTTTGCCCACCCGCGCTCCTGCGTTCCGCACGGATGAGGCAGGCGCCTTCCTCCACAAGATCGTCGTCCGTCAGCGATTGGATGAGCACGGCGGGATCTGCCTCTCCTCCCTGCAAGGCGCGGCGCAGCGCCTGGAGAGAGCCCGGTTCGCGGCTTGCCGATCCCTGCTCCATGACTGCCAGGAGCCCGATGAGCCGAGCCTGCCGGGCCAGGGCCTCGGCGGGAATGGAGGGATGAGGGATGCGAGTGTTCACGGTTCCAGAATAGTGAGGCCGGCACCGGAGCGCCGATGAATCCCCGCCAGGTCGACGTGCAGAAATCGAGAAAAAAAATGTCACTTTACTGAGATGCCGAGGGGGGATTTCCACATCCTTTGTGGGAAGCGGGTGTGCAATCCGGGAGAATTCCTTCCAGCTCAAGCCACTTGGGTCCGTGCTGATTTTTGGTGGCAGGTTCCCACTCTGAACGGGTGGTTGACAGATGTCGCAGGGCTCGTTCCACCGCCGTGATCGACACATCCTTTGCCTTCCACCAGCGGACCCGGCAAGCTGGAATCCACATGATCCACGACCCTTACATCGTCCCTCCGCTGCCGGCCTCGTGGCCGTACGAACCCGGCAGGCCGCTCCGGCCGCTGGGCTGCCGCGTGAACCTCGAGCTGCCTGGTCTCGGCGGCGGGTGGCGCGTCTGTACCCCCGGCGGCCAGCTCATCACCGGCGAGGCCGTTCCCCTGGAGGGGGCCTTCGGCCGCGGCGGCGTCCTTCGTGTCGGCGATCTGGTGATGCGCCCGTACCGGCGCGGCGGCCTGCTGCGCCACCTGAACGAACGGACCTACCGCACCCACCTGCGCTTCGCGGCGGAACATGCCGTCCATCGCGGCCTCTGGGAGGCGGGCTTCCCCACTGTGGAACCGCTCGGCTACGCCTGGCGTCCCAGCGGCCTGGGTGTCGAAGGGGTGCTGCTCACCCGGCTGGCCCAGGGCGAGGCCTGGCCACGCCGCTGGGATCTGAGCGCCGGGCGCGCGGAAGCTGTCCGGCAGGCGGTCCGTTCGCTTTGCGAGTGGGGCCTGTGGTCACCGGACCTGAACGCCACCAACATTCTTCTGCCACCTGAGGACGGCGCCCTGGTCCTCGACTGGGATCGAGCCGGCTTCGAGCCTGCGGATGTGGACCTGTGGCCCCGCTACCGCAGGCGCCTTGAGCGCAGCCTCCGCAAGCTGGGCGCGCCCGCGGAAGCTTTTGCCGTCATTGGATCTGCACTGCTTCCTTGATGAGCACCGGCTTGACGGGCAGGTTCAGGAAGTCGCTCCGCTTGTTGCTGGTCTTCACGGCCTTGATGCGATCCACCACATCCATGCCCTTCACGACCCTGCCGAACACGCAGTAGCCCCAAGTCTTGTCGTTGGCCTTGCTCTTGAAATCCAGGGAAGCGTTGTCCACCACGTTGATGAAGAACTCCGCGGCCGCGCTGTGGGGATCCGGCGTCCGCGCCATGGCCACCGTGCCACGTTTGTTCTTCAGCCCCGCGGCCAGCGCACGGTCGGCTTCGTTCGGAATGGAGGCATCCGTGCGCTTCTTCCCCAGGTAATCCAGGTAACCGCCGCCCTGGATCATGAAGCCGGGAATGACACGGTGGAAGAGGGTGCCGTTGTAGTGGCCCTTCTTCACGTACTTCAGGAAGTTCTCCACGGTCCTGGGAGCCGCCTGGGGCTCGAGTTCCATCACGATCACACCCATGGACGTGGTGAGCTTCACCTGGGGCTTGGGCCCAGCGCTCAGGGCGGCTGCTGCGAGAGACAGAAGGGCGGCGAGCAGGGGTCGCATCGGAATCTCCAGGGGGGTCCTTCCAGCATAACGCGTCGCCGATTCCGTTGTCCCGCGGTGGCGCCCCCGTTGCGACCCGGCTGCCAGAAGCGTAGGGTGGAAGCCTCGTCACACGATATTTGAGGGGGTCGTCATGCCCACCTACCAGCTCACCGTGAATGGCCGCGCCCGCACCCTGGACGCCGACGCCGACACGCCGCTCCTCTGGATCCTCCGGGATACCCTGGGCCTCACGGGCACCAAGTTCGGCTGCGGCCAGGGCGTCTGCGGCGCCTGCACCGTGCACCTGGATGGACAAGCGGTGAAGTCCTGCCAGACAAGTCTCAAGGAGGCCGCCGGGCATTCTGTCATCACGGTCGAGGGCCTCTCCAAGGATGGTTCCCATCCCGTGCAGAAGGCCTGGATCGCGGAGGATGTGGCCCAGTGCGGCTACTGCCAACCCGGCATGATCATGACCGCCGCCGCGCTGCTCAAGCGCAAGGCCCATCCCATGGATGCCGACATCGACGAGGCCTTCGCCGACCACGTCTGCCGCTGCGGCACCTACCCCCGCATCCGCAAAGCCGTGAAACGCGCCGCCGGAGGTGTGAAGTGACCAGCCGCCGCGACTTCCTGAAAGTCACCGGCGCCGCCGGCACCGGATTGATGTTGGGCCTGTACCTGGAGGCCAAGCCCCGGCCCGGCGAGGCCGCCAAGGCCACTTTCCGCCCCAATGCCTTCCTGGCCATCCGGCCTGATGGCACCGCGCAGATCACCGTGCCCAAGGTCGAGATGGGCCAGGGCGTGCGTACGGCTCTACCCCTGGCCCTGGCCGAAGAACTGGACCTGGACTGGTCGAAGATCGAGGTGGTGAACGCCAACCCGGGCCCCGACTTCAAGGGCATGCAGACCGGCGGCAGCACCAGCGTGAGTGGCACCTGGAACAGCCTCCGCAAGGCGGGTGCCGCCGCCCGGGAGATGTTGAAGGCCGCTGCGGCGGCGCAGTGGAACGTGGCCACTGATCAGTGCCGCACGGAGCAGGGCTTCGTGCTGGGCCCCGGCGGGAAGAAGCTGGGCTACGGCGCCCTGGCGGAAGCTGCGGCCAGGCTACCCGTGCCCAAGGATCCTCCGCTGAAGAAGCCTGCGGATTACCGCCTGCTGGGCCAGCGGACGCCGCGCTTCGACGGCCCCGCCATCGTCACGGGCAAGGCCATCTTCGGCCTCGACGTGCGCCGCCCCGGCCAGTGCTTCGCCGCCGTGCTGCGGTGTCCCGTCCCTGGAGGCAAGCCCAGGACCTGGGACGAAGCCAAGGCCAAGGCCGTGCGCGGCGTGAAGGCGGTGGTGGAGGTCCCCACGGGGATCGCGGTCGTCGCGGAGAGCACCTGGGCGGCCTTCAAGGGCCGCGAGGCCCTGGCCGCCACCATCACCTGGGACGAAGGCCAGGCGCGGGACTTCAATTCCTCAACGCTCGAAGCGAAGATGCGGGCCGCCCTCACCGGCCCCGCCGATGATGTCCGCCGCGAAGGCGATGTCGGAAAGGCCTTGAAGGCTGCAGCCAAAGTTCTGGAAGCGGAATACAGCTTCCCGTACCAGGCCCATGCCACGGTGGAGCCCATGAACACCACAGCGCTCGCGACCGCGGATGGTGCCGAAATGTGGGCAGGCAGCCAGTCCGCGAACCGGGCCCAGGAGCGGGCCGCGGCGGCCCTGGGCCTGAAGCCTGAGCAGCTGAAGGTGAATGTGCCCCTCATCGGTGGCGGCTTCGGACGCCGCCTCGGCACCGACTTCAGCACCGAGGCCGCCCAGGTGGCCAAGGCCGCGGGCGGCGGACCGGTGCAGGTGGTGTGGGACCGGGAGGATGACATCCGCCACGATCTCTTCCACCCCGCGACACTCCATCGCCTGCGCGCGGGGCTTGATGGTTCCGGCGCCCTCACGGCCTGGGCGCATCGCATCGCGGGACCTGCCGTGCTGCGTTCCTGGACGGGCGGGCAGAAGGCACCCTCCCAGGCGGCCACAGAATCCAACGGGGCCTACGACATCCCCTATGCCATCCCGGCCATTGCCGTGGACTTCGCCGAGGTGGAAGCCCCCACGCCTCTGGGCTGGTGGCGCGGCATCGAGATCGTGCCCAACGTCTTCGCCCGGGAGTGCTTCCTGGACGAGGTGGCCCACACCCTAGGGAAGGATCCCCTCCGCTTCCGCCTGGACCTGCTGGGGGATCGCGGCACGGTCAAATTCGGCCGCGAAACGGCTGACATCCGCCGCCTGAAGAAGGTGCTGGAGGTGGCCGCCGCCAAGGCGGGCTGGGGCCGCAAGCTGCCTGCGGGCCACGGTCTCGGCCTCGCGTGCCACGCCTACGATGGCCGCACCTATGCCGCCGAGGTGGCAGAAGTCTCCGTAGTGAAGGGCCGGCTCCGCATCCATAAAGTGACCTGTGCTGTGGACTGCGGCCTCGTGGTGAACCCCGCGGGCCTGGAGGCCCAGGTGGAAGGCGGCATCGCCTTCGGCCTTTCGGCCCTGTTCTCCCAGATCACCTGGGACAAGGGACGCACGGTGCAGACCGGCTACCACGACTTCCCGGTGCTCCGCCTCGCGGACATGCCCGCCATCGAGACCCACGTGATCCCCAGCGCCGAAGCTCCCTCCGGCATGGGCGAGCCACCCGTGCCACTGGCCATCCCCGCCGTGCTGAACGCCGTCTTCGCCGCCACGGGAAAACGGATCCGGAAGGTGCCTTTGGAGGGCGGCCAGATCTAGATTTTCTGATCGCACCCCTGTCTTCACCTCGGTTGTAGGATGGTGGCGTCCATCCCAACCGGAGGTGCCCCATGGCGGCGTTCACTCTGTCGGTCAACGGCCAGTCCCACACGGTCGAGGCACCACCCGACATGCCTCTGCTCTGGGTGCTGCGCGATCGCCTCATCCTGACGGGCACCAAGTTCGGCTGCGGCCAGGGCCTCTGCGGCGCCTGCACCGTCCACCTCGGCGGCGAGGCCGTGCGGTCCTGCGTGACGCCGGTGGGCGACGTCGGCACGAAGCGCATCACCACCATCGAGGGCCTGGATCCCCACGGCGCCCATCCCCTGCAGAAGGCCTGGATCGAGACGGACGTCTCCCAGTGCGGCTACTGCCAGACGGGCCAGATCATGACCGCCGCGGCCCTGCTGGCCAAGCACCCCAAGCCCACGGACCGCGACATCGATCAGGCCATGGGCGAGAACGTCTGCCGTTGCGGGACCTACCTGAGAATCCGCGAGGCCATCCACCGGGCCGCCGGCCAGCGGAAGGAGGTGGCCTCATGAGCACCACCCGCCGTGATTTCCTCAAGACCACCGGCGCCCTGACCCTGGCCTTCGCCCTGCCCGTGCAGCTGAAGGGCGCGGCGGCCCAGGCTCCGGAAGCCTCGTTCCAGCCCAGCGGCATGCTCCGCATCGACCCGGATGGCTCCGTCACCATCTGGGCCACGCGGACGGAGATCGGCCAGGGCGTCCGCACCAGCATGGCCATGGCCATCGCGGAAGAACTCGAGGCGGACTGGTCCCGCGTCAAGGTCCTGCAGGCCTCCACCGCCCCGAGGTTCGGCGACCTCGGTGTCACCGGCGGCAGCCAGACCACACTCTCCACCACCATGGCGCTGCGGAAGGTGGGCGCCCAGGCCCGGGAGATGCTCCTCCAGGCCGCCGCCGACACCTGGGGCGTGACCAAGTCCCAGTGTCTGGCGCGCTCGGGCCGGGTCCAGCACCCGCCCACGAAGCGGAGCCTGGCTTACGGCGACCTGGTGGCCCGGGCAGCGAAACTCACGCCCCCGGCGGACCCACCGCTGAAGGCCCCCAAGGATTTCCGGATCCTCGGCAAGGACACCCTGCGCCTGGACGGGCCCGACATCGTCACCGGGCGGGCCCAGTTCGCCACGGACATCCACTTGCCCGGCATGCTCGTGGCCAGCATCGAGCGCTGCCCGGTGTTCGGCGGGAAGGTGAGGTCCTTTGACGCCGCGGCCGCCCTCAAGGTGCCCGGCGTGAAAAAGGTGCTGCAGGTGTCCAGCGGCGTGGCCGTCTTCGGCGAGGACACCTGGGCGGCCTTCGCGGGCCGGGAGGCGCTGAAGGTGCAGTGGGACGAAGGTCCGGCCGCCAAGATGGACAGCGCCTCCATCCGGAAGCAGTACGAGGAACGGCTCAAGACGCCGGGCAAGGTGGTGCGCCAGGAGGGTGATGCCGCCCAGGCCCTGCCCAAGGCGGCCAAGCGCATCAAGGCCACCTACGACGCCCCCTTCCTGGCCCACGCCACCATGGAGCCCATGGTGGCCGTGGCCGACGTGAAACCGGACCGCTGCATGATCTGGGCCCCCACCCAGGCGCCGGGCATGACCCTGCCCTTCGTCGAGAAACTCACGGGCCTGAAGGCCGACCAGATCGAGATCCAGGTCACGCTGGCCGGCGGTGGCTTCGGCCGCCGCGCCATGGCGGACTTCATCCTCGATGCCGTGGAATGCTCCCAGGCGGCCGGAGCGCCCGTGAAGGCGCAGTGGACGCGGCCCGACGATTTCCAGCACGACGGCTACCGCCCGGCCACCCTGCATGAACTGGAGGCGGGCCTGGACGGCCAAGGCCGCCCCGTGGCCTGGAACCACCGGTTCGTGGGGCCCTCTATCGCCGCCTCCAACCATTTCTCCTGGCCCCCTGAAGCCGTAGAGTTGTCGGGCGCCGCGGACCTGCCCTACGACATCCCGAATCTGCACGTGGAGTGGGGCCAGAGCGACACGCCTGTGCCCATCTGGTTCTGGCGGGCCGTGCCCGCGAGCTTCAATCCCTTCGTCACCGAATGTTTCCTGGATGAGCTGGCCCACGCGGCCGGGAAGGATCCCCTCGCCTTCCGGCTGGCGCACCTCCCGAAGGCGCCCCTGAAGCTGGGCCAGCACACCTTCGATCCCACCCGCTACCGCGCCGTGCTGGAGCTGGCCGCGACCAAGGCAGGGTGGAGCACGCGCAAGCTGCCCAAGGGGTGGGGCCGAGGCATCGCGGCCCACGCCTACATGGAGTGCGGCACCTATGTGGCCCAGGTGGCCGAGGTGGAAGCCAAAGCCGACGGCAGTATCCGGGTCCACCGCGTGGTCTGCGCCGTGGACTGCGGGATGGTGCTCAATCCGGGGAATGTGAGGGCCCAGATGGAGGGTGGCATTGCCTTCGGCCTCAGCGCCGCCCTCTATGACGAGATCACGCTCAAGGACGGCCGTGTGACCGCCGACAGTTTCTCGGATCATCCGATCCTCCTGCTCCCGTCCATGCCCAAGGTGGAGGTCCATATCGTGCCCAGCGACCTGCCCCCCGGCGGTGTGGGAGAACCGGGCCTGCCACCCCTGGCGCCCGCCGTGGGCAACGCGGTGTTCGCCGCCACGGGGAAACGCCTGCGCAGCCTGCCGCTCCTCCCCAAGGCGCTGCGCAAGGCCTGATCCGCACCTACCCAGGGCATAATCCCCTCATGCAAAAAGAACTCCAGGACATCCTGGGTCTGCTCCGGAGTCAAAAAGCTCCCGTGGCTCTCGCGACCCTCCTCCGCGTCGAAGGGTCCAGCTACCGCCGGCCCGGCTCCCGGTTGCTCACAGACGGAGAGCAGGCGCTGCGCGGCTCCCTCAGCGGGGGCTGTCTCGAGGGCGAAGTCATGGCCCGGGCCCGGGAAGCGCTGGCCGATGGCCGGCCGCGCCTGCTCCGCTACGACCTGCGGGGCGAGATCGATCTGGTCTGGGGCAGCGGCAGCGGCTGCGAAGGGGTCCTGGACATCCTGGTGGAGCGCCTGGATCCCGCCGCGCCGCCCGAGTGGCTCGCCTGGGTCGAGCAGGCCCAAGCCGCGAGAGAGTCCCTCACCCTCCACATCGACCTCGGCCCCAACCATTTGGGGGTGCGCAGCATCCCCGCCCAGCCGGACGCGCATGCGTCCGGCTTCGTCGAAACGTTCAGGCCACCGGTCTCCCTCTGGATTCTGGGCGCCAGCGACGACAGCCGGCCCCTGGTGCGGATGGCCAAGGAGCTGGGCTGGCGGGTGGGCCTGCTGGACCACCGGCCCGCCTTCGCGCGCCCGGCGCGCTTCCCCGAGGCGGACACGGTCCTCTCGGGCCATCCCGCCCAGCGCATCCCCGGGCTCGGATTGGACGCGCGCAGCGCCGTGGTGCTCATGACCCACAACTACCTGAAGGATCTGGAGGCCCTGCGCCTGCTGGGGATCTCCGCCGCCGGTTATCTCGGCCTCATGGGCAGCCGGGCACGGAGCGCGAAGATGGTGGCGGAATTGGCCGCGGAAGGCATCCATTGCGGAGAGCGTCTGCACAGCCCCGTGGGTCTGGATCTCGGCGCCGAGGATCCCGAGACCATCGCCCTCGCGGTACTGGCGGAGATCCAGGCCAGCTTCCAGGGGCGCGCGGGCGGCCCCCTCCGGTCGACCCGGACCGCCGTGTCGGTCCTGTGACCGCCGCCGTGATCCTGGCGGCGGGGGAGGGCCGGCGCATGGGCGGCCCCAAGGCGCTGCTGCAGCTTGGCGCAGAGACCCTGCTGCACCGCGCCGCCCGAACGGCCCTGGCGGCGGGGTGCGGGCCCGTGGTGGCCGTGATCGGGGATTGGAACCCGGATCTCGATGAGCTGGACGTTCAAACGATCTTCAACTCCGCGGCTGCCGAAGGCATGGCCAGCTCTCTCCGCCTGGGCATCGCCGCCCTGCCTCCGGAAGCAGAGGCGGCTCTGCTCCTGACCGTGGACCAGCCCGCCGTGGATGTGCCCCTCCTGCGGCGCCTCTTGGCCCTGGCCGCCATCGACCCGGAGCGACCTGCAGCATGCGCCTACGCGGAAACCCTGGGCATCCCCGCAGTGCTGCCTCGGCGGCTCTTCCCCGAGCTGATGGCCCTTCGCGGTGATCGCGGTGCCAAGACAATCCTCTTGCGTGAAGAAGCCGCCGCCCTCCCTTTCCCCGGTGGCGGAGCGGACCTGGACACACCTGCGGATCTGGAGGGCATCAGGCGCTGAGCGGAGGCTTCTTCTGCAGGTGGTCGTACCGCTTGCGGGCCTGCTCCAGCTCCGACAGGTGCGTGCCCGCCCACTCGCAGAGGGCGCCCAGGGGCCCGATGAGCGTGTGGCCCAGCTTGGTCAGCTCGTATTCGGTGCGGGGAGGCACCTCGGGATAGACGTGGCGCGTGACCAAGCCGTCCCGCTCCAGCTTCC
Source organism: Geothrix sp. (assembly GCA_036504935.1). GTDB lineage: Bacteria > Acidobacteriota > Holophagae > Holophagales > Holophagaceae > Geothrix. The sequence goes on along the minus strand of DASXUH010000025.1, from coordinate 5,683 downwards.
GCAGGGTCTGGGTGAGCATCTTCTGGCTGATGCCGCCCACCTGCCGGTGGAGGTCCCCGTAGCGCTGCTTGCCCTTCGACAGGAGGTAGATCAGCAGGGTGGTCCATTTGTCGGCAATGAGATCCAAAGCCTGGCGGGTTGGGCACTGGGCGCTGAGGACATTGGGAGCGAGGGAACATGCTTTGCGAACCATTGGGTGCCTACCTTCCAAAATGGTGCCTACTTTCTTTTTGATCGTAGACATCTAAAGTTTGGGTCACGGGCCAAATGAATGCAAGTGCCCGAAAAGGAGACAAGGATGACTCGGATTGCCATCGTGTTCCACAGCGGCTACGGCCACACCAAGGTGGTGGCGGAGAGCGTGAAGGCTGGTGCAGACACCATCCCGGGCGCCAAGACCCTGCTCATCCCGGTCGAGGAGATCGACGCGCACTGGGCGGATCTCGAAGCCTCGGATGCCATCGTCTTCGGCAGCCCCACCTACATGGGCAACGTCAGCGGCCCCTTCAAGACCTTCATGGACGCCAGCTCCAAGCCCTGGCTCGAACGGAAGTGGAAGGACAAGCTGGCCGCCGGCTTCACCATCAGCGGCAGCCCCAGCGGCGACAAGCTGAACACCCTCCAGTCCCTGATGATCTTCGCCATGCAGCACGGCATGGTCTGGATCGGCAACGCCGAGATGCCCTACAACGACGAGGGCATCAACCGCCTGGGCAGCTTCACGGGCCTCATGGCCCAGGCCGGCCAGGCGTCCCCCGACGTCGAGCCCAACCTGGCCGACCGCAAGAGCGCCGAGTTCCTGGGCCAGCGCCTCGCCTCCGCCGCCATGCGCTGGGCCAAGGGTGCCTGATCCAGGAAGTAATGTCATGACCGGAAAGTCTTCCAGATCCGTTAATCTGGAAGGCTTCCGGAGGAGTTTCCGAATGTCCGACCTCATTCAGCACTTGACCGACCAGACCTTCACCGCAGCCGTCGCCCATGGCACCACGGTGGTGGATTTCTGGGCACCATGGTGCGCGCCCTGCCGCGAACTGGCCCCCATCACCGAGACCCTGGCCGCGGAATTCAAGGGGAAGATCGGCTTCGCCAAGCTGAACGTGGACGATTTCACGCCGCTTTCCGAGCAGTACGACGTCCTGAGCATGCCGACCCTGGTGATTTTCAAAGACGGCCTGCCCCAGGATCGCATCGTGGGCACCTTGCCCATCGACCAGCTGCGGACCCGCCTCCAGAAGACCATTTAACCTCGTCTCCACTCTGAACCTGAGGCCCCCATGAGCACCATTTCCGGCGAAAGCCTGCTCCAGCAGCTGAACTGGCGCTACGCCACCAAGAAGTTCGACCCCACGAAGAAGATCTCCACCGCCGACTGGTCCGTGATCGAGCAGGCCCTGATCCTCACGCCCTCCAGCTACGGCCTGCAGCCCTGGAAGTTCATCGTCGTCACCGACCCCGCCCTCAAGGCCAAGCTCCGCCCCGCCTCCTGGAACCAGTCCCAGGTGGAGGACTGCAGCCACCTGGTGGTTCTCACCGCCAGACAGGACATCACCGAGGCCGACGTGGACCACTTCATCGAGCGCATCGCCGAGGTGCGCGGCGTCTCCATTGAAAGCCTCGCCGGCTACAAGGGCTACATGGTGGGCGATCTCGTGAACGGCCCCCGCCACGCCATCATCCATGAGTGGGCGGCCCGCCAGACCTACATTGCGCTGGGCAACCTCATGACCGCCGCCGCCCTGCTCGGTGTGGACGCCTGCCCCTTCGAGGGCATCGAACCCGCCAAATACGACGAGATCCTGGGCCTCAAGGGCACCGGGTACGCCACCATCAGCGCCTGCCCCCTGGGCTACCGCGCCGCCGACGACAAGTACGCCAGCGCCCACAAGGTGCGCTTCGAAGCCAAGGACGTGGTCGAGCACCGCTGATCCTTCGAAGGAGGTCCCCATGCTGACCCGCAACCTCGGAACCCAGGGACTCACCGTGTCGGCCCTGGGCCTTGGCTGCATGGGCATGTCGGACTTCTACGGCCATCGGGATGACGCTGAATCCACGGCCACGATCCGCCACGCCGTGGACAGAGGCGTCACCTTCTTCGACACCGCTGACATCTACGGTCCCCACCTCAACGAGATCCTGGTGGGCAAGGCCCTGGCCGGGGTGCGGGATCGCGTGGTGATCGCCACCAAGTTCGGCATTATGCGCGATCCGAACAACCCGGCCCTGCGTGGCGTCTGCGGCCGCCCAGACTACGTGCGCAGCGCCTGCGAGGCCAGTCTGAACCGGTTGAACGTCGACACCATCGACCTCTACTACCAGCATCGCGTGGACCCAGAAGTCCCCATCGAGGACACCGTGGGCGCCATGGCCGAACTCGTGCAGGCCGGCAAGGTCCGCTTCCTGGGCCTCTCCGAGGTCAGCCCGGCGACCCTGCGCCGGGCCTTCAAGGTCCATCCCATCAGCGCGGTGCAGTCCGAATACTCGCTGTGGACCCGCGATCCCGAAGGAGGCCTGTTGCAGGCCTGCCGGGAACTGGGCGTGGGCTTCGTGCCCTACAGCCCGCTGGGTCGGGGCTTCCTCACGGGCCAGATCCAGAAGTTCGACGACTTCGAGGCCGGCGACTATCGCCGGAACTCGCCCCGCTTCCAGGGTGAGAACTTCCAGAAGAACCTCGACCTCGTGGCCCGGCTCCAGGACATGGCCGCCGCCCGCGGCTGCGCGCCCTCCCAGCTGGCCCTGGCCTGGGTCCTCGGCCAGGGCGGGGACGTCGTTCCCATCCCCGGCACCAAGCGCCGGGACCGGCTGGATGAGAACCTCGGCGCCCTCGAACAGGTGCTCTGCCCGGGCGAACTGCAGGAACTGAACGGCCTCTTCCCGCCCGGAGTCGCTGCGGGAACCCGGTACCCCGAGGCCGTGATGCACATGGTGAACCGCTGAGGCATCCAAAGGGCGGAGGCCCCATGGCCCGCCGCACGGATGCCCATCCCGACAACGTCCCCGGTCCCTTCTTCGTGGACCGGACCTGCATCGACTGCGGCACCTGCTACCAGTTCGCCCCGGGCATTTTCGCGGATGGCGGAGACCACGCGAAGGTCCACACCCAGCCCGGCGATTCCGTATCGCGGCTCCGGGCCTCCATGGCCCTGGTGGCCTGCCCCGTGGGCTCCATCGGCACCGAGGACAAGGTGGAGCTTCCCGCCGCCGCCAAGGCCTTCCCCCATCCGCTGGCCGAGGACATCTTCTTCTGCGGCTACACCAGCGAGAAGAGCTTCGGGGCTTGGAGCTACCTGATCCGGCGTTCCGCGGGCAACGTCCTCATGGATTCCCCCCGGGCCGCTGAGCCGCTTATGAAGAACCTGGAGGCCCTGGGCGGAGTGGCGATGCTGGTGCTCAGCCACCAGGACGATGTGGCAGACCACGCCGCCTACCGAGCGCGATTCGGCTGCGAGCGCATCTTGCACCGCGCCGAGGGAATGACCTGGCCCGAACAGCTGGTGGAGGGCAGCGAGCCCATCTCCCTGGCCGACGACCTGCTGCTGATCCCCACGCCGGGCCACACGGCCGGAAGCGTGTGTCTGCTGTACCGGGACTTCCTCTTCACCGGAGACCACCTTTGGTGGAATCCGGACAAAGGGCGGCTTTCGGCTTCCCGCACCTACAACTGGCACAGCTGGGAGCAGCAGCTTGACAGTCTGGAAAGGCTGCTCGGCTTCGATTTCACCTGGGTGTTGCCGGGCCACGGGAGCATCCACCATGCGGATTCTCCAGCGGCCATGAAGGCTGAACTGGAACGGGCCCTGGCCGTCCTCCGGCGGTCTTGATCGCCGTCCCTCGGAAGGCGTGGGAAACTAGGGGGTTCCGCCGGAGTCCCCATGACCACCGCCTCTGATGCCCCCATCATCACCGCGCCCCGCGGCACCCACCTGCATTGCAAGGGCTGGGTCCAGGAGGCCGCGCTGCGTATGCTCATGAACAACCTGGATCCCGAGGTGGCCGAGCGGCCCGAGGACCTGGTGGTCTACGGCGGCCTGGGCAAGGCGGCCCGCAACTGGGACTGCTTCTACGCAATCGTGAAGGAGCTGAAGCACCTGAACGATGACGAAACCCTGCTGGTGCAGAGCGGCAAGCCCGTGGGCGTGGTGAAGACCCACCCCGATGCGCCCCGGGTGCTCATTGCCAATTCCAACCTGGTGCCGAAATGGGCCACCTGGGAGCACTTCCGCGAACTGGATCAGAAGGGCCTGATGATGTACGGCCAGATGACCGCCGGTAGCTGGATCTACATTGGCAGCCAGGGCATCGTGCAGGGCACGTACGAAACTTTCGCCGAAGCCGCCCGCCAGCACTTCAACGGCACCCTGGCCGGCACCTGGACCCTCACGGCCGGCCTGGGTGGTATGGGCGGCGCCCAGCCCCTGTCCGTCACCATGAACGGAGGCGTGGCCCTCTGCATCGAGGTGGATCAGACCCGCATCCAGAAGCGCCTGGACACCCGCTACCTGGACGAGTGGACCGACAACCTGGACACGGCCATGGCCCTGGTGCAGCAGTACGTGGATGCCCACGAGGCCCGCAGCATCGGCCTGCTGGGCAACGCCGCGGAGCTCCTGCCGGAGATTCTCAAGCGCGGCTTCCAGCCGGACCTCGTCACCGACCAGACCAGTGCCCACGACGAATACAACGGCTACATCCCTGCTGGCCTCAGCCTCGAGCAGGCCGCGGTGATGAGGAAGGAGGAGCCCGAGGCCTACGTGCAACGGGCCCTGGCGTCCATGCGGACCCACGTGGAGGCCATGGTCGAGTTCCAGCGCCGGGGCGCCATCACCTTCGACTACGGCAACAACATCCGGGCCCAGGCCAAGCGCGCCGGCTTCGAGAACGCGTTCGCGTTCCCGGGCTTCGTGCCCGCCTTCATCCGGCCCCTCTTCTGCAAGGGCATCGGCCCCTTCCGCTGGGCGGCCCTGTCGGGCGATCCCGAGGACATCGCGGTGACGGACGCCGCCATGATGGAGCTGTTCCCCGAGAACGAAGGCATGATCCGCTGGCTCAAGGCCGCCCAGGAGAAGATCGCCTTCCAGGGCCTGCCCGCCCGCATCTGCTGGATCGGCGCCGGTGAGCGCCACCTGGCGGGCCTGAAGTTCAATGAGCTGGTCCGCACCGGTAAGGTGAAGGCGCCCATCGTCATCGGCCGTGATCACCTGGACAGCGGCAGCGTCGCCAGCCCCAACCGCGAGACCGAGGGCATGAAGGACGGCTCCGATGCCGTCAGCGACTGGCCGCTGCTCAACGCCATGACCGCGGTCGGCGGCGGTGCCTCCTGGGTGAGCTTCCACCACGGCGGCGGGGTGGGCATGGGCTACAGCCAGCACAGCGGCGTGGTCATCGTGGCCGATGGCACCGAGCGGGCCGACCGCTGCATCGCCCGCGTCCTCTGGAACGATCCCGCCATGGGCGTCTTCCGCCATGCCGACGCCGGCTACGAAACCGCCCGCGAACACGCCGAGACCATCGGCCTGCACATCCCCATGAAGGGCTGATGCCACTGGATCAGCAGATACCTCAAGCCCTGCGGTAAGCTGGCGAATCTCCCCGACGAGGTCTCCATGCCCGCCAGCCTTCCGCGCCTGCTGTCCGCCCTTCTGCTCTGCGCCTCGCTGACGGCTGGCCCGAAGGACAAGCGGCCGAC
>DASXUH010000024.1:0-9815 GCA_036504935.1 Geothrix sp. | reverse complement strand
ACGCCTGGACTTGGCGTCGGAGCCGTGTGCCCCGGCTGACGCAAGCGCGCAGTATCGTCGCCTTCGCCATTGTCCCGAGCCGGGCCGCCGCCAGACCACCACTGGGGCGGCCGGCAGACCTGTTCTTCCGGAGATCTCCATGTTCCATGACCTGCCCAGCCTAGCCAGGCGTCTCGAGCGCGCCCAGGCCCTTCAGAACGAACGTTTCAACCAGGCCGCCGGCGGCCACAGCCTGCCCGTGGGTGGTGGCTTCGCCCACTTCCGCGGCGCAGGCCATCCCCTCAACCAGGCGCTGGGGTTGATCGAGCCGGTCGATGAGCCGGAACTTGAAGCCGTCGAAGCCTTCCTCGGCTCACCGGCGGTGCTGGAGCTGAGCCCCGGCGCCGATCCCTCCCTGTGGCCGCTGCTGGCCCGACGGGGATACCGCCTCCACCAGTTCCAGCAGCTGTGGGTGAGGAGCCTGGCCGTACCTGAGGCGGAATCCCCGTCCTCCTCCATCCGGATCGCCAGGCCCGGGGAAGCCCCCCTCTACAACCAGATCGTCTGCGCGGGCTTCCTGGAGCATGATGACTGGTCCGACCTGGAACCACCCTTCGAGGTGTCGCTGGAGGTTCCGGATGCCTGGGGATTCCTCGCCTTCGAGGGTGATGAACCCGCGGGCGGCGGCATGCTGGGGATCGTGGATGGCGTGGCTCTCCTGTCGGGCGATGGCGTGCTTCCCCGCTTCCGGGGGCGGGGCCTGCAGCAGGCGCTCATCCGTGCGCGCCTAGCTTGGCAGAGAAACGGGGCTGTGACCTGGCTTGCGCCTCCACGGCTCCGGGAACTGCCAGCCAGCGCTCCTATGAGGCCTGCGGTTTCCACGTGGCCTATCCCAAGCTGGAGATGGCGCGGGACTGACGCGATAGTGGGGGATGCGTCGCCCCGCGCCCCCCACTGCCGCGCTCCTCGTGACGGCCCTGGCCTTCCACGTGGACATGCTCCTCTACTACCTGCTGGTGCCGCTCCTGCCCAGGTACGCGCGGGACCTGCACTTGAACCAGATGGAGGTGGGGATCCTCTTCGGCAGCTATGCCGTGGCCCTGCTGCTGGCCACGTTTCCCGTGGCCGTGCTCACAGATCGGTACGGGCGGCGCGGGCCGATGCTGTGGGGACTTGCGGGCCTGGGGATCACCACGCTCGTCTTCGCGGTATCGAATCAGTACTGGCTGCTGGTGCTGGCCCGGTTCTTCCAGGGCATTGCGGGAGCGGCCACCTGGCTGCCGGGCATGGCCCTGCTGGCGGACCATTTCCCCAAGGAATCGCGCGGCCGGGCCATGGGAACCGCCTTCGCGGCGGCCAACCTGGGGGTGCTGATCGGCCCTCCACTCTCGGGCTTTCTCGACCAGCACGCCGGGCCCTCCTCGCCTTTCCTGCTGGGTGCGGTCCTGGTGGCCCTGGATGCGGCCGGCCGGGCGTTCCTGCTGCCTGAGGTGGAGCCGGAGCGTGGGCCGCGGCTGCCCTTCCGACAGTTGCTGTCCAATCCCATCATCCGGATCTTCGCCGGGGCCATGGCCCTCGGATCCTGCTTCTGGGCTCTGCTCGAATCCACCCTTCCGCTGGATATGGACCGCCGCCTTGGCCAATCACCATCCCAGATCGGCCTCTTCTTCGCCGCCGCGGCCCTGGCCCACACCTTCACCTCGCCACTGATGGGGCGCCTCTCGGATCGCATCGGCCGGGTGCGGGTGCTGCGGATGGGGCTGGCGCTGACGGTGGTGCTCCTGCCGCTGCCGGCGCTGCTGCCCCGGCCCTGGATGGTGGTGCTGGCCATGATGGCCCTGGGCAGCACGGCGAGCTTCATCATGAGCCCCTGCAGTCCGGCGGTGGCCGACCAGGTGGAGCACCTGGGCAGCCAGAGCTTCGCCTCGGCCTTCTCCATCCTGAACCTGGCCTATTCGGTGGGCCTGATGGTGGGTCCGCTGGTGGGCGGCGCCCTCGTCCAGGGGCTGGGCCTGCCCGTGGCCATGGGGCTTTCGGGGCTGGGCTTCGGCGCCTACCTGTTTGCCACGCGCCGGGTCAGTGTCTGATGGCCCGGTAGATCCACCGTTCTGCCGCCCCGTCCCAGGGTCGCCCGTCCAATCCGCCGTAGGCCGTGACGGCGCCGAATCCCGCAGAGGCAAGGGTGGCCCGGACCTCGGCATCCGTGGGGATCCAGATGTCATGGCGGAAGGCTTCACCCTGGCAGCGCCGTTCGGTGCGGATGCGCCGTCCATCGGGGCTCCAGGTGGCGCGTTCCTCGTAGCCCTCCTCGGGGAAGACCAGCCACTGGCCTTCGACTTCGGCCACGGCCTCCTTCAGGAAATTCCGGCCCGCCAGGTCCAGGAGCAGGATGCCGCCGGGTCGGAGCACGCGCGCGAACTCCGCCAGCTGCATGAGGTTCTCCGCCTTCGTGGCGAAGTAGCCCCAGCTCGTGTAGGCGCAAAACACGCCATCGGCGCAGGCTCCCCGGAAGGGCAGGGCGCGAAGATCGAGGCGGGCCAGGGGGGCGGGATGTTCTTCGGCGTGGCGCCGCAGGTTCAGGCGACTCAGATCGCCGCCGATGACATCCAGGCCCCGGGCCTTCAGATGAGGATGCAGGCGCCCCCAGCCACAGGGCAGATCCAGGACGGCGCTGCCTGGTGGCAAATCCAGCAGGGCCGCGAGCGCCGGTCCTTCCGAAGCGGCGTCCGCAGCCTTGTCGGCATAGATCTGGAAGTAGGCGGGGCGGTCGAAGTCCCAGGCGAACCATTCCATGGGAATGGATCAAGCCTCGTCGGTGTCTGCCTTGACGAGCTTCACGATGGGCGTGGACTGGGGCGTATTGACGATGCCCTTCCACACATAGCGGGTGCCACGCTTCTGGCCGCTCTTGGAGATCAGCTTGGCCTCCTCCAGCTCAGTGAAGAGGCGGCGGAGGGTGGCCGGGGCCCAATCGCAGTCCTTGAGGTCCAGGGCGACCTGGGCTTCGAAGCTGCTGAGAGAACCTTTGTCCTGGAGGGCGTGCATCAGGTCCTTCTTCAGGTCCTCCAGCTCCGGCTTCGAGCGGCGGGCCTTGGTCTTGAACGCTGGCGGCGCGGCCACGGGCGCCGGGGCGGCGGGCTTGGGCGCGGGCGGCGGAGGAGCCTGCGCGGCGGCAGTCGCCTGGGCCTGCACGAGCATTCCGTCGAGGTATATATCGCCGCGCTCGGCGCGGAAGAGCACCACCACGGAGCCGGGGTTCAGGCCTTCCTGCTGGAGCGCCGTGATGACCCGCTCACCGATCCGGGACTTCTGGTCCGGTGACAGGCTGGGAGATTGAATAATGACGATGGCCATGACGACTCCAATATATATACGGTGAATACATAATACGCTTTCGCTTTTCATCTGTAAAATACGATCAGCCGAGTGGACCGGATAGACTTCCCACCGAGGACGCCATGCGCAAACCCAAGATCGAACGCCCGGAAGAACAGCAGCGCTTCGAAACTTTTCTGCGATCGCGCCAGCTGAAGCTGACGGGGGAGCGCCTGGAGCTGGTGGAGGAGGTCTTCGGCCAGGTCCACCACTTCGATGCGGATCAGCTGCACATGGCCCTCAAGCAGAAGGGCAAAGCCATCAGCCGGGCCACGGTGTACCGCACGCTCGACCTGCTGGTGCAGTGCGGCCTGGTGCGGAAGAGCAGCTTCGGCGACCAGCACGCCCACTACGAAGCGGTGCGGAGCAACGAGCACCACGACCACCTGATCTGCCTCAACTGCGATGCCATCATCGAGTTCTTCCGCCCGGACCTGGAGGCCCTCCAGGAGACCATCTGCCAGGGGTACGGCTTCCGGCCCATGCACCACAGCCACCAGATCTTCGGGCTGTGCAAGGCCTGCCAGTCCCAGGATACGGACGGTGCCACGCTCGCCCATCGGATGAGCCAGCTCAATGTGTGATGCTCTCCGGGGGTCCCGCGCTGCGCGCACACCCCCGGACCCCCGCGCCGAAACCCGGCAAAGCCGGGCTTCGGCTTGCCCTTCGGCCTTCGTCCCAATAGCCCACGGCTGCGCGAAGCGCTAGGCTAGGCCATGTCGAAACTCAGCCTCCTGGACCTCCAACGCCTTCCGAAGACGGATCTGCATGTCCACCTCGACGGCAGCCTCCGCATCTCCACCATCCTTGATTTGGCGGAACAGCAGAAGGTGAAGCTGCCCGCGGACACGCCCAAGGGCCTGCGGCCCTTCGTGGAGGTCGGCGAGGACTGCAAGTCGCTCGTGGAGTACCTCCGGGCCTTCGACGTCACCCTGTCCGTGATGCAGACCTACGAGAGCCTGGTCCGCACGGCCTTCGAGCTGGCGGAGGACGCGGCGAAGGAGAACGTCCGCTACATGGAGGTGCGCTACAGCCCCATCCTCCACCAGCAGAAGGGGCTCACGCTCCATGCCATCGTCCAGGCCGTGCTGGAGGGCCTGGCGAAGGCGGAGCGGCAGTACAACATCAAGACCGGCGTCATCCTCTGTGGCATGCGCCATATCTCGCCGGACATCTCCCTGCGGCTGGCGGATCTCACCGTGGCCTTCAAGAACAAAGGTGTGGTGGGCTTCGACCTGGCGGGCGCCGAGGAGAACTTCCCCGCCAAGCGCCACAAGGACGCCTTCGGCCGCGTGCTCCAGAACAACATCAACTGCACGCTGCACGCGGGCGAGGCCTACGGCCCCGAGAGCATCCACCAGGCCATCCACCTCTGCGGGGCGCACCGCATCGGCCACGGCGTGCGCCTCATCGAGGACGGGGACCTGCTCAACTACGTGAACGACCACCGCATCCCCCTGGAATGCTGCCCCTCCAGCAACGTGCAGACCAAGGCCGTGAAGAAGATGGCCGACCATCCCATCCGCCTCTTCTACGACCTGGGCCTCCGCGTCACCGTGAATACCGACAACCGCATGGTCACGAACACCACGGTGAGCCAGGAGTTCAAGGTCATCCACGATGAGCTGAACTTCAACCTCGAGGAGATCAAGGAGCTCATCATCATGGGCTTCAAGAGCGCCTTCCTGCCCTACGCCCTGAAACGGGCCCTCCTGGCAGAGGTCGTCCATGAGCTGAAGGCCTTCAAGCCTGGCAGTCTCGAGAGTAAACGAGAGCAGCTCTGATCCTGGTATCCTGACTGTTGAGGTCAAGATTCATGCTGGATCGCTTCGCCGACTTTCTCGATGGCCACACCAAGATTCTTCTCACCACGCACGAGAATCCAGATGGGGATGGCGTGGGTGCCGCCGTGGCCCTGGCCGCGCATCTGAAAGGGCAGGGCAAGGAGGCGCGCATCGTCGTGGTGCCCGTCCTGCCTGAGAACCTGCGTTTCCTGGATCCCGAAGGCTGGATCGAAGCCTATGAACCCGCCGGCGCCCACCGCGACCTGGCCGCCTGGCCGGATGCTTGGCTGCTCATCGATGCCTCGGAACCCCACCGCATGGGGGCGCTCTACGCGGCCTTCGAGACCACAAAGGCCGAGCGGGCCTGCCTCGACCACCATATGAAGGACGAGCCGAAGGGCTTCGACGATGAGTTCACGGATTCAACCGCCAGTGCCAGCGCCGAGCTGGTCTACGACCTGGTGCGGCCCCGCCTCGGGGGCGACCTTCCGCCCGTGATGGCCCAGGCCCTCTACGCGGGCATGGTGAGCGACACGGGCAACTTCAGGCATTCCAACAGCACTCCCAAGATCCACCACGCTGCGGCGGATCTCATCGCCCAGGGCATCCACCCTGCCCGTACCTACAACGCCCTCTACCAGACCGCCACGCCCGCCAAGCTCAAACTCTTCGGCCGGGCCATGGGCGGGCTCCAGATGCGGGATGGCGGCCGCTTCGCCTATGTGGCTGTCACCCAGGCCGACCTCGCCGCCTGTGGCGCCACCCACGAGGACCTGGACGAGCTGGTGGAGGAGCCCCGCAAGCTGAGGGGGGTCGAGGTGGCGGCCCTGTTTTCCGAAGCCGCGGATGGCCGCGCCAAAGTGAGCCTCCGCTCCCGGGAGCAGGTGGACGTGAACGCGGTCTGCCGCCTGTTCGGCGGGGGTGGCCACCGGCTGGCCTCGGGCGCCAAGGCCGCCCTGCCGCTGGAGGCCTTCATCGCCCAGGTGGAGGCGGCGGTGGTGGCCCAGATGGAACGCGATATTCTGTAGTCCATGGAATGAAGGGGGCCCCGGTTGCCCTGAAAAGGCTCAGGTCCCAGACTTCATTTTCCTCCCGGGCGGCATCCAACGGATGGACCGCACCCTTTTCCGGAACCTCATGTCCCCCAAAGAACCCAGCAGCGCCCCGAAACTCGAACTGTTCTGCAAGCTCCAGGCGGAGAAGGTCCCCTTCATCGCCAAAGCCAACGTGCCGTCGATCTTCGGGAAGTTCATGGTCTACGGCTTCCTGGAGCACGCCACGGGCAAGGAGCACCTGGCCATCGTGGCCGGCGAGATCGACGCCAGGCGCCGCATCCCGGTGCGCATCCACTCCGAGTGCTGGACCGGCGATGTGCTGGGCAGCCTCCGGTGCGACTGCCGCCAGCAGCTGGAGGAAGGACTGCGCCACATCGCCGAGCATGGCGGCATGGTGCTCTACCTGCGCCAGGAGGGCCGTGGCATCGGCCTCCTGAACAAGCTCAAGGCCTACGCCCTCCAGGAGCAGGGGCTCGACACCGTGGAGGCCAACCACTCGCTGGGCTTCCCGGATGACCTGCGCACCTACGACTGCGCCGTGGAGATGCTCAAGTTCTTCGGCATCACCAAGGTCAAGCTGCTCACCAACAATCCCCGTAAGATCGGGGCCCTGGTATCTGCCGGCATCGAGGTCGAGCGGGAGCGCCACCAGCTGGCCTCCAACCCCCACAACCTGCGCTACCTGAAGACCAAAGCCCGCAAGAGCGGCCACATGCTGGATTTCGAGGAAGAGGCGCTTTAGAAGCTGTCAGCTATCGGCTGTCACCTTTCAGCTAAAGATGGGGCCCGGCCGCATTTTTCACTGACAGCTGACAGCTGAGAGCTGATAGCTATAGAGCCATGCCCGCCCCCGCCCCCGCCCCCGTCTCCGGCCAGACCATCTACGACATCTCCCACGTCATCCAGCTGTCGGTGGCGCCGGTCTTCCTGCTCACCTCCATCGGGACCATCCTGGGCGTCCTGTCCTCGCGGCTGGCCCGCATCGTGGACCGGGCCCGGGCGTTGAACGAGCTGAAAGAGAACGCCCCGGAACGGCGAATCCAGGCCATCCATGACGAGATGCGCACCCTGGCGCGGCGGCGGCAGCTGATCAACTTCGCCATCACCTTCGGCACCACTGCGGCCCTGCTGGTCTGCGTCAGCATCGCCACGGTGTTCCTGGGGGCCATTCTGAAAGCCGGGGTGGCCGGGGCGGTGGCCTCGCTCTTCATTCTGGCCATGGCCGCCTTCGTCGCCGCGCTGGTGTTCTTCCTGCGGGAGATCCTGCTGGCGGTGCGGAGCCTCCACCTGGCCTGATCCGAGGCCCCTAACCTTGGCGAGAAGTGCCACAATCCCCCTCGGGAGGATGCCCATGGCTCAGGAACTGGAAGGCAAAGTGGCGCTCGTGACGGCGGCCAGCCGCGGGCTGGGCCGGGCCTCGGCCGAGGCCCTGGCGCGGGCGGGCTGCGATCTGGCCATCTGCAGCCGGGACCAGGCCTCCCTGGAACGGGCGGCGGAGGAGATCCGCCGGGCCACGGGCCGCGCCGTGCTGCCGGTGGTCGCTGACCTGGGCCGCGCCGAGGATGTCCAGCGGGTGGTGGAAGCTGCCATGACCGCCCATGGCCGCGTGGATGTGCTGGTCTCCAACACCGGCGGCCCGCAGCCGGGGCCGTTCATGGGTTTCGATGACGCCGCCTGGCAGGGGGCCTTCGACGCCCTGCTGATGCCCGCGGTGCGCCTGGCGCGGTCCGTGGTGCCCGGCATGACGGAGCGGAACTGGGGCCGGATCCTCTTCATCACCTCCAGCGCGGTCAAGCAGCCCATCCCCGCGCTGGTCCTGTCCAATTCCTTGCGGGCCGCGGTGACGGCCATGGCCAAGACCCTCGCGGGGCAGGTGGCGAAGGATGGCATCACCGTGAACTGCGTGGCGCCGGGGCGCATCTACACAGATCGCGTACGGTTTCTGGACAGCGAGGCGTCCAAGATCAGTGGCCGGTCCATGGAAGACATCCAGGCGGAGCAGGGCGCGCGCATCCCCGTCGGCCGCTATGGCGAGCCGCGGGAGTTCGGCGAAGCCGTGGCCTTCCTCGCCAGCCCCGGCGCCTCCTACATCACCGGCACCACCCTGGCGGTGGATGGCGGAGCGATTTCGTCACTGCTGTAGAGGCCCGGGCCCGGCTCGCTCCCGTCGACAAGGATCCACCCCGGAGACACGGCGGACACGGAGAAAGGCACAGAGAAAAAATCTTTTGCCACCGATTTCGCTGATTTCGCTGATGAAAAGCTGATTCCGGTCCCAACGCAGCATGGGCACCATGGGGGGCGCCACCGCGCGCCCTTCGGGGGGCGCGGCGATGGCGCCCCCCATGACTTCCGGCGAAGCCGGAAGCGGCCTGAGGCCGGCCCATGCGAGGAGCCTCTAGGGCGCCTCATCACAATCACTGAAATCACTGAAATCGGTGGCAATAAAGGCTTTTACCGGAGTTTGCCGCTGTCCACACCCAGCCTCTGTGGCCCTTCTCCGTGGTGGATCTCTACTTTTGAATGCGACTCGGAGCTAGAGACTTTTGATCGCCGAGATCTCCTGGGGGCTCAGGTAGCGCCAGGCGCCGGGCTTCAGCATGGGGTCCGCGAGGGGGCCGAACTGCACCCGGCGCAGCTTGCTGACGGGATGGCCCACGGCGGCGAACATGCGCCGGATCTGCTGGTTCTTGCCTTCCGTCAGCGTCACTTTCAGCCAGGGATTGTCGCCCTTCTCGGCGATCTCGATGTGGCAGGGCTTCAGGCGGCGCCCGCTGAGCAGGAACCCGGCTTCGAACTCCTTGAGCAGCTCGGGTTTCGGCGTGCGGTGGACCTTCACCAGGTAGACCTTGGGAATCTCGTGCTCGGGGCCCATGAGCACCTGGGCCAGGGCGCCGTCATTGGTCATGAGCAGCAGGCCCTCGGAATTGAAGTCGAGGCGGCCCACCGGGTAGAGGCGGCCCGGCACGCCCTTGAGCAGGGCCATGACCGTGGGCCGGCCCTGGTCGTCCTTCACGGTGGTGACGTAGCCCTTGGGCTTGTTCATGAGGAGATAGACCGGCGCCTCCCGCTCGATGGGCTGGAGGTCCACCGTGATCTCGTCCCGGCGCGGGTCCGCGCGGGTGCCCAGCTCGGTGACGGTCTTCCCGTTCACCTGCACGCGGCCATCGAGGATGATCTCCTCGCAGGCCCGGCGGCTGGCGATGCCCGCGGCCGCAAGGATCTTCTGGAGGCGGTCCTGCCCCGCCTGGGCGCTGCGGGGCGGAACGCCGGCGGGGCGGAGCGCGGCCGCCTTGCGCGGGGCCGGCTTGGCCGCGGGCCGGGGCTTCGCGGCGGCGGGGCGGAACCGGGCAGGAGCGCCGGAGGCCGACCGGGCGCCGGGGCCCGCCGCCGGACGGGCTGGCGCGGACGTCCTGGCATGGCTGGCTGTTGGGCGGGCTGGCGCGGATGTCCGGGCGGGGCCGGCTGTGGGGCGGCCTGTGGCGGGTTTGCGGGTGGTGGGCGCGGTGCGCGGCCCCTTGGGGGCGGGCTTTCTCATGGCGGCTCCTTCGGCGTCTCCCGACGCGGAAAGGCAAGTCTATCAGGTGGCAGGAGCCCGCGTCGCCCGGACGAAGTAGTGGAT
>DASXUH010000023.1:0-25622 GCA_036504935.1 Geothrix sp. | reverse complement strand
GCCCTGCCCCGCCCTGATTGCCTGATCTACGGCTCCGATACCGACCTGGAACCTAATCACATCATCAGGCTGGATAAGAAGACCGGCCGGTGGGAGCGCCTGCACCCGGTCGAAGGGAGTTCCCTCTACGCTGCAGATGTGGCCGGCATGGCGGTCATCTCCACCAGCTCTGAAACCAGCACCACGGATGCGGTCCCCCCCTGCAGTCTCTACGGCAGTCGTGATGATGTGAATTGGACCCGGGTCATTTCGTTCAAGAAGGATGTCTGGTCACCCCTGTTCCATTTCGGCGTGGTCGTGCTTCCTGTCGTCCAAGCCTCGGAGACTCCCCACTGGATGTTCAGCGGGCAGGCCCTGGCGGGTCACCATGACCGGGTCAGCCTCTGCGGATCGCCCCCACCCGAGAGCGATCCCGAAAGGCGGTTGTCCAGGAGCAGCTAGCGGCGGATACCGATCTGCGTGGCATCAATGCCCGGGAAGCCCGGGATGGTGAACATGGGACTTGCGGGCTGGAGCCGGAAGTCGAGATTCGCCGGGTCGGTGAAGAGCGGGTCCACCTGGCTGAGGTTCGAGCCGACCTTGTTGAACCAGGAGATGGGTGCCGCGAGGGAAATCGCCGAGTTGTGCTGACGGTAGATGTCCGGGGAACTACCGTAATGGAGGTTTCCGTAGCAGGCGGATCCTTCGGGCTCCAACCAGTGGGTGCCCTGGATAGCCGACCAGGTATTGGGGATCTGCGCCACATTTGGATAGGCCGTGGACCAGGGCGCGGACTGGTAATTGACAGCGATGAGCTTACCCAGGAGATCCCAGCTCGACCCGGCTGTGTTGTTCACGACTTCGAACGCCACATTGCTGATGTCCAGGCCGTACCAGTGCCCGTAGAGAACGTTGTACTGGGTCACCACATCCCGGCCCCCGTTGTGCTGAATGGCGAATTGCGGGGCGGCGTGGTACAGGATGTTCCCTTCGATCTTGACGCCACTCCCGACCCCATCGATGTAGATGCCCGATTGGAAAGTGCCCAGGGGACTGCCGCAGTTGCGGATCAGGTTGAACTGGATCAGGTTCCCCTGCATGCCCCAATCGCGACCCGTAGTGTAGATGACACCCGAGTCGTTGGCCCATTGCATGACATCGTGGATGTGGTTGTACCGGATAATGTTCGCATTGCCCCCGAACAGGATGGAGGCATGGGGCGAGTGGTGGAGCTCATTGTGCTGGACTGTGATGCCCATGCTACTCGGGCTGATATCGATACCCGGCTGGTAGGTCCAGAATAGGCGCCCGAAGTGCTGGATCTCGCAATTCTCGACCAGCGTTCCGCTGGGGGTCAGCGTCGCCCTGCTTCCTCCGCTCACCGAGACACCACCTTGGCCGGTCTGCCGGAAATCGCAGGCCTCCACGAGGTTCGAGGAGCCGCCGAGGATGAGTCCATACCCGCCGGAGTTGCGGAACTGGCAATTTTTGAAAGTCACGGCTTGGCAACCCGATCCGTAGACCAGATGGTTCTTGGCTGCCTCGAAGGAGACCCCCTGCCAGGTGATCTGCTGGCATCCCGTCAACTGCACGATGGGCGCCTGGAGGGTGGAGAGCAGGATCTCGGTGGGTGGAACATCTCCGAAGGGGCGCAGGTAGAGCCGCGCGTTGGTGCGATCGATGAAGTAGTCGCCAGGCGCCGTGAGTTCCTCGAGCAGGTTGTAGACGAAGAAAGGCTGGCCGACGCGGAACCCATAATCGGGAGAGACGGGGACCACAATGCTTCCCGTGGCGGGATCCAGCGACGAGATCGGGCTGTGGCTGCCGGACCAGCTGTAGTAGCCAAGCCCGAAATACATGGCCTCAGAGGCCCGCCACCGGCTCATGCGGGGTTCGGGAGCCGTGATCTGCGTGGTCCCGTTCGTGCTCCGGATCAGCAGGAATCCTGGCACAGCGTTCGATCCATCCGTGGGGGAGAGGAAGGCAGTGCCAGAGGCGCCGGAGCCACTGACGAAGCTGCCCGCTGGCGCCGCGAAGGTGTCCCAGGTGCCCCAGGAAGCGGAGGAACCCGTGCCTCCCAGGTCCTTGCGGTTGGAGAGCCGCCAATCGGGGCCCGTGGCAGAGGCCGCGATGGACCACAGGTCCCCGCCCTTCGCCAGCTGGTAGTAAGGTCGTCCGAGCTTGTCCAGTCCCTTGTACGTATAGTCGCCGGTCACATCAGGGGTGAGTGTCCCACTGACGTGAATGGTGGCCTGGGGGGCCAGGTTCGCGACACTCAGGTCCACAGCCTTGGGGTAGCGGGCCAGGGCAAGGGGAACGCCATCGACAAAAACCTCCATCGACTGGTTGACCGTGCCACTCGAATCCGCACGGCTGGCCAGACCCCCGAGACTCGCCTTGTAGGCCGTGAGGTCTGCCACGTAGATCGAGGCGCGCGCGGCCGGATCCAGCCGGGCCCAATTTGGATCCGTACCGTCGACCAGGTGGAGGGAGGCGGGGTTCAGTGCCACGCCTCCAACGAGCCGAGGTGTCTCGTTGGGGTATGCGGCGTACTCGACGGGGTTGGCGGTGGACCCGGAATCCGTCGAACCGAGGGTGAAAGAGGAACTCCGGGGGTAGAGTCCGCCCCGGAGAAGGACCCGCAGGGTGCCTGCGGTGGCTCGGCTGGCGTTCTGGATGAGGGTGCGAGCCCCTTCCAGGGTCGTGGGAGCCGCAAGGGTGCCCGGATTCCCAAGGACGCCATTGGGCGCGACGATGATGCCTGTCGGAGCCGTGACGGCCTGCACCGTCACTGTGGCGGAGCTGCTCTTGGTCGCGTCAGCCGTGCTGGTGGCCTTGATCGTGTGGATCCCAGCCACGGCCGGGGCGGTATAGGTTCGCGAGTTGCCGGTTCCAGTGAGGGTTCCGACCGTGCTGCTGCCCTCGGCGATCCCGTCCACGGTCCAAGTTGTGGCCGTGTTGGTGGTACCTGAAATGCTGGCAGTGAAGGAAAGCGTGGACCCGGCTGCCACGGTGGTGGTGACCGGACTCAGAGTGACACTGATCGAAGGCGGAACCTGGACCGTGACCGCCGCGGAGGCGCTCTTGGTGCCATCGGCGATGCTGGTGGCCACCAGGGTGTGGCTGCCTGCCGAGGTGGGGGCTGTGTAGGTTACGGTGTTACCTGTGCCCGTGAGGACCCCCACAGTCGCGTTTCCGTTGGCCACACCATCCACCATCCAGGACACGGCCGTGTTGGTGGAACCCGTGACCGTGGCCGAGAAGGAGGTGGTGGCTCCGGTGGAAAGGGTCGTGGCGCTGGGGCTCAGCGCGACGCTCAGGGTGGCCGCAGGGGCCTGGACCGTGATGGCCGAGGAGGCGCTCTTGGTTCCGTCCGCCACGCTGGTCGCCACAAGCGTGTGACTGCCAGCCGTGGCTGGAGCTGTGTAGGTAACGCTGTTCCCGGTTCCCGTGAGGGTTCCTACAGTGGTGTTTCCATTGGCCACACCGTCCACCGACCAGGACACAGTCGTGACGGTGGCACCCGTGACTGTGGCGGTGAACACGGCAGTGGCACCGGTCGTGAGGCTCGTCGAGCCGGGACTCAGAGCTACGCCCACGGCGGCAGGAGGTGGGGCGGCCGCGACTGTGATCGACGCGGAGGCGCTCTTGGTCCCATCGGCGATGCTGGTGGCCACCAGGGTGTGGCTGCCCACCGAAGCAGGGGCGGTGTAGCTGACCGTGGCACCGCTCCCGGCCACTGTTCCAGTGGTGCTGTTGCCACCAGCGATGCCATCCACGCTCCAGGTGACCGACGTGTTGGACCCCCCGGTAACGGTAGCGGTGAAGGTGGTGGTGGCGCCGACGATCAGGCTGGTGGAGGTCGGGCTGAGGGTCACGTTCAGGGTCTGAGTCGGGACCTGGACGGTGATGGTGGACGAGGCCGACGCTCTCGGATCCGCCACGCTGGTGGCGGTCAGGATGTGTATTCCCGCCGAGGCCGGGGCCTTATAGGTCATGGTCGAGCCGGTTCCGGAAAGGGTGCCCACGGTGCTGCTCCCGCCGCTCACCCCATCGATGCTCCAGGTGACCGAGGTATCGATTGGATTGGGGGCGGCATTGGTGACCGAGGCTGTGAAGGTCTGGGAGGCGCCAGTTGTAAGGGTGGTCGCCCCGGGCGTCAGGGCTACGCTCACGGTCTGGCCTTTTGATCTGATTTTTACCATTGCCGAGGCTTGTTTACTGGTATCGGCCAAGCTGGTAGCGACGACAAGATGGCTACCACCGGTGCTGGGGGCGGTATAGATGAAGGTGCTCCCGCTTCCCGTGACCGTTCCTACGGTGGCATCTCCGTTGGGTATGCCATCCACGGTCCAGGTCAACTCCGTGTTGGTGGTTCCGGACACCTTGGCCGTGAGGATGACGGTGCCACCCCCATCAATCTCGGGGGCATTGGGAGTCACCACGAGACTGACGGTCCCTGGACTACCCGGGACCGGGGTGGTCGCGGGGGTCGCACTGCTGCCGCCACTGCAAGCGATCAGGGAGCAGATCACACCGATGACCATGAATCCCAGAACTCGGACCTGAATACTCCCTGCATGCATGGGAGCCTCCTCTTCGTTTCACCGATTATCGACCCGAAGGCGGGGAGCTTTTCCCACGCCATGTTCATACCATTTGCCGGTCTAGTTGTTCCTATACCGTTTGAAGTAATGTCATAATTTTACTACTCCTTGCAAATATCCACGGGGGACTTACCCTCAATCATGAGGGGACCACCGTGAGCTCATTGGTGAATGAACGAACGTACGAACGAATTCCCATAGACCGAAAGGTCAGGGTGTTTTCCATGGGTCGGATGGTCGCCTACACCATGGCCATCAACATCGGAATGGGTGGGGTCCTGCTGAGGGCCTCTTCGCAGCTTCCCGTAGGTAGCCAGTGTCGAGTCGCCATTCCCGTCCCGGATGGAGAAGGCACCAAGCCGATCGAGGCCGATGGCACCGTGGTGCGGACCGATGGGGGAGTCATCGCCGTCCAGTTCCTGCGAACCATCGAGCGCGGCAGCTTTGATGCCCTCTCCCACCAGACCCTTGGCGCCACCTACGGTTCGATCCTGGATGGCTACAAGGCCTATTTCCGGGTCAGCCGGAACTCGGATTTGGCCGACTGCGAAAAGGTGCTGGGCGTCAGCAAACAGACCTTCCGGACATCGTTCTACATTTCTTTCATTTCCTGCATTTCGCTCTCCATTCTTGCAGCCTGGATCTTCCGGAACAGCATCCCAGCCTACCCCAACTGGGTGAAAGTGATCCTCTCCTTCGTCTACGGCGCCATCTGGCTGGGTGTCATCCAGCCCACCATCGATCTCACCGTGTTCCGCGTTGTGAGACACCGCCACGCCGCCTGACCCAACGCCTGAACTGGGATCAGATCTTGGATTTGTTCACGACCAGCCAGGGCGCAGTCGCGCCCTTGGAGGGCGGATTCTTTCGCCGGGAAGGCTCCTCCGGAGACACCGGATGGTCCAGTTTCCGGCGATCCCAGGCGTAGCCGCCGTACCGGCCCACACCCAGCAAGGAGGGGGTATAGGTCGGCACCATGGACTGGAGCAGGCGGACGATCTCAGGTTGCCTCTCCCGGTATGGGAGGCTGACAGCTTTGCGGAAACTATCCAGCCCCTCGGACAACTTCTCCGGGTCGATGCCCTGTGGGTTCGTCTCATAGACCTTCGAGTGGAGCCTGGTGCCGGAGAGTTCCAGATCGAGAAAGAGCTCCTCATGGAGTTTCTCCCCTGGTCGCAGGCCCGTGTACTCGATCTCGATGTCCCGGCCCGGCGTAACCCCCGAAAGCCGGGCCATATCGGAGGCGAGGTCCGCGATCCTGACCGCCTCGCCCATGTCGAGCACATAGACCTTGCCCGTGTCCCCGAGCAGGCCGGCCTGGAGTACGAGCTGACTTGCTTCAGGGATGGTCATGAAGTAGCGGGTCATTTCCGGGTGAGTCACGGTGATCGGGCCTCCCCGCTCGATCTGCTCTTTGAAGACGGGAACGACGCTGCCCCGGCTGCCCAACACATTTCCAAAGCGGACGCTGACAAAGCGTGAGCCGGTCTGGGCTTTCTTGGAGGCTTCCAGAACAAGGCATTCCGCAACGCGCTTGGTGGCTCCAAGAACGTTGGTGGGGTTCACCGCCTTGTCCGTGGAAATGTTGACGAGGATCCGGGTGCCGCAGTCCACGGCGGCATCCACCACATTCAAAGTGCCGAAGATGTTGTTGAGAACGCCCTCGGCGGGGTGAGTCTCGAGGAAGGGGACGTGCTTGTGGGCCGCCGCATGCATCACGATGTCCGGACGGTAGAGCCGGAAAACCTCGCGGAGTCCGTCCGCGTTCCGGATATCCATGAGCTCCAGGGAATACGCTTGGTCAGGGAAGAGCCGATGGTATTCCCGCTGGATCATCCACAGGCTGTTCTCTCCCCGGCCGAGCAGCACGACGTGCTTGGGCTTGAAGGTGGCGATCTGGCGGGCCAGTTCGCTGCCGATCGACCCCCCGGCCCCTGTGATGAGGACCACCTTACTCTCGATGGCCTCGAGCAGTGCCGAGTGGTCGAGATGAACAGTCTCGCGCCGCAGCACATCCTCGATGGATACGTCCCGGATGACGGGCTTCCACACCTGCGTCCCCAGCAGGTTGAACAGCCCAGGTACCGTCTTGATCTGGACCTGGAGTGCCTGGAGGGTCGTGCTCAGCTCACGGACCACCTGGCCAGGCGCACTCGGAAGGGCAAGGATGGCATGGGTTACACGGTACCTGCGAACCACTTCCTCAAGGCGGGCCGTGCCTCCGAGGACGGATATGCCCCGCACCCGCTCCCCGCGGATCGAGGCATCGTCGTCGATGAGCCCGACGACATGAAAGCCGAGCTCGGCATGATGCAGCAGCTCCTCCAGGACCAGGGCCCCGGCCTGGCCGGCGCCCACGATCAGGGTCCGGTTCCTGTGCCAATCGGCCCGGGCGGGGCTGGTGGACGAGAAGCCACGGGTCTCCCGCCACCAGCGACAGCCGATCCGGAGGGTCATCCAGAATCCCCCAGTGAGGATGCTGGCTCCGAAGGCGATATTCGCGACCAACGGCGCCAGATCGAGAGAGGCCGCCAGCACCCTCAGCACCAGCGCAAGACATGCCAGCGTAAGGGTCGCCATGCCCAGGCGCATCAGGTCCCGGAGGTCCGACAGGCTATAGACATTCCTCGTCAACTGGAACAGCCCCCCGACAGCCAGCGAGACCAGGATCCAGATGCAGGTCCTTCTCAGGTGCCACTCTGACCCGGTCCACAGGCCTTCGGCCATCAGCCAGGCCATGGCGGCAAGCGACCCATCCATCACCTGCTTCCCAGCCTGCCGGAGAATGGGATTCTCAACCTGGAGGAAGGTGGGCAGGGCAATGGATCTTGCGTGGACTTCCATGGTCGCTGCCCAGCCCTCGGGATGATTGAAGCACCAAGTGGCTAAAAATATAAATATCTTATGATTACCATATGTAAAATTCCTGCTTTGCGATGCTATTCATTGTCCCTGGAGGCAATTCAACAAAATGACTCCCACATGAATGTGGGGGAAGTCCCGCCCCCCGCAAGGCAGGAGATGAGGGGGAGCCTTCTGGGAATGGGCGGCCCTGGGGTTTCCTCGGCTAGAGTTCCAGCCGGTCCAGCCGGTCTGGCCGGTCCCGCCAGCCTTCGTCCACCTTCACGAACAGTTCCAGGCGAACGGGGCGCTGGAGGAGCTTCTTCAACTCACGCTGAGCGCTCTGGCGGATGTCCTTGATCATCTCGCCCTGGCTGCCCAGCAGGATCTTGCGGTGGCCGTCGCGGTCCACCAGGATCCTCGCCGCGATGAAGACACCTTCGGGCCCTAGGTCTTCCGGGTAGTCCGCGTGACCCGCCTCGAGCCACTGTTCGATGAGCACCGCCACCCCGTGGGGGACTTCTTCGCGGGTCTTCCGGAGCACCTTCTCGCGGATAAACTCCGCGGCCAGCGATCGTTCAGTCTGGTCCGTGAAGATTTCCTCGCCGTAGGGCCAACCGGGCTGGGCGGCATCGCGCTCAAGGAGGGCCCAGAGCGGATCGAGGTTAAGACCCATCTTGGCGCCGATGGGGACGATCTCCTTGAAGGGGAGCAGGTCCTTGTAGGTGGCGATCTTCTCTAGCAGACGGCCCTTGGACAGCAGGTCGATCTTGTTCAGCAGCAGGTAGGTGGGGCGCCCCAGCTTGCGCAGGCGCTTGGCCAAGGCGTGCTCGCCCGTGCCCAGATAGTCGTCCGCATCCACCATCCAGAGCAGCAGGTCGGCTTCTTCGAGGGCCTGTTCGACATGGCCCATCATGCGTTCGTTGAGGGCATGCTTGGGCAGGTGGATGCCCGGCGTGTCGAGGAAGGCCAGTTGGACATCGCCCCGGTTCACCACACCCAGCACCTTGGTGCGGGTGGTCTGGGGGATCTGGCTCGTGGCCGCCAGCTTCTGCCCCAGCAGGGCGTTCAGCAGGGTGGACTTGCCGGCATTGGGAAGGCCGATGATGGCCAGGGTGGCGTGGCGCTTGTCAGCCACGATGCACGCCCCGCTTGGCCTCGCGGATGAACGTGAGCAGGTAGGCCACTTCGGCGATGTGGCCCACTTCCTTCTCGGTCTGGGCCATGGCCTCCTCCCGGAGCAGCCCCGCGTGGAAGAGCAGGCGATGGGCCTTCTTCAGCGCCTCGACCACCTCCACGGAGAAGCCCTTGCGCTGGAGGCCGATGGTGTTCACCCCGTAGCTCTTGGTGTCCCGGGCGCCGGCGGTCTTCATGAAGGGCAGCACATCCTGGGTGGCCACGGTGAAGCCGCCCATGAAGGCGTGGTGCCCGACCCGGCAGAACTGGTGGACCGCCGAGAAGGCGCCGATGTTGCAGCCATCGCCCACCTCGACGTGGCCTGCCAGGGTGGCGCAGTTGGCGAAGATGTTCTTGTTCCCCACGTGGCAGTCGTGGGCAATGTGGGAGCCGGTCATCAGGAAGTTGTCGTCACCCAGGGTGGTGAGGCCACCGCCGCCTTCGGTGCCCCGGTGG
This sequence comes from Geothrix sp., assembly GCA_036504935.1. GTDB lineage: Bacteria > Acidobacteriota > Holophagae > Holophagales > Holophagaceae > Geothrix. The sequence goes on along the minus strand of DASXUH010000023.1, from coordinate 16,563 downwards.
AGGGTGCAGCCTTCCCGGATCACGTTCCGGTTTCCGACCACCAGACGCGTGGGCGCGCCCTTGAACTTGAGGTCCTGGGGACCCATGCCCAGGGTGGCGTGGGGATAGATGTCATTGTCCTCGCCGATCACGGTGTGGGGGCCAATGATGACGTGGCTGCGCAACAGGGTGCGGGCGCCGATGACGGCAGTGCCTTCGATGACACAGAAGGGGCCCACGACCACGCCTTCGCCCAGCTGGGCCTCCGTGCTCACCACGCTGCTCGGATGGATCTGCGCGCTCATCGTCCTTCTCCCTCAGCCAGGTCCATCAGCATGGACATGAATTCGGCTTCTGCGACCTTCTGGCCATCCACGAAGGCCTCGCCGCGCATCTTGCAGATCCGGCCCTTGAGCTGGACCACCTTGACTTCCATCACCAGCTGGTCACCGGGAAGGACGGGTTTGCGGAATCTCGCCCCGTCGATGCCCATGAAGTAGATCACCTTCCGGGCCCGGTCCTCGATGTCCTGCATGAGCAGGCAACCGCCGGTCTGGGCCATGGCTTCGATGATGTAGACACCCGGGTAGACAGGCCGGCTGGGGAAATGGCCCTGGAGGACCGCCTCGTTGAAGCTGACGTTCTTCAGCCCTTTGATCCACTGCTTGGGCTCAAAATCCAGGATGCGATCCACCAGGAGGATCGGGTACCTGTGGGGCAGCAGATCCATGATTCCCTGCAGGTCGATCGTTCGAGGTTCGCGTTCCGACATGGGCACTCCAATCCTATAGCCTATCGGCTCCAGCCCCCGGCCTCCAGTCTCAGGCTTTGCGCCCGGTCCGCTCGTAGATCCGGGCCTCGATGAAAAGGTCCAGCAGAGCCCGGTCCAGGGCCCCATTCCGGGCCTCCTCATCCAGGATGGCCAGGCTCCGCTCCACGGGCACAGCCCCCTTGTAGGGCCGGTCCTGGGCCGTGAGGGCATCGTAGACGTCCGCGATGGCCATGGCGCGACTCTGGACGGGGATCTCCGGCTCCGAGAGCTTCCGGGGGTAGCCCTGGCCCGTCAGCCGCTCATGGTGGGCATAGGCGATGTCGGGGATACCCGCCAGATCCCGGGTCCAGGGAATGCGCTCCAGGAAGCGGAAGGTATGGGTGACGTGGCTTTCGATCTCCAGGCGCTCGGCCTCGGACAGGCTCCCCCGGCGGATCTGGAGGCAGGTCAGGTTCCCGGGTTCCACCAGGGCCCGGCGCTCGCCGCTCCAATGGGTGAAGGTGAGGTCTTCCAGCAGGCCCAGGCCTTCGGCCACTGCCTGAGTCATCACCGTGGGCTCGTTGCTCTGGCGGACCAGGTGGATGAGCCGTTCCGCTTCCTCCTGCCGGTCCTGCAGGGTGCGCTCCCACAGGTCGACACTCCCCCCACCCTTCCAGGCCCGGGCCAGGGCGTCCAGGGCCTCCTCAAGCTCTCGCTGGCGCAGGCGCTGGAGGATGATCTCGAGCTGGCCGGGGTCCAGTTTCTTGGCCTTCACCAGCACCTGCTCGCGGACCCCCACCTTGCCGAAATCGTGCAACAGGCTGGCGTAGCGCAGCTCCCGCAGCTGGCGGTCCGTGAACGCCAGGCTTCCGTAGGGGCCGCTGGGCGTAGCGTTGACCGCCTCGGCTAGTCCCACGGTGAGGTCCGCCACCCGGCCCGAATGACCGCTGGTGACAGGGTCCCGGGCCTCGATGGCCGTCACGGAGGCCGCCACGAAACCCTCGAAGAGCCGTTCGATCTCCTCCCGCAGCTGGGCGTTCTTCACGGCCACCGCCGCCTGCCCGGCCAGGCTCTGGGCCAGCCTCTGGTCCGCAGGGGTGAAGGCGACTGTCCGTCCATCTTCATCCAGGCGGTTGAGCAGCTGCAGGACGCCCAGCACCTGCCCTTCCGTATCGAGCATGGGTACCACCAGGACCGACGTGGTGCGGTACCCGGCCTGGCGATCGAAGCTGTCGTTGAAGCGGTAGGGGGCTTCGGCCGGGATGCGGTAGACGTCCGGCAGGCTCAGGCTTTCCTTGCTGAGGGCCACGAACCCCGCCAGGGTCTCCCGCGAGATGGGCATGGCCACCCGGGCGAAGGGCAGGCTCACCCGGGCATTCTGGGTGTGGGCGAAGAGCAGCTCGGGGCGGTCCTCGGCGCCGGTGAGCAGGTAGATGGACCCGGCCTCGGCCACCAATAGCTCCCGGGCCTTGGTGAGGACCAGATCCAGCAGCCGGTCCAGGTTCTGTTCCGAAACCAGGGCCCGGCCCACCTCGTGGAGCCGCTCCATGTCCCGGCGGTCCTGCAGCCGCGCCCAGGCTGACCGCACCAGCGCCTCGGCCGCCTCCAGGCCCGGCCAGATCTCGCAGTCCGCGAAGGTCCCATCACCAGGCAGCCCCAGGACCACATCCGCGGGACCGCCATCCGCGAAGACCATGGCCCGGCGCATCTCTCCGGCCACGCGACCCAGGAGGATGCTACGGTGCTCTGGGGGGACGGCGACCGTGAATCGCAAGGCGGAATCAGGCTCCAGGAAGGTGAAGGCGAAAGTTCCGCCAGCATATCGGAATTCCCCTGCCCCCACCGAAACCTGGCGGGGCCCCGTGGAGCGGCTGGCGTGGGGCGGCAAGGGGGTGGGCCGGGAGGCCGACGGCCGCCTGCTGCTGCTGGAAGCCCCCCTTGCCCTGTTCCCCGGCGAGGTGGTGGAGGCCACCGTCATCTGGAAAGCCCGCCACGGCGAAGGCCGCGTCACCCGCTGGATCACCCGGGACCCCCGCCGCGCCACGGCAGAGTGCTCTGTGGCTGGCACCTGCGGCGGCTGCGAACTCTGGGAAGCCGGCCACCACGCCCCCGAACTCAAGCGGCAGATGGTCGCCGATCTCCTGCGCCGCCAGCTGGGCGAAGAGGTGCCCTGGGACTGGCATCCCGCCCCCGAGGAGGCCCGTCGCCACCGCATCCAGCTCCACTGGGACGGCACTGGGCTCGGCTACTTCCGCCGCCACAGCCACGCGCTGGTGCCCGTGACCACCTGCCCCGCCGCCGCGGAGCCCCTGTCCCTGGCCATTCCGCGGCTCCAGGAGGCCCTGGTGGCGCGCATCCTCACGTCCCGCCCAGGCCGCTGGGAGCTGTCCACGGGCACGCCCGCAGGCGAAGTGCTGGCCACTGATGAACGGGGCCACACCTGGCGGCTGGAACCCGATGGCTGGCATCGCAGCGAGGACCCGCTTGCCCAGCGGCTGGGCGGGATCACGCTGCGCCACGAGCCTGGTGCCTTCTTCCAGGTGAGTCCGCCTTGGGCGGCCGAGGCCTTCCGGAGCGTGCTCGAAACCTGGGACGTGAAGGGCCGCACGCTCTTCGACCTCTACGGCGGCGTCGGGTTCTTCTCCGCCCTCCTCGGCAAACGGTTCAACCATCGCGTGCTGGTGGAGTCCGGCGAGGCCGCCGTGGCCTGGGCCCGGCGCAACCTGGAGGCCCTGGGCCTGCCATCCGAATGCCTGGTGGGCGATGTGGCGGCATGGGTGCCGGAAGGGCTGGGCGAGGCCGGCGACGTCATCCTGCTGGATCCCCCGCGGGCCGGTCTCGAACCGGCGCTCAGCGATCGCCTCTGCACGGCCGGGGCGGAGAGGCTGGTCCTGGTGGGCTGTGATGGCGCCGCCTTCTGCCGGGATCTGAAGCGGCTGTCCCAGGCCTGGAGCCTCGAGCAGCTCGCGGTGCTGGATCTCTTTCCCCTCACCAGCCATGTGGAGTGCGTGGCCCTGCTGACCAGGCGGCCGTGAGCGCCCTGGGCCGCCACCTGCTCGCGGAATTCACGGGCTGCGAAGCCGCGGCCCTGGCCGATCTGGGCCTGGTCAGGTCCGCCATGCTGGCGGCGGCCGAAGCCTCCGGTGCCACCATCGTCACGCATAGCTTCCACCACTTCAGCCCCCATGGCGTCAGCGGGGCCGTGATCATCGCCGAGAGCCACCTGGCCATCCACACTTGGCCCGAGCACCGCTTCGCCGCCTTGGATTTTTTCAGCTGCGGTGGCGTGGACATGGACCGGGGCCTGGCGATTCTCAAGGCCGCCTTCGGCGCGGAGGAGGAGATCCGGCTGGAACTGGAACGCGGCCCTTTGCGGGCAGTCAATCCCTGAGCGCACCTTCCAGCCGCAGCAGCCGCTCCTTCATCCCGAGACCGCCCGCATAGCCGGTGAGGCTGCCGCTGGCGCCGATCACGCGATGGCAGGGCACGAGGATGGACACGGGATTGGCGCCATTGGCCCGGCCTACGGCCCGGCTGAGGTTCGGATCACCCAGGGCGGTGGCCAGCTGGCCGTAGCTGCGGGTTTCGCCGAAGGGGATGCGCTGGAGCTCGGCCCAGACGCGCTGCTTGAAGGGGCTGCCGTGGAGCCGGAAGGGGACCTCGAAGGCGGTGCGGCCACGCGCGGCGTAGGCCTCCAGCTGCTCCCGCAGCCGGGCCATCGCCCCGGCAGGCGCGCCTGTCACGGGGCGGAGCCGGGCGAGCTTTGCCAGCAGGGACGCGCGGAACTCGTGCTCCGGGAAGCCCAGGTAGATCACGGCGCCTTCGCTGTCGAAGGCGGCCTGGATGGGACCGAGCGAAGTCTCGAGGCGATGGATTCCCGTCATGCGGGCACTCCTTTCAGGCTGGCCCAGAGATGGAAGGTGGCGAGGCTCCGGTGGGGCGCGAAGGGTGCCATCAGGCGCGTGGTCGCCGGGCCGTCGGGGCGCTCGTCGATCTTGAACCAGCGCTGGAGAGCCAGGGTGAGGGCCGAATCCCCCACGGGCACACAATCCCGGAAGCCAAGGCCGCGCATCAAGACGTACTGAGCGGTCCAGGGCCCGCAGCCCCGCAGGGCGAGGAGGGCCTTCCCGGCCCCTGTGGCCGTGAGCAACCCCTCCAGCTGCAGCTCACCCGCGGCGACCTTTTCAGCCGCATTCAAGAGGTATTCGGCCTTGCGCCTGGAGAACCGGCAGGCCTGCAAGGCACCGATATCCAGCGCCGCGATGCGTGCGGCCTCCGGATGGGCGATGAGGTCCCCCACCGGCGCACCCGCCAGGCGGATCAGGTCGCGGCGGAGGGCATAGGCGAAGGCCAGGTTCACCTGCTGGCCCAGGATGGCCCAGACCAGAGCCTCGAAGGGGTCCAGGGTGAGGGGTACCCGCAGGCCCTCCCGGCCTCGGGCCAGGGCCGGATGCGCTTCCTCAAAGGGCCCCGGATCTCCATGCCAGGCCAGCAATCGCAGGGCCGCCCGGTGCGCCTCGGCCATGGCGCCGGGACCACGCGCGCCCTCCAGGGACACCGCCACCGACTCGGGGCCGAAGGCCAGGCTCAGGACCGCCGGTCGTCCCGCGAAGTGGTCGGCCTTGCGCAGGGTGGCCCCCTGCACCCGTTCGGACACGCTCTCCGGATCACGACCGTGGAAACGGAGCAGGTCGTCGAGCCGGGTCCGGTCTGGCAGGGGCAGCGTGAAACGATCTGAACCCAGCATGTCCCGGTAGGCCCCGAGGGCGAGGCCCGTCTGCCGCCGGAAGGCGTCGTGGAAGCCCGAGGGGCTTTCGAAGCCCACGGCGGCCCCCAGATCCAGCAGGGGCACCGCTCCCGCCTCCAGCCGCGCGCAGGCGGCCTGGATGCGGGCCCGCTGGAGGAAGGCTGCAGGCTGGGTGTGGGCATGCTCTCGGAACAAGGCTTTCAGCTTGGTCAGGCCGACACCGGCCGCCTCCGCCAGGGCCTCTGCTTCGGGAAAGGCCGCCGGATCCGCTTGGGCCTGGGCCATGGCGTCCTCCAGGCGGGCCAGATCCGCGTCTTCGCCCCGGTAGAAGGCATCGGGCCGGCACCGCTTGCAAGGCCGCAGCCCCGCCGCCTGGGCCGTGGCCTCGTCCTGGAAGAACCGCACGTTCCGCGCCAGGGGCTTCCGTGCCGGACAGGAAGGCAGGCAGTAGATCCCAGTGGTCAGGACCCCCGTGAGCACCCGCCCATCGAAGGAAGCATCCTTCGCCAGGATCCGTTCGTAGAGGTGCTCATCCGACCAGTGCATAGGTCCATGCTAGATGCCCTGCCGGGTGAAATCCTCCGATGGGCGGCGCCGGAATTTTTTGGGTTCAATCCCACACGAACGGCAGGCGGGGCTGAGGCGGAGCCTTCGGCAGCACCCCCTCCAGACGCAGCAGGAACTCTTTCATGTCCAAGCCCCCGGCATAGCCCACCAGGGATCCGTCGGACCCGATGACGCGGTGGCAGGGGATGAGGATGGCGATGGGGTTGGCGCCGCTGGCCCGGGCCGCCGCGCGGATGCACTTCTCGTCCCCCAGGCGCCGCGCCAGTTCCAGGTACGAGATGGCCTGGCCGTACGGGATCTTCTGCAGTTCCTTCCAGACCCGCCGCTGGAACTCGGTGCCCGCCAGCAGCAGGGGGATATTGAAGTCCCGGAGGTTCCCCGAGAAATAGGATTCCAGCTGCCGTTTCAGGTAGGGCAGGCTTTTCGGGACGGGGCCGGCGGGGGCCAGGGGCGGCTGCCCGTGCAGGCGCTCCAACTGGATCAGGTGCCCCTCGCCATCAAAGACCGCACCCAGGTCTCCCAGGGGTGTGGACAGTGGATGGAAGGGCCCGTTCATGGGCACCAGCATGGCAGAATCACTGTTTTTTGTTGCACTGGATCAAGGACACCGCCATCCCATGCCCGACTCCAGTTCCCGCAGGGCCTTCGGCAGAGGGCCCTCGCCGGGCAGGACCACTCGGTGGGCGGGCAGGAGCAGGACGATCGGATTCTCGGCGCAGGCCATGATGATCAGATCCTCGTCCAGGCTCAGCCAGGCCGCCAGATCGCCCGGGCTCCTGGACTGGCCGTAGGGGATCGTCCGGACCGTATCCCAGATGCGGAGCTGCACCGGCGTGCCCTGGGGGTCCAGGGGCACGGTGAAGGTGCGCAGGGTGCCCGCCAGGTAGGCATCCAGCTGCCGGTCCAGGTAGCGCTTGGCCTCCCGCTGCTCCTTGGGTGGCAGAGGGCTGGTCTTGCGGGGATCAAGACCTTCCACCGCCAGCTCCCGCAGCCGTCCCCGGCCGTCGAAGGCGGCTCGCATCGGCCCCATCGGGGTATTGAGCTCGTAGTGCCAGAGGACCATCAGGGAATCATCGCAGGGTCGGTAGACTGTTGCCATGGCCACTGAACCATTCCGCCTGTCCATCATCGATTATCTGAACGCCGCCCCCCTGAACCACGGATTCAAGCACGGCCTCGGCTGGGAGCATTTCCATCTGAAGTTCCACTATCCCTCGGCCTGCGCGGACCGGCTGCGGTCCGGCGAGGTGGACGCGGGCATCGTCAGCTCCATCGAGTATTTGAGGATTCCCGACCTCCTCATCGTGCCCGGCCTCTGCATCGCCTCCCCCAAGCGGGTGCGCAGCGTGGTGATCCTGTCCAAGGTGCCGCCGGAACAGATCCGCAGTCTGGCCCTGGACACCTCAAGCCGCACCAGCGTGGTGCTGGGCCAGCTCATCCTCCGGGAACGCTACGGTGTGAGCCCAGAGATCACGGACATGGGGCCCGACCTGCCGGCCATGCTCGAAGCCCACGACGCCGCCATCATGATCGGAGACACCGCCATGCGGGCCCAGCGCCAGGGCCTCTTCGTGCTGGACCTGGCCGAAGAGTGGCACGCCTGGACCGGCCTGCCCTTCGTCTTCGCCCTCTGGCTGGTCCGCAAGAACGCCCCGGAGCTGCCCGTGCCCGGCGGTGTGGCCTCCTTCTTCCACAAGAGCCTGGAAATCGGCATGGCCCAGCTGCCCGCGATCATCGAGGAGGCCCGGCGCACCATCGGCTGGACCAAGATCGAATTGCACGAGTATCTCACCGAGAACATCAGCTACACCCTGGCTGAAGCCGAGCGCGAAAGCCTCGCCCTTTTCTTCGAAAAGGCTGTGCGCCACGGTTTCGCCCCCGAAGAGAAACCCCTGCGGTTCCTCTGACTCCTCTAATGATCCGATCATCCGACTTCTGACCATCTCCGAAGGAACCCCATGACCGACCTCGCCTCCCTCTTCCACGCCCACATCGCCGAGCGTCAGCGGACCGCCGCCGACGCCCTGGCCGAAACGGGGTTCGACACGCTGGTGATCTCCAGCGGCAAGGTCTACACCCACTTCGCGGATGATCAGGACGCTCCCTTTCACCCCGTTCCCCACTTCGCCCACTGGTGCCCCATGGCGGGGCCGCACCATGTCCTCGTGGTCCGCCCGGGCCAGCGTCCGCGGCTCATCCGCTATGCCCCAGAGGACTTCTGGTACGAACAGCTGCCGCTGGGGAACCCCTTCTGGGCCGCGGAGTTCGACATCGAGGAGGTCGGCACCGTCGAGGACGCGTGGAAGCGCCTGGGGACCCCCACTGGAGCCGCCTACATCGGCAACGAGACGGACCGGGCCGAGGCCGCGAATCTGGAGCTGAACCCGGCCGGCCTCACGGCCCGCCTGGATTGGCACCGCACCAACAAGTCGGCCTACGAGGTGCAGAGCATCGAGGAGGCCACCGTGCTGGCCGCCCGGGGGCACCTGGCCGCCAGGGCCGCCTTCCTGGCCGGTGCCAGCGAACTGGAGATCCACCACGTCTACATCCAAGCCGTGGGCATCGTGGATCACGAGATGCCCTACGGCAGCATCGTGGCCCTCAACGAGAAGGGCGCCACCCTCCACTACGAAGGCAAGCGCAGCCTGAAGAATGGCCACGTCATGCTCATCGACGCTGGCGCGCAGATCCGCGGGTACGCCGCCGACATCACTCGCACCGTGGCCGCGCCCCACTGCGACAGCCGTTTCGCCGATCTCGTGGACGGCATGGTGAAGCTCGAACTCCAGCTCTGCGACATCGTGAGGCCCGGCCTGCCTTATGGCGATCTGCACCACCAGGGGCACCTCGCCATCGCCGGCCTGCTGAAGGAGCACGGCATCCTGAAGGCCGACCCCGAAGAGGCCGTGGAGAAGGGGCTCAGCCGCCCCTTCTTCCCCCACGGTCTGGGCCACCACCTCGGCATCCAGGTGCATGATGTGGCCGGCAGGCAGGGCGCGCCGGACGGCACCATCGCGCCGCCGCCGCCCCAGCACCCCACCCTGCGCACCACCCGCACCATCGACGCCGGCCAAGTGTTCACCGTGGAACCCGGCCTCTACTTCATTCCCATGCTGCTCCGTCCCTTCCGCGAGAACGAACACAAGGGCAGCTTCGACTGGAAGCTCATCGACGAGCTCACGCCCTGCGGCGGCATCCGCATCGAGGACAACCTGCTGGTGACCGCCAACGGCCACCGCAATCTCACCCGGCCGCATCTGCCGAACTGAAGTTTTGGGCAAAAAACACTCAGGCACCCAGTCCGGACCGGTCATTCGCACTTGTTGCCACGGTCTCATCTTGTGAGTTGGCAGCTCTTCGGGTCTGATGGGGGGGACATCCTTTTGATCTATCTCCCAACCAAGCCCTCGGCCGCCTTTCAGGAGTGCCCCTGTGTCCGCCCAGCCCTTCGATCCCGCCCGCGACCACCGTATTTCCCGTGACGAGGCCGCCGGCCTCATCCGGGCCTTTCAGGCCCGCGCCGAAGCTGGCGCCCACCGCTCCTCGGCCTTCAACCGCAGTGCCTTCGAGCAGCTCCTGGCCCAGCCCGGCGCCGCCGGCATCCGCATCTACCACGCCCACCACGCTGACGGCTCGCCGACGATGGTGATGGTGGCTGTGGACGCGCAGGGCGCAGACCTAGCGGGCGCCGAGGGGATATGTATCCAGAACAGCCACGATTGCCCGCCCTACTGCACTGGATCCAGTTTCTAGGGAGCCCCTTGAGACGCCTGGTGTCCCGGTGATCAAGCCCATCTACAGATGGATCTTCCTCTTCCTGTTCGATCCCTTCATCCTGGCGCCGGTCCTTGCCTTCGCCTGGAGCCGGATCCGGGGAGGGTTCTCCCGCCCCCACTGGATGGGAAGATTCCTCACCGTCCAGATCATCGACCTGGTCCAAGGGGCCATCTTCATTGCCCTGGCGTTATCCCACCGGAACAACCAGTGGTTCCGGCATCTGTCCCAGCCCGTAGTCTTCGCGGGAATGCTCTGGGTGCTCGTCAAGACCTCGCCCCCGTCGCCGCGACGGTTGGGCCTCTATTGGGCCTGCGCTGCAACCGGCCTGCTGGCCGCCGCGGCCGGGGTATACGTGAACGGCCTGTTCCTGCGGAATGCGCTGTTCACCACCACCCAGTGCCTGATCTACATCGGACTCGGCGTTTACGAGCTGCGCAGGCTTGCCCTACGGGACGATGACGAGAACCTTGCGGCCATGCCCGAGTTCTGGCTGAACAGCGCGATCCTGATCTACGGCTCCACTACACTGATCTTCAACGCCAGCTCGAACCATTTCCTGCGCGTCCTGCCCCCCCACCTGCTCCCTCTTCCCTGGCTCGTACATGGTCTGGTGATCGTCTTCTACGAAATCGCCCTCGCCAAGGTGTTCCTTTGCAGGAAACCCGCCTCTTCCTGATCTTCGTGCTCGCCACGTTCGTGGTGGTGGTGCTGGCCTGGCTCGCGCTCTTCAGCGTGGTGTCGGCGAAGACCCGCATCATCCGCGAGCAGCGCAAGGCCCTGGAAGGGGAGCGGCGGCTCCGCCTGGCCCAGGAGGCCTTCACGGACAACGCGCACCACGAGCTGCGCACGCCTGTGCAGGTGCTGGCCGGACACGTCCAGATGCTGAGGGACATGGATCCCACGGCGCGGCAGGCCGAGATCCTCTGCCGGGCCGAGGAGGCCACGGTGCGTCTGGGCAGTCTGGTGCAGGGCCTGCTCGACCTCGCCAGCCTGGCCCAGGGCACCCTCACCGTCCGTCCGGCCCTGACGGACCTCGGCGCGCATCTGGCCCTCCTCGGAAAGGATCTGGAAGCCCGGGCCCGGGCGAAGGGCCTGGAGGCCCGGGTGGCCTTGGAGCCCCTGCCCCATCCCCTGGTCTGCGATGCCTCCCGCCTCACCCAGGCACTGGGGGTTCTCCTGGACAATGCAATGGGCTTCACGGAGCGCGGAGTCGTGGCCTTCCGTCTGAGGACCCGGTCCAAGGGCCAGGCCTGGCACCTGCGGTTCGAGGTCGAGGATCAGGGGCCGGGCCTGCCCCCAGACTGGGAGCGGCTGTTGAAGCCTTTCGAGCAGGAGGACCAGAGCCTCCGCCGGCGCCGAGGCGGCCTGGGCATCGGCCTGACCCTGGCCGCCGGCATCCTCCAGTTGATGGGGGGGCGGATGGGCCTGGAGCCCCTCGCCGCGGGAACGCTGGCCTGGGTGGAAATCGAGCTGAGTGAGGCCTGAGGCCAAGAAGCCCTCGCTTCGCGATATACATAGACCATCTCCGGAGCCTCCATGCCCGTCCGTGCCCTCCTGGCCTGCCTGATCCTCGTCCCTTCCCTGTTGGGGCAAGGCTCGGGGCGGCTCACGCTCGAAGCCATCGCCCACCCCACGAAGAAGGTGGCCTATGGAGGACTACCCGCCACGCGCCTGGAGTGGCTGCCGGACGGCGGCCTGGTGGAGACCCGCCGGGAAGGCGACCGGGTGGCCCTCTACCGCGTGGATCCGCTCACCTGGGAGCGGAAGCCCCTGCTGGAATCCTCGCGCCTCCACACTGCCCTCGTGGCGGCCGGAGCCGCCGAACCCGCCGCCAAGGCTGCCCTTGGCCGCGGGAGCTTCACCTGGAACGGGAACCACAGCGCCTTCCTCGTGGAGGTCGGGGAGGCCCTCTTTCTGGTGAACGTGAAGACGGCCACCGCCAAGCGGCTCGTGGGCGGGAAGCCCGAGGAGCCAGCCTTCAGTCCCGATGACACGCAAGTGGCCTACCTGCGCGGGAGCGATCTCTATCGTGTGGACGTGGCCACGGCCAAGGAGACTCGCCTCACCACCGGAGGCAGCGAGACCATGCTCAACGGCCGTCTGGACTGGGTCTACCAGGAGGAACTTTATGGCCGCGGCAGTTTCCGCGCCTTCTGGTGGGCACCGGACTCGAAGCGTCTGGCCTACCTCAGCCTGGATGAGAGCAAGGTGCCGGTCTACACCCTCATGGATGACCGCTTCCAGCCCCAGAAGGCCTTGAAGGCACGCTATCCCAAGGCTGGGGATCCCAATCCCATCGCCCGCCTGGGCGTGGTGGACCTCGCCGGGACCACCACCTGGATGGACGAGCCCTATGCGGGCCACGAGACCCTCATCGTGCAGGTGGGCTGGGATCCCGAGGGCCGCCTGCTCGCCACCCACCAGGATCGGATCCAGAGTTGGCTGGACTTGCGCCGCTACGAAGGGGCCGCCTCCTGGCTGCTCATCCACGAGAACGGCCGTGCCTGGCAAGAGCGCCTGCCCCTGCCCCACTTCCTGCCGGACGGGGGCTTCCTCTGGGAATCCGGGCGCACCGGACATCACCACGTCTACCGCTATGCGAAGGATGCTCGGTTGATCGGCGCCATCACAGCCGGGGACTGGGATGTGCGGAGGGTTCACGGTACGGATGCCACTGGCGGGACGCTCTACTTCGATGCCACGGAGCGCAGTGCCATCGACCAGGATGCCTACCGCATCGGCCTTGATGGAAAGGGCCTGACGCGGCTGACCGACCGGCCCGGCACCCACCGGATCCGCTTCAACGCCACCTTCACCGCCTTCCTCGACACCTGGAGCGATGCCCAGACTCCGCCCCAGCAGGCTCTGCACGACGGTACCGGGAAACAGATCCGTCTCATCGACGCGAATCCTGGCGACAAGTTGAAAGAACTGAAGCTCGGCAAGGTGAGCTTTCAGCAGGTGAAGACCCGGGATGGCTTCCCCATGGAAAGCATGCTGGTGCTGCCCGCGGACTTCGATCCCGCGAAGAAATATCCCGTGTACCAGTACATCTACGGCGGACCGGCTTCCCCCATGGTGCGGAACAGCTGGAGCCGGGACATGCCCTGGTACCAGTTCCTGGCCCAGCAGGGCATCGCCACCTGGATCTGCGACAACCGCAGCGCCTCCAACAAAGGCCTCGCCAGTGCCTATGGCATCCACCGGAACCTGGGCGCCCAGGAACTCCAGGACCTGCTCGATGCCCATGCCTGGCTGAAGCAGCAGGGCTGGGCCGACATGAACCGGCTCTGCCTCGACGGCTGGAGCTACGGCGGCTTCATGGTCACCTATGCCCTCACCCACAGCAAAGCCTGGAAGCTGGGCATTGCCGGGGCGCCTGTGACGGACTGGCGCCTCTACGACAGCATCTACACCGAACGCTACATGGGCCTGCCCGCGGACAACCAGGCCGGCTACGAGTCCAGTTCCGTGCTGAAGGCCGCGGGAAACCTGTCCGGCAAGCTGCTTCTGCTTCACGGCACCCTGGATGACAACGTGCATCCCCAGAACAGCGTCATGCTCATCGACGCTCTCCAGAAGGCCGGCTTCTCCGCCCAGATCGTGCTGCTGCCCGGCTCCGACCACAGCCCCCGCGCACCTCAGCACGCCTGGGCGCGCTATCAGGCCATGTGGAGCTTCATCTCCTGTTGCCTGTGAGCGTTCAGACCGGCCGGTTCTCGGTCAGTTCGTCCTGCTTCGTGGGCAGCAGGCGGTCGTACACCCACAGCAGCACGGCCGTGAGTGCACCCACACCGGTGATCGTCCAGAGCATGCCGGCCGGCCTGTGGGTCACTTCGCCAAAGTGATGCATCAGCTTCCCGCCGAACCAGCCGCCGATGAGTGAACCAAGGCCGATGGGAAGGAAGGCAAAACCCATGTAGGTGCCCTGCTGGCCTGGGGGGGCGAGGCGCGAGATGTACTCGTAGTAGCGCGGCGACTGCACGATCTCCCCCAGCGCAACGCAGATGAGCGTGACGATCACGCCCGTCACGGTCGGCCTGAAGATCAATACGATCCAGGCGAGGGACGACATCAAGGTGCCGATCGTGACGGCCTTCACCGAGGCGATCTTCTGGGTGGCCAGGTTGATCAGGACCGTCAGGGAGATCACGACCAGCGGGCCGGTCATCAGCAGAAGTTCCGTATCCGCCTTCGGATCGATGTACTTCGCGACATACAGGGGCAGCGTGATGAACTCCTGCCAGTACACCACCCAGTACCCCGTGAAGATCACCAGGAACAACATGAACTTCGGATTCGAGAGCACCGTGATGAAGTTCTTGCCGGTCTCCGCCAGAGAAGGCGGGGGCACGTCGCCCTCTTTGCGCGGTTCCTTGAACATCAGCAGCACCGCGAAGAACATCAGGAATACGCTGACGGCAGCGACGCGGAAGACATTCTCGACACTCATGTGCCGGTGGACATACGACGCGACAAAGGGGCCAGCGGCGCCGCCGATGTTCACCAGCGTGTAATAGATCGAATAGCCGATCGAGCGGACGTTCTCTTTGGAGGCTCGCGCGGTCGTTCCGACCACCGCTGGCTTCACCAGCGCGATGCCGAGCGCCGGCAGCATCAGCAGGAAGGCGACGAGCGCGCCGAGGGGCACCAGGCCGCGGACCGGGGCCATCCAGGAAGACCCGAGCGATCCGAGCAGGAAATAGGAGCAGCTGAGAATCAGGTAGGCGAGAGAGAGTGCACGGCGGAACCCGAGACGGTCCGCAATCGCCCCTCCGAAGGCCGCCAGAAACCATACAAGCCCACCGAACAATCCGGCCAGGCTGCTGGCATCCTGCGTTGGGAAGCCGAGAGACTCGTTCAGATAGCGCACCAGGGACGCGAAGGCGGCGTAGTACGAGAGACGCTCGAACAACTCGCTGATGTTGGCTACCCAAAAGGGGCGCTCAAATCCGTCGCGGATATCGCGCAAGCGCTGAGCTTGGCTCAAGGTGCCTCCTGGGCAAGGGAACTGCCCTTCGATCTTCCCGGGGATCCGTGGGAACGGTCAACCGGATCAGCCGGGAACGGTCACGGTGCCAAATCGCCACATGACAAAAGAAGGCAGAGGGCCCATGGCCCCCTGCCCCGGATCGGCCTGCCTATTCCCGAGCCTTGGCGAACTCCACCACGGCCTTGAGCATGTCGCCCACGGACATGATGCCCACCAGCTTGCCCTTGGCATCCACGACGCACAGGCCGTAGAGCTTGTGGTCGAGGATGGCCTGGGCGGCCGTGGCCAGGTCCGTATCCGGCGTCACCGTGTGGGGGTGCGGGTTCATGACCTCCTTCACGGCGGTCTTGGAGAGCAGGTAATGCACTTCCCAGGTATCCAGGGAGGTGGCCTTGCCCGGAGTGTAATCCTTGATCATCCGCTCGGTAATCAGGCCGGCAAGGTGGCCCTTGACCATGACGGGGAGGCGGCGGATGCCCTTCTCCTTCATGAGGTGGATGGCCTCGATGATGGAGGCATCCCCACTGATCGTGACGGGGTTCTTGGTCATCCACTTTTCGACAGTGGTCATCGGGATCTCCTCACATGCCCAGGAAGGCTTTCTTGATGTGTTCATTGTTGAGCAGTTCGTCGCCCCGGCCTGTCAGCACCACCCGGCCCGTCTCCATGACGTAGGCGCGGTGGGCGATGCGGAGGGACTGGTAGACGTTCTGCTCCACGAGAAGGATGGTAACGCCCTGCTTGTTGATGAAGGTGATGATGTCGAAGATGTTCTTCACCAGCAGGGGGGAGAGGCCCAGCGAGGGCTCATCCAGGAGGAGTACCTTGGGATTGGCCATGAGGCCCCGGGCGATGGCCAGCATCTGCTGCTCGCCGCCGGACATGGTGCCGCCGAGCTGCTTCTCCCGTTCCCTGAGGCGCGGGAACAGCTCAAACACCCAGTCAATGTTCTTCTGGCGATCCCCCCGGGTGGCCTTGACATAGGAGCCCATGCGAAGGTTCTCCATCACGGTCATCTCGGGAAAGATGCGGCGGCCTTCCGGAACCTGGACGATTCCCGCCTCGACCACATGATGCGGCTGCATCTTGCCGAGGTCCTTGCCCTGGAAGGTGATGCCCCCTGAAGTGGCGTTGACGAGGCGGGAGATGTTCTTGAGGGTCGTGGATTTCCCGGCGCCATTGGCACCGACCACAGTGACGATCTCGCCCTCATGGACTTCCAGATCCACATCCCACAGGACCTTCAGATCGCCGTAGGCGAAATTCAGCTTCTCGATCTTAAGCATGGCTCTCACCCAGGTAGGCATCGATCACGGTCTGGTTGCTCACCACCTCCTGGGGGGTGCCTTCGGTCAGCTTCTCGCCGGAGGTGAGGACGACGATCCGGTCGGAGATGCGCATGATGGCCTTCATATCATGCTCGATGACCATCTGCGTGAGGCCGTGCTGCTTGATGTCCAGGATGAGCTGGATGATCTCCTCGCTCTCAGCCGGGTTGAGGCCGCCCATGACTTCGTCCAGCAGCAGGAGCTTGGGCTGCGTGGCAAGGGCCCGGGCCACTTCGAGTTTCTTGCGCTCGCCGATGGGCAGGCCGCCGGCCAGGAAATCCATCCGGTGCTCCATCCGGACCACCTTGAGCTGCTCCATGGCCATTTCCCGAGCGGCCTTCAGCGACGAGGTCCGCGCCAGAGCGCCCACCATCACGTTGTCCACCACGGTGAGCTTGGCCAGGGGCCGCACCTTCTGCCA